>JBBRCV010000160.1:0-12857 GCA_038204505.1 Elainellales cyanobacterium
AGGCATGAGCAAGGAAACCAGTGTGGGAGAGCACAAACGTCTACTGTTAATTGACGACGACCCCAACTTAATTTTGTTGGTTAAAGATTATCTTGAGTTTCGGGGTTACGAAGTTGTCACCGCAGAAAATGGTCAGGAAGCGCTGGAAGTCTTGGATAAAGACACGCCAGATATGATCATTTGTGACGTGATGATGCCTCAAATGGACGGATACTCACTCGTTGAGCATGTTAGAAAGAACCCTAGAACCAGTTGGATTCCGGTGCTTTTCCTTTCGGCAAAAGGACAGAGCCAAGACCGGGTTAAGGGACTGAACACCGGGGCGGATGTTTACATGGTGAAGCCCTTTGAGCCAGAAGAGCTAGTGGCTCAGGTAGAGTCATCTTTGAAGCAGGCATCTCGGCTGATTCAGAGGCAAGAGAAGGGTTCGGATTCTTCGCCTAAAATTCAGGTGCCGTTTGATGTAGAGCTGACTCCAACAGAGCTGCGAGTCGTACAGTTTGTGGCGCGGGGTATGGCAAACCGCGAGATTGCGGAAGAGTTAAATGTGAGTCAGCGCACGATCGAAAGCCACGTTAGCAATATGTTGGGTAAAACGGGTTTACACAACCGGACTGAGTTGGCTCGATGGGCGATCGAAAACAGCATGGCATAGGGTTTCTTTCAAGAACTCTAGTTCCCCAGATCCTTCAAGAATCTGGGGAATTTTGCATAACAGCGTTTTGAAGCTATCTGATTCGCCATAATGGGCGCGGAGCAAATGATTTTGAGGTGAGGCGTGGCTTCAGGGACGTTTGAAAAAAGCAGCGCTGACTGGTGGATTCAGCAACGGCAGCAGCAGGTGGGTGAATGGCTGGAATCATTGTTCTCAGGGTTGCGCTTGGGCAACTTAGGAGGCGAAGACTGGGCATTGCCGGAATGGTTTCTTCAGGGATTCTTCTGGACTGTAATTGTGGGACTGGTGGCTGGGCTGGGCTGGCAGTTGTATCAAATTCTTAAGCCCTATGTCGACGGTTATTTGAGGCGTGGGCGTGGGCGATCGCCTTCTTCCTTCACTCCAGTCACACAGTCAGCCGCAGAGTGGTTAGAGCGATCGCGCTATGCCCAACAACAGGGTAACTACCGCGAAGCCTGCCGATCGCTTTATATGGCATCGCTTCAGCATCTCAGCGATCGCCATCTCATTCGGCAAGAGGAAAGTCGAACGGATGGTGAATACCTGAGCCTGATTTTGCAGATCGATCCGCCCCAAATTCACTCTAATCCTTACCAATTGTTGATTCGTACCCACGAGCGGCTGTGCTTCAGTGATGCTGCTATTTCAGCAGAAACGTTTGAGCGCTGTTGGCAGGCTTACCAGGAAATTCAAAGCCCATGAGGAAAAGCCCATGAGGAAAAATCTACTGAGGCGGCGATCGTGGCTATGGGCGTTTCTGCTGATTCCATTATTTATGGTGATTATCTTTGTGTCTTTGCGCGCTCCAGCGATGCAAGGATCTACTTACAGTCGTGCGCCTAATGGTTATGGAGCCTGGTATGCCAGTCTTCAGCAGCAGGGAATCACGGTGAAGCGGTGGCAGCGTCCGTTGGAGGAGTTACTAACTATACCGTCTTTACCGAAGGGAGAAGAGGTGGCGTGGCAGGATGATGGAAAAGCGCCTGTAGTGCAGCTATCTAAGGGAGGAGCGCCGATCACGCTGGTACAGATTGCAAATGGGCGGGAGAGAGTTTCGCTGCTGATCGCCAGTCAAGATTGGGTTGAGCAAGGAAATGTGGTGATATTGCTGGGGGTGCGATCGCCCGTGACCAAAGCCCCATTTAGCTCCAGCCTTTCCAGTCCTGCGGGCGCGGTCAAAGTGGAAACTCGCCGCAGACATACAGAAGAGACTGCTGCTGAAGATATTCTGCTTAAAGATGCGGCTGGAAGCGTGGTGTGGGAGCAAGTTCTGGGACAGGGACGAGTTATCTCGGTGGTAACGTCCCATCTTGCCGCCAATGCCTATCAGGACGAGCCTGGAAACTTCAAGTTTTTGACGAAGCTGGTAACTGCGCCTGGAAATCCCATTTGGATCGATGAATACTCCCATGGATTTCGGGATCAGAAGGCGATCGCCAAGGAAAAATCTGGTAGCCTTGCTAGATATTTAGCTCAAACCTCCTTGCCAGTCCTGGCGATGCAAGCGCTGATCATTCTCCTGGTTTTAATTTGGGAGAAAAACCAGCGGTTTGGTCTGCCCATCCAGCTTTTGCCGCCCAAGTTAGATAACAGCGAGGCATATATTCAAGCATTAGCAAGCGTTTTGCAAAAGGCAAACTGTAGCGGATTCGCTTGGGAAACCGTGGGGAAAGCGGAACGGGCTTATGTGCAGCGATCGCTCGGCTTAGGAACTGATCCTGTTGAATCTCGCGTCATTGTTGATGCCTGGGTTCAACAAACGGGACGACTCGCCACCGAACTTGAAGACGTGTTGAGCCACCCGCCTCAAAAACGCCCAAATCGTCAGGAGTTGCTAACCTGGTTGGAAAAAGTGCAGACCCTTCATCGTCAACTTGGGAACCCGTGAACGATAACACCACCTTTACACAACTCGCTAAAGCTCTCAGCCAAATTGTGGTGGGGCAGCCAACCATCATTCAACAACTTATGGTGGCGTTCCTTGCAGGCGGACACGTCATTTTAGAAGGCGTTCCTGGCACAGGCAAAACCCTCACCGTCAAAGCCCTTGCCCAGTTGGTGCAAGCTGACTTCCGCCGCATTCAGCTTACTCCAGACGTGCTGCCCTCTGATATTTTGGGCACTAACATTTTTGACTTTAACACCCGCGATTTCACTCTCAAGCAAGGACCTGTTTTCACCGAAATCTTACTAGCAGACGAAATCAACCGCACTCCGCCCAAAACCCAAGCGGCGCTTTTGGAAGCCATGGAAGAACAGCAGGTGACTTTAGATGGCGAAAGTATGCGCTTACCTGACTTATTCTGGGTGATCGCCACTCAAAACTCCCTGGAGTTTGAAGGCACGTATCCTTTGCCTGAAGCACAGCTCGATCGCTTCCTATTTAAGCTAGTAGTGGGATATCCCGATGCCAAAGCCGAGAAGCAAATGCTGTTGAATTCCCAGGCAGGGCTACAAACGAAGCGGTTGGATTTGGCAAATTTGAAGCCGATCGCCACTGTTCAACAAGTGCTAGCAGCGCGGCAGACCATTCGCTCAGTGCAGGTTTCAGAAGCGCTGTTGGACTATTTGCTGACATTGGTACAACGGACTCGGCAGCATCCTGACCTGGCGCTGGGTGCGTCGCCGCGATCGGCAGTGGCTTGGTTGCAGGCAAGTAAGGCAAATGCCTGGGTCTGCGGTCGGGATTTTGTTACACCCGATGATATTAAGGCGATCGCCCCACCCTTACTCCGCCATCGTCTAATCATGCGTCCAGAAGCACAGATGGATGGGCTAAAGGTAGATGGATTGGTGGCTTCTTTACTGGGGCAAGTCCCTGTACCTCGGTAGGGAGGCGTTACCCCTTTCCAACTGTTTCACCTAAATATTTCGATAGACAAGGCGAAAACACTTCGTAAATCAGCGTAATCGGTTGCTCGTTGTGCCAGAACAGATAGTGTCGTCCCCAAAAAGGTCCAGGTTCCCCAAAAGCGAGTTCTAGAGCAGGGGAATGACCGTAGTGAATGCCCTGGATATCGCGGTAGAGTTCAGTGCGCGATCGCGCCAAACTCGTCCAAATGGGAAGCGATCGATTCTCTAAATACTCATCCAAATGGCTGGCTTCCCACCAAGAAGCCGCATAGGTGAGCCTTTGCCCTGCTGCGTTCCGTAGCCAAACCTGGCGGCGCATCCAAGGATTAGGAACTACCTTAACGATATCGGGCGCTCCCTCTGGATCAGTACCAATCACCGACATATCAATCACATCAACCTCAACAGGTTCGCCCGTTAAAAGCTGCAAGTTGCGGGTATGAGAACCATCGCCTAGTAGCAGCATTTGCCAAGTTGTCGCCAACTGCTCCTTCGGCAGTCCGCATTGCACTACTTCTTCGCCGCCCTGCCAAATCGGTTGAAGCGCGTGCCAAGAGCTAGGAACAGAGAAACTTTTGGGCGATCGGATGGCTGAAGTCAAGGGTTAAAAGGTGAGTTACAAAACTTTATTTTTCTTCCTGTATCATAACGGATTGGAGTACTTTTGCTGGAGCAACCCGTGAAAAAGGGCTAGGAGGTTTCTCCTAACCCTTCAACTTTGGTAATGCGGATGGCGAGACTCGAACTCGCAAGGCTAAAGCCACACGCACCTCAAGCGTGCGCGTATACCAATTCCGCCACATCCGCAAGGTGTCAATGAACTACGACTGAACCGTAGCTCGCTTTACAGTAGACCAGCATACTGCATAAGTTCCCTCTCTGCACGTTCAGTTTTGGCACTCTATCTTCAGAAAAACAAAATTTAAGCCCCGTTCTGGAAATGCATCCATAAGATAGAGGAATCTACCTAACGGGAGGAAACCCATGTCTGACATCGAACAACCGTTAGACCTGACTCATCAATATGCCCTCGATCGCGATTGCACCACCCTTTCGCGGCACGTTCTTCAGCAACTCCACAGTTTCGCAGCCGATGCCCAAGACCTGAGTGGGCTGATGAGCCGGATTGCCCTAGCTGGAAAGTTCATTGCCCGCCGTCTTAGTAGGGCTGGATTGATTGAAGACGCACTCGGCTTTACGGGGCAGAGCAACGTCCAGGGCGAAGCGGTCAAAAAGATGGACGTTTACACCAACCAGGTGTTTATCTCGGTGTTTGAGCAGAGTGGATTGGTCTGCCGCTTAGCTTCTGAGGAAATGGAGAAGCCCTATTATCTGCCCGAAAACTGTCCGGTGGGTCGCTATACGCTACTTTACGATCCTTTAGATGGATCATCGAATGTTGATGTCAACCTGAATGTCGGCTCAATTTTTTCGATTCGTAAGCAGGAGGGAGAAGATCTCGATGGCACTGCCCAGGATTTGCTTCAATCAGGGCGCAAACAAATTGGAGCAGGCTATATTCTATATGGTCCTAGCACGATGCTGGTCTACTCGATCGGCACGGGCGTTCATGCTTTTATCTTAGATCCTAGTTTGGGCGAGTTTATTTTGGCACAGGAGAATATCCAGATTCCTGCTCATGGACCTATTTATAGCGTCAACGAAGGTAACTTCTGGCAGTGGGACGAGCCGCTGCGAGACTATATTCGCTACGTTCATCGGCATGAGGGCTATACTGCCCGCTATGGAGGGGCGCTGGTGGGAGATTTCCACCGAATTCTGTTCCAGGGCGGCGTTTTTCTATATCCTGGAACCGTTAAACAGCCAGAAGGTAAGCTGCGGTTGCTGTATGAGTCTGCGCCAATGGCTTATTTGATTGAGCAGGCTGGAGGCAGAGCCACTACAGGAATGCAGGAAATTATGGATGTGATTCCTGAGAAGATTCATGCCCGATCGCCCTTAATTATTGGCAGTCGAGAAGATGTGGCGCTGGTTGAATCCTTTATGCATGAGCGCGATCGTGAATAACCTTAACCTTTAAGGAGTAAGTTATTTCTTAAAGGAAGTAACTGCTTGTGAGAAGACGACCCACTGTGTCATCTCTTCCCTTCAAAAAAAGATCCTTATCCTTTCTATTTGCCTTAACTAAAGCTATGGTTGCTCAACTCGAAAACCCACTCCGCGTTGGTTTACAACAAGATCGCATTCCTGAACCACAAGTCCTGGTTATTTTTGGAGCATCTGGAGATTTAACCCAGCGCAAGCTCGTCCCTGCCATCTATCAAATGAAGCTAGAGCGGCGATTGCCTCCTGAATTAACGATCGTCGGCGTGGCTCGACGAGAATGGGATCACGATTATTTCCGGGCGCAAATGCGTGAAGGCATTGAAGACTACGGCGGCGGCTTAGGTCGGGAAGAAATTTGGCAGGATTTTGCAAAAGGATTGTTCTACTGCTCCGGTGATATTGATAATCCGGCTAGCTACCAAAAGCTCAAGGCTTTTCTGGGTGAGTTGGATGAACAGCGGGGCACGAGAGGCAATCGGTTATTTTACTTAGCAGTTGCACCTCGTTATTTTGCAGAAGCCATGCAGCAACTTGGGGCTGCCAATATGCTGAGTGATCCCCGAAAGCAGCGACTGGTGATTGAGAAACCTTTTGGTACAGATCTTCCTTCAGCACAGGCGCTTAACCGAGTGGTGCGACAGGTTTGCCCCGAAGAGCAGGTTTACCGGATTGACCACTATTTGGGCAAAGAAACGGTTCAAAACCTGTTAGTGTTTCGCTTTGCCAATGCTATTTTTGAGCCGCTTTGGAATCGTCAGTTTGTTGATCATATTCAAATTACGGTGGCTGAAACTGTGGGACTGGAAGGTCGGGCAGGCTATTACGAAACGGCTGGGGCGCTCCGTGACATGGTGCAGAATCACTTGATGCAGCTCTTTTGCTTAACCGTGATGGAGCCGCCTAACTCTTTGGATGCCGACAGTATTCGGAACGAAAAGGTCAAGGTGCTGCAAGCTACTCGGCTGGCAAACGTAGATGATTTAGGATTGTCGGCGGTTCGGGGACAGTACAGTGCAGGCTGGATGGGCGGTAAATCTGTCCCTAGCTACCGTGAAGAAGAAGGGGCTGCGCCGGGTTCTACGACTCCTACCTATGCGGCGCTGAAGCTGGTGATCGATAACTGGCGTTGGAAGGGCGTGCCTATTTATTTACGAACAGGGAAGCGGATGCCAAAAAAGGTTTCGGAGGTGGCGATTCAGTTTAAGGATGTACCGTTTTTGATGTTTCAGTCGGCAACGAAGCAGGCTAACCCTAATGTTTTGGCGATGCGGATTCAGCCGGATGAGGGGATTTCGATGCGGTTTGAGGTGAAAACTCCGGGGAGTTCGTTGCGGACTCGTCCGGTGGATATGGATTTTCGATATGATTCGGCTTTTGGTCAAGCCAATACAGACGCTTATGCGCGGCTTCTGGTTGACTGTATGTTGAAGGATCAGACTCTCTTTACGCGAGGCGATGAAGTAGAGGCTTCTTGGCGGATTCTTTCGCCTTTGTTGGAGGTTTGGGATGCTCCGGCTCCTCCTGAAGCGGTTTCGCTGTATGAGGCGGGAACGTGGGGACCTGTGGAATCTGAATTGTTGCTGAATCGGGATGGTCGCCGCTGGCGCAGGCTTTAGTTACTCGTTATTCACTCATTTTTCTTTACCTATGACTACTACACCGATTGTTGCACTGCAAAAACCAAAAGAGATTTCGCTGAATGAAATTGAGACGGAGTTAAGCCAAATTTGGCACCTCCAGAAAGGCGATAAAGATGATGCGGGCGCTGTTAGGGCAACGACATTTAGCATGGTGGTTTATGAGCCGGAGGAGTTTCAACAGCTTCTGGCGATTTTAGGATTTTATAAGGGGGCGATCGACGGTATTTATAGCGATATGACAAAAGCTGCTGTTTATGAAGCTCAAAAAGCTTATGAGCTAAGGCTCACTAGTCGAATCGATACAGAAACATTGGCTCGATTACGCGAAGAAGTCAGCAAGCTTTCACCAGAGCAGAAAAAGATCTCGAACCCGAACATGCGAGGATTTGGGGTAAGTGATGTAATTGCGGTGCAAAACCCTTGCCGGATTGTCAGTATTTGCCCGGTTTTGGGCGATGAGGAAGGGGTAACGACGCAAGTATCTGTGTCTTGTCCCATGCCGTTGCAAAAGACAAGTACGAGTCTAATCTGCTGCGAGTACATTACTCTGCGAGGCAACAAAGTAGCTCTGAACCGGATTGGGGAGGAGGTAGCTGCGTTAATGATTGCTGATTTGCCGAAGTTTGTGTGGTGGAAAGCGACCCCGAACCCGGAGCAGGAACTATTCAAACAGATGGTGAGTTCCTGCAATGGGATCATTTTAGATTCTTCTTACTTTAGTGATCCTGAATCGGAGTTTTTGAAGATTCATGAGCTGGTTGAGACGGGGACTTCGGTGGTGGATTTGAATTGGCACCGAATTTCGGCTTGGCAGGAGTTGACTGCGGAGGCGTATGATCCACCGGAGCGACGGGCTTCTTTGGAGGACATTGATCAGATTGCGATCGATTACGAAAAAGGAAATGCGGCGCAGGCTCTAATGTATTTGGGTTGGATTGCCAGTCGGTTGGGATGGGAGCCTGTTTCTTATACAGAAGAGGGTGGCGATTATGAATTGCGCCATGTTCGGTTTACGGGCAGCCAAGGGCGAGAGATTGTGGCTGAGCTAGCAGCAATTCCAACGGCAGATTCGGGGGAGATTATTGGGGATTTGATTGGGCTGCGGATGACTTCGACGAATCCGAATGCGGATTGTTGTACGATTCTTTGTTCTGAAACGACTGGTTGTATGCGAATGGAGTCTGGAGGGAGCGCGCAGGCTTGTCGAACGGAGTTAGTGATGGCGATTAATGATCAGCGGGCTGAGTTGTTGTTGAGTCAGCAGTTGCAGCGATGGGGGCAGGATGTTTTGTATGAGGAGAGTTTGGGAGTGGTGGATCATATTTTGCAAATTCGCAATCGGTGAGATGCGTCCCTCCTCCAAACGAGACAAAGAACACTACTCCGAGATCTCGGTTAGATCTGGGGTAGTAAAAATGTGGTAATTTTCCAGGGAAAGATTTCGTCGGTTGTGTGGAATGTTTGCGTTTCGAGCAAGCTTGCAGTCTGAGGATGATTCAGATCAAGATGGTGAGATAGTAGGGTATCTGGATTATTCTGCCAGGTGATTTTGACGGGGTTACCGTGGCATTCGTAGCAGCGTAAGACCCACAGTTTTGGATCATCCTCAGATTGTTTGAATGCAGTGACTACTAGATTTTCGTTGGGCAGATCAAGAAATTGCCCGATCGCCCCTAGCTTCCCACTTACCCCTGACAGCTTGGTTACGCGCAAAGGTTGGTTGAGTTCGTAGCCTTGACGAACGGTTCGTGCCGATCGCCAGCTTCCTCCATGGGGATACAGCGCATAAGTAAACTCATGATTCCCCTTGTCAGCATCAGGATTGGGCCACTCCGTACCTCGCAAAAGCGTTAAGCGAATTTGGCTGGATTGCGCGTCATAGCCATATTTACAGTCATTTAGTAAGCTAATCCCGTAGGTATCATCGGCTAAATCTGCCCAGCGTAAAGCCGGAACCTCCCATTGGGCTTTCTGGCGATCGCTCTCCCTCCGTGTTGTCCGTTGAATAGCGCCAAAAGGAATCTCATAGGTGGCATAATCTGCTTCTACATTTAAAGAGAAGGCAGCTTTGACTAAAACATGACGCTCTTGCCAATCTACCTCTGTTTTGATGCTAAGAATAGGGGAGTGAGTTTGCAAAATATAGGCTTGGCGAAATAGCGATCGCCCAATTTTTCGTTCTACCCAAATCTGTGTTTCTAGCACATTTTGCACCCCGGCATAAATTCGTACTAGCTCAACAGGCAGTGGATATTTAGCGTAGTCGGGGTCAATATTCCAGGCATCCCAATATTGCCCTTCATCTTTGAACGCTTGGAGTTGATTACCTGCTCCACTCAACACTTCTCGTTGGTGCAATTTATCAAAAACGCTAGATAGATCACCTGTCGTGGGATCAAGGATGACCCGCAGAAATTTGTTTTCTAGGACAGAGCATTCTGAGGACTGATCTAAGTGCAATTTGGCAGGTACAGGAACGAGCCAAAAACAACGGTATCCCAGAGCAGGAATGGCTTCAGCTAAAAAGGAGATCGATTGGGAATTTGGAGAAAAAGCTTGCGACTGGGGTAGCCCTTCTATGCTACAAATTTGCCAATCGGCTGAAGGGCTGGGGATTTCGACAATTTGCGATCGCTCCCAGTTCAAAGCATTAAACACAGCGATCGCCTGGGCATCGGGATGAGGCGGTTCAGGCAATTGAATTTGAGTGGCGATCGCTCCTAAAGCCTGATCTCTTATTTGCCCTCCCACGTTTTCTACTTCTGACCATGTGGCATCGGCATCCTCGTAAACTTTTGGGATCGCCGAACCTGGCAAAATGTCGTGAAACTGATTAAACAAAACGTTCTTCCAAGCCGATTCAATCTCAGCTTTAGGATAATTTGCGCCTGTGAGTAAAGTGGCGATCGAAGCAAATAATTCTGCCTCGTACAGCAACTCCTCACACCGCCGATTCCGTAGCTTTTGGTCGGCGTGTGTGGTGTAACAACCTCGGTGAAATTCTAAATATAGATCTTCGTTCCAGACGGGTAACCCTGAATCATTCTGGGTTTCACTTTGCTCTTCTATATTTTCCAAAAAGTCCAGTACTGTCCCAAATTCCATCTGAGGGAAAAACGGCGATCGCTGCCACCGTTGCGCCACCTGCAACATATCGCGGGTAGGACCACCGCCATGATCCCCAACGCCTGGAAGCCATAGCGATCGCTGAAATCCAGTCTTCGCTTCCCAATCAGAGGCATACTTCGCCATCTTAACGGGATCAATGCCTTCGCCAATGGGAGCAGAATTAAGACTGAAGATTGGCGATCGATCCGGGGCTTCCCACCGAAACACCTCATGGGGAAACTGGGTCGTATCATTCCAGCGCAGCTTTTGGGTTACAAAATAGTCAACGCCGCCCTGCTTCAAAATTTGGGGCAACTGCCAGCAGAACCCAAAACTATCGGGGAGCCAAGCTACTTTGCTCACACTGCCAAACTTTTCTTGCACATAGCGCTGACCGTAGAGAACCTGGCGCACTAGCGATTCACCACTGACCAAATTTAGCTCAGGTTCTACCCAAAGACCCGCCACTATTTCCCAACGACCCGCAGCCACTTGCTGTTGAATGGCAGCAAACAACGCTGGACGATTTTCCTCAATCCAGGCGTAAAGGGCGGGGGATGTGTGGCAAAAGGTAAGTTGGGGAAATTCTTGCTGAAGTTGCAGGACGGATTTGAATGTGTGTTCGACAGTTTCCCAAGTTTCGGCAACGTCCCAGAGCCAAGCTAGATCAAGGTGAGAATGCCCGACCAGTTGAATCGATCGCCGTTTAATTTCCTCACTTAAAGGCAGCAGGCTTTGTCTTAAGGTGGTTAAAGATTGATCGAAGGTGGGGCGATCGCCAACTTCTGCCCAGTTAATCTGAGCTACATTCTCAGTGAATGCCTCTAACCGTTCTGGCAAAAACTGGGTTAGATACTCCTGCAAAACTGCCAGTTCATCCGCTACGAAACCAGGTTCAGGGCAGGAGTTTATTGATTGATCCCCGCGTTCATAAACACACAGGGATTTTACCAAAGCACCCTCGTCATGTCCTGGGCTAACGAGACGAATTACGACTGCGATCGCCTCTCCTGGATGGACTGCTTCACTTAAGACAATTCGAGCCGAATGATCAAATAGATCACCTTCTTGAACTAACTCACCATTCACAAAAATCTCAGCCGACTCTGCCCACCAAGTTAACGACAAGCGCAGCCCAAAACCCGCTAACGGATAGCCTTCAAGAGTTGTAGGGACAGTGATTTTCTGCCCTAGCCAGATCGTCTGTTGACCTCTTGCCCAAGCGATATGTTCGCGGGTGTTGAGAGGGGCGATTGCCCAATCCTCCCAATTTGCCTGCAACGCCTCAGCCGTTGATAGATTTAAGAAGCACTGATGCCAGAGCGATTGGACACTGATTTGCGTTAAATGGCGAAGCTGGGCGATCGCGTCTGCCAAAGAATGACTAGATGCCAAAGAATAACCAGACATAATCTAGAAATAAAGGACATTATGAAACCCCCGACATCTCCAGAATGTCGGGGGTTTGGAGCCAATATATCACTTTGCTGTCGACTTATTTTGCTGCTGACTTAAAGGGAGTCCGCTTCTTCTTCGCCTTATCTTTGACCTTTTCCTTCTCGTACTCCACTTCTTTCAGCTTCTTCATAATTCGGCTGAAGTACTCATCCATGTAGCTTTCTAAAGTTGTAATTTCACTGGGATCAATCCCTAACACTGCATAGGTTTCGTCCATTGACGCAGTTAAAGGATTTCCAGAAGCAATCACTTCAGTAAATGCCAGCCGATCTGCCAGGTTCCAACCCCACTGGAAAAACCGAGCGGTACGCTGAACTGTTCGCAGCAAGCCAATGGGCATCCGGGTCACTTTAGCTTCTTTCCCTGACAGCCGCTCGCAGAGGCGAATGATCTCATAAGCACCCCAAGCTCTAGAACCGACTACTGGAAAGCTACGATTTGCGGCTTCGGGCACTTTTAGCGCTTGAATAGCAAAACGAGCAATGTCTTGAGTGTCCATATAGGCGATCGGGGAACTATCACCCATTACCCATACCGCTTGCTTTTCCAAAATGGGAATGGCGTATTGTCCAATCAAGCCTTGCAAAAACCCACACAGTTTCAAGACCGTGTAGTTTAAGCCAGATTCAGCCAAATATTGCTCTGTGCAGCGCTTGATTTCCATCAAGGGCACGTTAGGATACTTCTCACAGTCTTGAATTGAGAAAAAGATAAATCGCTCAATTCCAGCTTTTTTAGCAGCTTGGATCAGATTCACCTTGCCATCCCAATCGACTTGTTTAATCGTCAGCGAGTCAGTGGCTCTTGAGGTTGAGGCATCGACGATCGCCGTCATCCCTTCTAAGGCAGGCGGTAGGCTCTCTGGTTTACAAAGATCACCCTGCACAAGTTCAGCGCCCCATTCTCTGAGGAACGAGGCTCTTCTAAAACTTCTGACTAAACAACGAACCGAGTAGCCTTCGTCTAGAGCGCGACGAACGACCTGCCTTCCTAAAGTACCTGTGGCACCGACGACTAATAAACTCATGAGAAGCTCTGTAACAGATTATTAACTT
>JBBRCV010000161.1:0-12703 GCA_038204505.1 Elainellales cyanobacterium
CACACCCTCTTTCCAGCCGCCACCAGATACTGCGCTTACTCCTTATCCACCGATGTCAATGTGGGGAGACTTCTCAATGTTGCGGCGGGTCATTGACCTGATGGAAGGGAGCGGCATTTCTTATGACGCACTTAGCCCTGCGGATAAGACTACTCTGCATACGGCGGGCTGCACCCTGGGGATGTTGGCATACAACATTGATTATTTGGAGAAGCTTCCTAAAGCAGAAGCTCTGCCTACTGAATTAATTGGGAAGCCTAATCTTCCTCTCACTGATGCTGATGCGAGTAAAGGATTAAGGGGTTACATTCGATTCATCAATGCTGCTATTAAGGAGACGGCGTTTCCCGGTTCTAATATTCTCCTTAGTGTTGATCCTGCAATCAGGCTCCTCCCGGAAACCCACATGAAGAAGATGGCTTGGGACTCCGATGCATCTGACAACCCAGAAACCTATGTTCGTTTAATGGAACGTTGGCGTGATAAATTAGCGACGACGAATCCTGAACGCGACAAACTGACCAGAGCTATCTATCTCGCTCAACTTTTGATTACTAGAGAGCAAGTTGCACGCGATCGCACTTATGGTTTCACTGGTACGTATGGACCATCAGGGGATGGAAGCCTCCCCAGAGATGGAGTTGGAGCGTTATCCATAGCCCCCCTCGGAGAATGTAAAGATTGGGAAAAAACCGGGGACGAACTCAAACGACTTTGTTCTTCTCGCCCTCGGTATCCCATCCTTTACTCACTTTTCCCCGCCAGAGTACTTACAGACGCTGCTACATTCACTACTATTTCAGATGGATATTCACCAACTGGTTTTCAAAAACATGGGGATATTAAATCAGAACGTCCAGCAAATCAACAACGGAACGTGCGAGACAGAGCGCTCGAGAATGACAGCTACATTAGATTTACTGCAAATGCATCGGTTGAGTACAAAGTAGTTAAACCTGAACTCGTTGCCACTCTTCCTCGGGGTGCCCAAGGCATGGGAAGTTCTGAAGCTTGGAAATTGCCCATGGTCGCTGCTGCCGACGGCTCAACGCCTAACAGCAATAGCCAAAACCTCATTAAGGTCTGCGCTACAGCTCTTTGCTCTCAGCCTCAAAGTGCCGCTGGACGGGCACCCGCAATGTCCTCTCCTCGGTTTCGCATTCCCTTCAAGGATGCAGGCTTATATAACGGTCGAGAACTCATGAGTGTTCGCACTCTTGATCTAGATTTGGATCTAATGCGAACTAATACTACTCCTGCTGGTGACTTCTGGTTGCCCAAGAGTGGCATCATCTACGCTTTCCGCGAAGATGCCGTTTCTGAAGCCCATATCTCTAGACCCAAAAAAGGGAACTGGTCAACTTGTGCCAGTGATGCGGCATTACAGGCTGGTTCTTTGCAAAACGACGATAATTGCCGTATGCGTACCAGCGAGAGCTATGACAATAACTTTGATCCTCCCCTTAGCCCACTTGGTATTACGCCCAAACCTGTAGATTTCTTTGCTGATCCCGATCGCCGCCCTCATGGGTTCCGGCTTCGCAATGGCGCTACCGTTAGGCGTACAGGAGACAATGGCATTGGCTTGTCGTTCATTACCGACAACCCCGCCTATGTTCAAGGTCCCTTTAATTTGCATCAAACCTTTGGAGCAACCGAAACAGATGGAGGCGCTGGGTTAGAAGAATTTATTACGCCAGCCCAAAAACTACTCAGCGACTTTAGCAATTTCTACACTCGTGACACTCCAGATATCACCCAGTTCTCTATATCAACTACTGATCAATGGCGACCGAGTGAAGTTCTAGCCGATGCCGTGACACCGCTATCTAGCAACTTTTGTGATGGCAGTATCGAAGACAGCTTCATGACTGCTAGCAATGGCTCTTACGTAGATGTGAGTCAACGGTACGGCTGTAGCAACAGTGGAAATGAGACTTCTTACGGCAACCAACCTCGTTTAACAGGCTTAGTCACTGCTGAAAACAATGTTAGGTGGATGCGCGCTAACGTCATAGACAGCCTATGGGCTGCAACGGTTACAGGTACCGACAAGCCAGTTGAAGGAGAATCCCCGATTTTCATTCATCCCCATGGCAACCCTATGACTATTACCGCCCCTGGTGAATACAGAGGCGCTTACGCCACCATTGATGCAGGTCGTAAGCGGATTGCTGGCGTTGATGGGACTCAAATGAACATGATTATGATCAGCGGCATTGTGCCTTCGCGCGCGGGTCAAGCTTATGGCGGTTTACACAACTTCCCTCGCTTTGTTGAGGATTGGTCAGGTAAAAAACTGTTCCTCTCCGGCGCATTTCTACAGCTAAACTTCAGTACCTACGCCACTGCCCCCTTTGACCAAGAAAACTGGCAACCTGGCGATCCCGCTCCAACTACTGGAACTGGAAGTAATGAGTGGATTAGATACTACGAGGCTCCTACTCGTATTTGGGGCTATGACGTAGGTCTTCAGTATGCGCCCGCTGGTCCTGTCGCTCGACGGTTCAAAGCCTCTCTGCCTACTCGCAGCGAGTTCTACAGTGAACCTGCCGCCACTGATCCTTACATCAAAAACCTATGCCGAAGTATCTCAACGAACTGCCCATAACTCACCTCTTGTAGAAGAATCCGATTCATGTCCTCACCCCTTTTTACTTTGCGAGAATTAACGCGTATGAGACGAGCCATTGTGGCAAAGTCTCAGGTGCAGCAGTCAAAGTCTTCCGAGCAAGGACTGACTTTGCTGGAGTGTTTGATGGCGGTCGTTGTCATTGGTTTGACAATGGCAATGATTACCCCTCCTCTAGTTATTGCTGCTGCCACACGGGTACAAAATAGGCAAGCAGAGCAAGCTATGCAAATTGCCCAGGGTGAGGTCGATCGCGTGCGAGCTACGCTTGCTAGAGAAAATGGTCAAAACATAACGCTCACCAGGTTGCCTGCGATCGCCACGGTCAGCGGCAACCTAGAAGACTTTCCAGCTCCTGCTCGCCCTTCAACTAGCTCTCCTATGAAGTCTTCCGCAACTTGTGGAACAGCGAATTACAACAACGGCGAACAAATTGCGGTCAATCAGGGGTTAAGAGTAGACGTGGATGGAGATTGCAAGGCTGATTTCTTTATGCAAACCTTTCTAAAAGCAGGGACGACCATGGGTTCTGCAACTACGCCGTCCGATTTCCAAATGGGAGTTCGGGTGTATTCAATTTTGGCAGCAGAAGCATCAGCGAGTAGTTTAGAAACTAAATCTGCTTCTTTACAAATAGTCAGAGGTGAAGGCAAGCGAAGAACTCGCCCGTTAGCAGTTTTGTACACTCCTTTTTCCCAAAGCGATCAGGGCATTACGCTCTGCTCGTATCACTCGGCAGCGGAGCGGACAGGAGCATTAAGCGCTTCTTGCAACTAGGTTTAAGGAACACTTTTAGTAAAACTTTGACTGGGTATTAGGCTTTAAAGCAATGGCTAAACGTAGACTGTTATCTCGGTTTCGACGGTTTTGGTTTTCTTCTCGTCGTGGAAATAGTATCAAAGGCTTTACGCTTTTGGAGTTGCTGGTGACGACGGCGATCGCCGGGGGTATTATTTCGGGATTATTATTCATTGTGGTTCAGCTAATGAGCGTTGATCAACGTGAATCTGCACAATCTGAAACTCAACGGGAAATGCAGCTTGCACTGAACTACATCAGCACAGAAATGAGAGATGCGGTTTACGTCTACACAGGCACCGTCTTGGCAGCAGATCCTATTCGTCGAAATGGACAAAGCCTCCTGGATTTTCTACCCACCACCCTAGGTACAGAAAGCGTCCCTATTATCGCTTTTTGGAAGCAACAGCCCTTTCCCGACGCAGTTAAACTCAAGTGTGCAGGAAGCGCTCCACCAGTGGGAGTTACCTGCACAAATGGAAGCTCTTATGCTTTGGTTGTTTACTCGCTGAGTACCAGTAATCCTAACGGTACATGGAAAGGAAAAGCCCGCATTACTCGCTATGCGCTCACAGAGTTTAACTCTACAGGTGTAGCGACATCAGGCTACGTTAATCCAGGCGTTTATGGCAATAACTTTGATTCTTGGCCTTACGGCACAAGTGATGCTGGATTAATCAATCTTCAAACTGTTCGTCCCAGTAATGCAACACCTGCTCCACTGGTTGATTTTGTTGATACCGCAGCAGGTCTGGCTGGAGTATGCCCCAATGCGACAACGACAGGCGTAAACTATGTGATTTCGCCTACTACGGGCGCTCGGAGTTTCTACGCTTGCGTTAACGATCGCCAAACGCTTGGAGATAGCCAGGATGTCTTAATTTATTTGCGAGGCAATGTTGCCGGTAGATCTGGGTATTCCGTCGGGGCCACTTCCTTTTTGCCGACCTTAGAGACGCGGGTTTTAAGTCGGGGTGTGTTGGGGAGATTACCTACTAACTAAGTTATTTGATTTATGCATTCGAGGCATGATGAACAGATTACCGCTGAAGCGTTCAAATAATGATGGATTTACGTTAATTGAATTATTGGTTGTGATTGTAATGGTGGGAATTTTGGCGGCGATCGCTGCCCCAAGTTGGCTAACGTTTTTGAATAGCCGTCGAGTAAACGCTGCTAATGACGAGATTTTGCAAGCGCTCAGACAAGCTCAAGTGCAGTCTATTCGCACCAAGCGGAGTCAAACTGTTGTTTTCAACACTGCTGCTAACCCGCCCACAATTACAGTGCTAGGGACGACAACTGTTTTAGGAAATGGTGCTCTCAAACCAGACATGGCTGGAATGGCAATTATTAACGGTACAACTAGCCCTAACTGCTTAACCACGTCTTGCATTGAGTTCAATGCAAACGGCAACATTGTTAATGACATTAGTATACAGGGCATTAAAATTGCTGTGACGGCTCCGCCCACTACTGGCTCGAAACGTTGTGTTGTTGTAGAGACACTTTTAGGGGGAATGCGAACAGCTAAGGACACAGCGTGTAATTAATCGACAACAAATTTAGTCAACAAAAACTCTGCTGTGCCCTGCCCCGATCGCCCAAATTAGTAGCTGAACTGAAGCGTTACAGAAGTTTGGACTTCTTGTTCGCCGCCTACAACTGGAGTAGGGGTGGGAGCATCTGCAACTCTAGCTGCCATTGCTTCGTTACGATAGAACACAGGCGTTGGTGGAGGTGCGCCGTTAACTTGAATGCTAACGACTTCTTTGCGAGTCAGTCCTAATGCGCTTAATGCTGCATCGGCTTGAGCCTGGGCATCTTGGGTCGCCTCCCGAATGGCTTGGCGTTGAGCAGTGGCGATCGCCCCTTCATCGGCAATAAAGCTCACACCGTCAATCCGGGTTGCACCTGCCTTAACGGCATCATCCATGATCGTGCCTGCTCGGTCGGTGGGAACTTGAAAGCTGATGCTATTGGTGGCAGTGTAGCCCACAATTTTTTGCTGATTATTGTTGCTGTAGTCGTAGCGGGGGCTGAGAGAAATGCCCGTGGTTTGTAGTTTGTCGACATTGCGCGATCGCACCAGGTCAACTACTGCTGCCGATCGCCGAGCGGCTTCTTGCTGAACTTTTTCTGCGGTATCACCTTGGACTTCAACGCCAAGCTGGACACGGGATAGCGTTGTAGGAACCATTTCTGTGCCTTGACCTGTGACTGTTAGGGTTCTCAGCATTTGTTGTTGTTGTTCTGCCATTGCTGGATTTGCCATTGTTAAGCTTAAGATCCCGACGAAAAGAGGGAGAGCTGCGAAAACGCCAATTGCGCGTTTTGAAGACATTAGAGATTTCATTAGGAACTCCTCACAAAGAATTGCATTATTAATGAGTAATGGATAGGACTGAATGGTATCCTGATGCTCCTAATCTGGCATCTCTAATTTGTTTTGCTAGATAGGTTACCGTTTTAGAAACGTACTCTTTAATAGACTGGCTCACAATTCTATGCCTCCTCAGACTCGCAAACAATTTGGTCAACATTGGTTAAAGAGCGAGGCGGCTCTGGATGCAATTGTGGCGGCGGCGGCGGTGAAAAAAGGCGATCGCGTTCTTGAAATTGGACCCGGTACAGGTATTCTGACTCGGCGACTATTGCCTTTAGCGCAAGCCGTTCTGGCAGTAGAAATCGATCGCGACTTGTGCAAACTTTTGGTTGAGCAGTTGGGTAAGCGGGATAATTTTCTGCTGCTCCAGGGCGATTTTCTAACCATGGATTTAGCGGGTACGTTAGAAAGTTTTCCGAACTTCCAAAGTCCCAATAAGGTAGTTGCCAATATTCCATACAATATTACTGGACCAATTTTGGAGAAGCTGTTGGGAGCGATCGCCACTCCTAATCCTCATCCCTTCGATAGTATTGTGCTGTTGGTGCAAAAAGAAGTGGCAGAGCGCCTATCTGCGCGTCCAAGCTCTAGGGCGTTTGGCGGACTCTCGGTGCGAGTGCAGTATTTGGCAGACTGTGAGTGGATCTGTGAGGTTCCAGCGAGAGCGTTTCAGCCACCGCCGAAGGTGGATTCAGCAGTGGTGCGCCTAACCCCTCGCCCCACTGAGCCACCTGCAAACGATCCGAAACGCTTAGACGCTTTGGTAAAGATGGGATTTGCCACCAAGCGCAAAATGTTGCGAAACAATTTGACCAGTGTGATGGAGCGCGATCGCCTCGCCCACCTTTTGGAAGAATTGAGTCTAAACTCCCAAGTTCGGGCTGAAGATTTGAGCGTGGCAAATTGGGTGGCGCTCAGTAACCGATTAAATCAAGTAACCGATTAAATCAAGCTTAAATCAAGTCGATTGAATCAAAATATGCGCTCCTATTCTTTGATTGCCCCAGCCAAGATTAATTTGTATTTAGAAATTATTGGCGATCGCCCCGATGGTTACCATGAGTTAGCAATGCTGCTGCAAAGCATTGACCTGGCAGATCGAGTCAACCTGCGTCCTAATGGCGTACAAGCTATTCGGGTTCATTGTGATGACCCACAGGTTCCACTAGATGAAAGCAATCTGGCTTACCAGGCGGCAGCGCTAATGGCAGAGGGGTTTTCAGAAGCCTATAGCCGTTACGGTGGGGTGGAAATTTCGATCCAGAAGCGGATTCCGATCGGGGCGGGATTAGCGGGGGGGTCGACAGATGCAGCAGCGGTGCTGGTGGGGTTGGACTTGATGTGGAGCCTGGGGCTAACGCAATCGGAGCTTCAGGAGTTGGGGGGAAGGCTGGGTTCTGATGTGCCGTTTTGTATTGTCGGGGGGACGGCGATCGCCACAGGTCGCGGGGAGAAACTATCATCGCTCCGTAGTCTCGATAACCTTTATGCCGTCTTAGCCAAATACCGAGATTTGCCTGTCTCGACGGTGTGGGCGTACAAAACCTATCGCCAGCAGTTTCAAAATACCTATGTTCCTCTTAATGATTTGGCAGACCGAAAACAACGTGTGCATTCAGGTTCGATGGTGGCGGCGATCGCCCAACAAGATGGTCAGCGCATTGGACAGTTGTTGCACAATGATTTGGAGAAAGTAGTTCTACCCGCACATCCACAGGTGGCTGAACTGCGAGATAAGCTTGGACAGCTTGAGACGCTGGGGGTGATGATGTCGGGTTCGGGATCAACGGTGTTTGCGTTGGTAGCATCGCAGTTTCAAGCAGAACGAGTTCGGCAGGAGTTACGAGAGTTGTTGCCCGACCCAAATTTAGGGCTGTGGACAACGCGGCTAACCAATATGGGAATTCAGGTCGTTTCATAGAGCACTGCTCTACTAGACGCGATCGCATCAGCTCACGATAAGATCAGCTAGTAAGAGCACCCATCGTTAAAGAAAAATTAGGGCAGTAATGGCAACTCCAACTCAAACCGAAGACTCAATCTCTGCTACATCCAGCCGCAAATCTACGCCATTGCGGTGTTTTGTCGGGGCTTTGATTTCGGGGAGTTTGGCGATCGCGCTCTATTCTCTCACTTCATCAATTGCTCGTTCATTTGCCAGTAAGCCTCTGCCTACTGGCAATGTCACGACTACCAATATTGCTGTTGCTGTCCGTACTTTAGTGGTGGGTATGAGCACACTAGGCACGGCGATTTTTGCTATTTCAACATTGGGACTGGTGGCATTAGGAATTCAATTGTTAATCCTGCAATTGCGTTCTGGGGCTAAGTCAGATGAATCGGTATAAGGCAGCGTAAACCAGAACGTAGAACCCTGACCAGGAACACTGATTACGCCAATCTCGCCGCCATGAGCCGAGATGATTTGCCGACACAAGTATAGCCCTAGACCGATGCCAGGGGCGCGATGGCTGCGACGGCTGCGAGTATAACGCTCAAACAAAAAATCACGATCTTCTGCTTCAATGCCCTCACCGTTGTCTTGAACGCTACATCGAATAGCGGTGCGTTCTAGGGTGGCTTGCACGGTAATGCTAACGCCTCGAAGGTTGTGGTTTAAGGCGTTGGTGATGAGGTTTTCAAAGACTCGTCGAAGTTGACTAGGGTCGGCGCTAAATGCGGGGAAGGTTGGAGAAACCAGGCTGGTAAGGGTGGCTTGACTGACCGTGACGAAGGGGGTGAGATCCAGGATAATCTCTGGAATCAGTATGCCCAGGTGGATAGGTTCAAGGTGGAGTTCCATGCCCTGAATTTCGTTGTAATGAGCATCTAATAAGGAGTTGAGGAGACGAAGCTGGCGATCGCTTCCTTCTATCATCCGTGTCACCACAGAACGAGAGATCGCTACAGAATCTCCAGAGTGACTCAGGAGATCTTTGAGAACCAATAATGAACCCATGAGGGGAGTGCGTAAATCGTGGGAAACAGCGTGGAGGAAGTTGTCTTTGAGCTGGCTGAGTTCCTCTAGTTCCTGCATTTTTTGTTGGAGTTGGGCGGTTCGTTCTTCGACCTGCTGTTCCAAGTTGGCATTAAGCTGTTGAATTTGTTGATAGAGTTCGGCGAGGGCGGCTTCGGCGATTTTGCGATCGCTAATGTCTGTTTCAACACTAGTGACAATCCAGCAGTTGACAACTTGATCGCGGCGAGAAGTAATGGCTGAGGAGATCCAACGGAGGGAGTCATCCTTACGAAAGAAGCGGTACTCGACCGTAATAGGCGTGATCCCTTGAGAAACTTTTTGGTAGGCAGGAAAAATAATGCGTTCCAGATCTCCAGGATGGACGCGCGATCGCCAGAGATTTTTATCGTTCAGCAGTTCTTTCGGCTTGTAGCCAAACACGCGCTCGCAGCCTGCCGAGCGATATTCATAGTCCCATATGCCTTCGGTAGAAACGCGAAAGCTAGTAATGGAAGCGATCGCACTATCAACAACATCCTTCAATTTGGCTTCAGAATGCTGCTGGGCTTCTCTGGCTTGTTCAAGTTTACGTACCAGTTGTGCAAGCTCTTGGTTAACTGACTGAAGCTTGATTCTTTGATCTTCTAGCTGCTGATCTTTTTGATAGCTTGCCACAGCTTCGCTTACGGTCAAGCTTAAATCTTGAAACTGCCAAGGCTTAGCGATGTAACGGTAAAGCTTGGCATCGCGGATGGCATTACTAACGCCGCCTAAATCTGCCTGTCCGCTCAGCATAATAGTGAGAGTTTTGGGCGATCGCAGATGAATTTGTTTTAACAACTCATCGCCTTTTAGCCCCGGCATAACATAGTCCACCAAAACTAAAGCAATTTCATCTCCCGCCTGTTGGAGTTCCTGCATCAGATCGAGCGCTTCTTGCCCACTTCCCGCCGTTTTGATCTGGCAATGGTTGCCCAAAACCTCTTTCAGCACAACTCGCAGGCTTTCTAAGACGAGGGGTTCATCATCAACACAAATAACGACAGGCTTATGCATGGTAGCGATCGCGATTTCCACGGATGTGGACAAGTGCCCGTTCTTATCCTACTGAACCCTACTGCGAATGGGAAATTAAGATGGCGATAGGAGGGGGTTCATGAAGTTTGCGCGATCGCCAGCAGCCTCTCTGCCACTGATAGTGTTACGGGCATAACTGACAGCCGATTGCCTTGCCGCACGACCAGAAGTTCTTCGGGAGTGAAGGTTTGGCGTAGAGTCTCAAGGGTAATAATCTGGGCAAACATTTGGTCGAACTTTACGGCTACTGTTTGCCAGCGGGGAGCGGTGGGCGGTGATTTGGGATCATAGTATTTGCTAGTTGCATCAAACTGGCTTGGGTCGTTGATCCCAGCCGCAGATACTTCTGCCAAGCCCACAATGCCGAGAGGAGTGGTGTTGGAGTGATAGTAGAAGACGCGATCGCCAAGCTGCATTTCTCGGAGGAAGTTGCGGGCTTGATAGTTGCGAACGCCATCCCAAATAGTGGTGCGATCGCGTTTCAAATCGGCAATGCCATAGACATCAGGTTCCGATTTTATGAGCCAATAGTTCATGGGCGTTCTGTGTCGGAGTCTGAGGAAATGCGGGTAAAGTTTTCTTCGGGTGTGGAGTAATCTTCAAATTCAGGATGCTCGGCGGGTTGGGTAGTTTCGACGCGATCGCCGCCAGAAATTGAGCCTTCTTCAACTAATTCCTCTTGATCTTCCATCGTGGGCAGTTGCCGCCGAATCTGGATCTTATCGAGACGAGGACCTTCAGCAGTATCAACTGTCATCTCGCAGCCGTTATAGAGAAATTGTTCACCGACGACTGGGATCTTTTGCATTTGGTAAATTAAAAAGCCGCCTAGTGTCTGGTACTCTTCAGCCAGCGGCAAATCTAGATCGAGGAACTCGTTGACCTCTTCTAGATTCATTTGCGCTTGCACTAAGAAGGTTTGTTCATCGATCATTTCGACACTGGGTTCATCGGGGCTTTCTTCGCGGGCTTCTCCAATAATTTCGGCAACCAAGTCTTTTAGCGTGACCAATCCTGCTGTGCCGCCAAACTCATCAATGACCATGACCATTGCTTGTCCTCGTTGCTGCATGAAGTTGAGTAACTCGTTGAGCGGCATATACTCAGTCACAAATTGGGCAGGGCGAATCCAAGGATGAATCAGGCTATTTAAAGTCAGAACGCCTTGAACCAGTGGCTCCGCCAATTCCTTAAAGTAAATAATTCCCAAAATTTCATCAAGCGATTCGCCCATCACCGGATAGCGAGAATGACCCGATTCGGCTATTTCATGAAGCAGATCCTGAAAGGTTGCCCCTCTAGAAATTGCCACAAGGCTAGTACGGGGAACCATGACCTCGCGGGCACTCACTTCAGCGAATTCTAGAACGTTGGTGAGAAGTTCACGTTCTTCCTCTTCCAGCCCCGGTGATTCGGACGTGGTGCTGATGATGAGTTGGAGTTCTTCGGGCGTGACGCGGTTATACCAGCCCTGCCCAGTGTATTGGATGCCGACTAAGCGCAATAACAGGCGAGTGGACTGGTTTAAGACCCAAATAAAGGGGTTGAAGAACCGAGAGATCGCTAAGCTAGGTGTGCCTAAAAACCGAGCAATTTGCTCAGGATAAAGCAAGGCTATGGATTTGGGGCAAAGTTCGCCCAACACAATTTGCAAGTAGGCGATCAACGCAAACGCGGCAGGAATGGCAAATGAGTGGGATAGGGTTTGGCGAGTTGCCAAAGGTAAAGGCAGATTTTGAAATAACCTCGCCATTAGCACTGCCATCGTGCTTTCCCCAATCCACCCCAGAGCTAGGCTGGCAAGAGTGATGCCCAGTTGGGTGGTGGAAAGTAACCGACCTAGCCCCTGTTGTAAGTGCTGAACCGTTTTTGCCTGGACATCTCCGACTGCTGCTAGTTGGTTAATGCGCGATCGCCGGACTGAAACAATGGAAAACTCAGCCGTGACAAAAAAAGCATTGATAGTGATCAGCAGAAATACTGCAAATAGCCGCATGAATACATCTGCCCCAGTGAGCAAGGGCAGCGGATCAGGGGCGATCGCGCCGACGAGGAAAAGGGAAGGCATTACTTCTCCACTGGAATGCCCGATAGCTGAAGTTGGACTTGCTGCTCAGGATAATCAGTCAACGACAGAGACAGGCTTTTTGCCCCGTCTAACAAGTCCAGTGGTACGGCGATCGTGCCTGTATCTGGTTTGCCATTGGGAGCCAACTCCTCGGGTAATCCTTGCGTAGAGGCACTCAGCAACCGCCCCTGGTCATTAGTGATTTCCATAGAGCTGTAAAGAAACTGCACCGCTTTAGTGCTGTTATTCTGCATACTGACCTCTAAAACTAAAGAGGCTCCCTGTTTCCGAACTGCCTGTACACCTAATGTCACTGCTCCGCTTTCGGCAAACAAGGGTAAACCTGATGCCGCATCGGGTTTAGGGCTAGCTTTAGCGGGGGTTTCTGCCTTAACAGCTTTGTCTGGGCTAGCGGCAGGCTCGGCAGCGCCACCCATGCGAGCTTTGACATTGGCGAGAATGTCATTCTCCTTTAAAAAAGCAAGGTTTCCCTCTCGGCGCAAGGACTTGCCTTGAGAATCAGTCACATTATTAACGGGGCGAGTATCAGGTTGGGTAATTCCTTTCAATGCCTCCCTGCCCAGCTTATATCCCCAAGAGGCACTGGTAAGCCCTGCACCCACCATGAGGAACAGCAAAATCAAGGTCAAAGTTACGGTCGGATTAACTTTCACAATCTATAGCTTCTAGAACTGCTTACTTATACTGCATCAGGATACAATAGGAGCCGAGTGTTAGAAAATTAAGGTTTGGTCAAAAGATTCTTTTTTAGAAAATTAAGAA
>JBBRCV010000162.1:0-12632 GCA_038204505.1 Elainellales cyanobacterium
TTGCCGCCTCAATGAAGCACCATAGCTCCTCTCTTCAGTTAGAAGTGGTTCCTTCTGAGGGCATTGTCGAGATGCCCGAGGAGCCGTTAAGCGCCATTCGCAACAAGCCCACTGCCTCGATTAATGTGGCAAGGAATTTGGTGAAGCACGGGCAAGCAGATGCTGTTGTTTCGGCAGGACACTCGGGGGCGGCAATGGCGGCAGCGCTGTTGCGGTTAGGACGACTGAAAGGGATTGAACGTCCGGCGATCGGCACAGTTTTGCCGACCATCATGGCGGGTAAATCGGTGTTGATTTTAGATGTTGGTGCCAATGTCGATTGCCGACCGAAGTTTTTGGAACAGTTTGCCGCAATGGGGACTGCGTACTCTCAGTATGTGCTGGGAATCGATGAACCGAAGGTGGGACTGCTGAATATTGGCGAGGAGCCTTCTAAAGGCGATGAGTTGGCGCTGCGAACCTATCAACTTTTAGAGCAGAATCCTAACATTCCGTTCGTGGGGAACGCGGAGGGGCGGGATGTCCTTTCGGGCAAGTTTGATGTGATTGTGTGTGATGGTTTTGTCGGGAATGTGCTGCTGAAGTTTGCTGAGGCAGTCGGCGAAATTTTGCTGCAAATTCTGCGGGAAGAACTGCCACGGGGCTGGCGCGGCAAGCTGGGGGCGTTGCTTCTCAAGCCGAATCTGCGACGGATTAAGCAACGGGTGGATCATGCAGAGCATGGCGGCGGGTTGCTGTTGGGAGTGAATGGAATTTGCATTATTAGTCACGGTAGCTCTCAGGCTCCCTCGGTGTTTAATGCGATTCGGTTGGCGAAGGATGCGGTCGATAACCAGGTGTTAGATCGGATTCAATCGCAGTATCAAAAGATTGAAGCCACTGCCCCCGACGGAGAATAATGTCACAGCAATCAGGAATCGGCGTTGCTTTTACTGGGAGCGGCTCAGCCGTGCCGGATATTGCAGTGGATAATCAGGCTCTCAGCCAGCTCGTAGAAACTTCGGATGAGTGGATCGCCTCTCGGACGGGAATTCGTCAACGGTACTTGTCTGGAGCCGATGGGTCTTTACGGGCGATCGCCACTCAAGCCGCACGAAAAGCCCTGGATATGTCTGGCGTTCCTGCCGCTGAGGTTGATCTAATCATTCTTGCCACCTCTACATCTGATGATCTATTTGGCACGGCTAGCCAAATTCAATCAGACTTGGGGGCAACGAAAGCCGTTGCCTTTGACCTGACTGCTGCTTGCTCTGGGTTTGTGTTTGGCATAGTGACCGCTGCCCAGTTCATTCGGACAGGTACTTACCGCAATGTGCTGCTGGTTGGGGCAGATATCTTATCGCGCTGGGTAGATTGGACGGATAGGCGGACTTGCGTGCTGTTTGGGGATGGAGCGGGCGCGGTAGTGATGCAGGCTTGTGCAGAGGGAGAGGGCGATCGCCTTCTAGGGTTTGAAATCCGCAGTGATGGCAGCCAGAACGATTGCCTGACTTTGGCGTATCAAGCCGAGGCAAGAGAATTAACGAAGGGAGTCAGCGTCGGGCAAGGGACGTATCAGGCGATCGCCATGAACGGTCAAGAGGTCTACCGCTTTGCCGTTAAAAGAGTCCCGGAGGTGATCGAGAAAGCGCTCCATCGGGCTAATCTGACCACGGATCAAGTAGATTGGCTACTGCTCCACCAAGCCAACCAGCGCATTCTGGATGCCGTTGCTCAGCGTTTGGGTATTCCTGATGAAAAAGTCATCAGCAACATGGCGACCTATGGCAACACCTCTGCTGCCTCTATTCCCCTGGCGCTCGATGAAGCGGTTCGCCAAGGTCGGGTTAAGGCTGGCGATGTCATTGCGGCTTCGGGATTTGGGGCAGGGCTGACTTGGGGCGCTGCTGTCTTTAAATGGGGCAAGTAAGCAAATGGGGCAAGTAGGCTCCTTTAGGCTCGTTCAGGTTCGTGCATTAATCACTTCACTCTTTTTGAACCGCAATGACTAAAACTGCATGGGTGTTTCCAGGACAAGGTTCTCAGGCGATCGGCATGGGATCGGATTTGTATGATTTGCCAGATGCTCAAGAAAAATTGGCGCAGGCTGAGAAAATTCTGGGTTGGTCGGTTCCTGAGATTTGCCAGAACCCAGAAGATAAGGTTTCTAAAACGCTCTACACGCAGCCTTGTCTGTACACGCTAGAAGCGATTTTGGTGGATTTACTGCGATCGCAAGGTCAAACGCCGCAGCTCGTGGCGGGGCATAGTCTGGGTGAGTATGTGGCGCTCTATGCCGCCGATGTGTTTGATTTTGAAGCAGGATTGCGTTTGGTGAAACGTCGGGCAGAGCTGATGGATCATGCGTCAGATGGAACGATGGCGGCGCTGCTAGGCTTCGACTGGGAGCAGTTGGAAGCGGTAATTGCCCAAACTCCAGGCGTGGTGGTGGCAAATGATAACAACAAGGTTCAGGTTGTGATTTCAGGCAGCATAGAAGCGGTAGATGCGGTGATCGCGCAGGTTAAGACGAAGCGATCGATTAAGCTGAACGTCAGCGGGGCGTTTCATTCACCGTTCATGGCAGCAGCAGCAGCAGAGTTTGAGCAGGTTTTAGAATCAGTGCCGTTTCGAGAGGCGCGGGTGCCTGTGTTGGCAAACGTAGAGCCAAGTCCGGCGATCGCCGCTGCAACTTTGAAAGAACGCCTCAATCGCCAAATGACAGGCGCAGTTCGGTGGCGAGAAATTTCTTTGCGGCTACCTGAAGAAGGCATGACGCGAGTCGTGGAAGTTGGACCCGGTAAAGTTCTGACTGGAATTATTAAGCGCACTTGTCCAGATTTAGTCTTAGAAAATGTGAGTGGATTAGCTCATTTGTCGTCATGTCTGCCATAACTACTGCTGAACGAGAGCCGTTGATTAGCCAGGTTTTCTATCACTTGTTTAAGTGGGCGATCGTCAGTCCTATGCTGCATACCTACTTTCGGGGCAAGGTTTACGGAGCAGAGCAAGTGCCGCAGAAGGGAGCGCTGATCATTGTGGCAAATCATGCCAGCGATTTTGACCCGCTGCTGCTGTCGAGTTGCGTTCGTCGTCCCGTGTCCTACATGGCGAAGGAAGAACTGTTTCAGGTGCCAGTGCTAAGTCAGGCAATTCAGGTTTATGGAGCGTATCCGGTGAAACGAGGTTCGCCCGATCGCAGCGCCATTCGGGCGGCATTGGCGCAACTAGAAGCAGGATGGGCGATCGGGCTATTTCTAGAAGGGACACGTACTGCCGATGAACGCATTCCGACCGCAAAGCTAGGAGCAGCGATGATTGCAGCAAAGGCTCAGGTGCCACTGTTGCCTGTGAGCCTCTGGGGAACGTCTAAGATTATTCCAAAAGGCAGTCGTTTTCCGCAGCCTGTACCCGTTACGGTTCGGATGGGTGAGTTGATTGCTCCGCCTGCTTCAGGTAAGCGAGAAGAGATGGCGGCAGTAACGCAAAAGTGCGTAGAAGCGATTCACACATTGCATGATTTAGGGCGCTAAAAACGATTGAGGACTAGAAAGCATGGAGAATCTGAGGACGGATCTGGAGAAACTGCTGGATGAGGCAGAGTGGGAGTGGTTGATGCCTCATGCACAGCGAGATGTAGTTGTGGTGGTTGATCCCGGATTAGATCTGTTGGATGTGGGCGTGGCGATCGCCTCCGATAACACGACTTCAGTAGAGCATTGGATTGGTGAACAGTTGCTCAGTAAGCCCTCACCAGAGCAAATTGTGGAGTGGGCTGGCGATCGCACCCGACGATTCAAGGCACTAATTGTGCAGCCTTATGTGCTGGTGCAGGTGGATTGAGTCAAGAGATAAGTCAAGCTACCAAAGGCTGACACACGTCGTCAGAGAGCGCAGCCTCTTGGAATTCCATAGCTTCAATTGCTTGAGTGATCACCTCATGAGGCGTTAAGCCTTGATCAATTTTCTTCAGCCATCGCTGTGCTTCGTTGCCTTCTCTCAAAATTTTCTTAAGGGGAGAAAGGAAACAGCTAAAGCCTTTAGATTTGGCAAATCCCCAGACTTCTTCATATAGCTCTGCAATCCAATCTCTAGCCAAAATGGGGCTGCCGTCTTTCCAATGGCGGAGTTCGGCATCTAGGCTACGATGAGCGGCTGCCAGCTCGTTGGCATCGGTAAGAGCAACTAAATCTTCGGCGGTCAGTGAGCTGATTTCCAGCGGGTCGAGGCTAGGGTTTTCCATCATCTGCGTCAGTCGAGCTTCGAGTAAGGCAGTAATGGCGAGGAGGGCGATCGGGTCAATAATCAAGTCATAGATCCGTAGCTCTAGACGGTTGAGATTGTAAGGACGGCGATCGCCATTAGGTCGCACTGCTGACCATAGATGCCGCACGTTCTGCATAGTGCCTAACACCAACTGTTCTTCTGTCCATTGAATGTAGTGACGATGGCTGGTAAACAGCGGCACATGAGCAGGCGTTTTAGGAAAGACGCTCCACCGCGAAGAATGATTGCCTGTGACTTTGCCATCTAAGAAAGGCGAAGAAGCACTGAGAGCAAGATATAGGGGCGCTTCTACCCGAATTAGGCGGCAGGCGCGCATGAGCATTTCGGGATCGCTGATGCCAATGTTAATGTGAATGCTGGCGGTCACAACAGTAGTGCCGTAGGTTTGTTCGATGTAGTCGTGGTAGGGATTAGCGGGATCAGAGCGGTAGAAGCAATCGCCCCCACCCAACGCTAAAGTGCTGCCTGGGATCAACGTGTAGTTCCCTAGCTTTGCCAAATACTGTCGTAGCCGCACACGCGGACGCACTAGCTCACACAGCAACCGCTCATAGCGGCAAAAGGGAGCCGTCGTATACTCGACATTGCGGCTATCGGGTTCGCGGATGAAGCCATCTAAGTCCGCCACAATTCTGTCTGAAAGCCCGACAATTTCTCCTTGGGGCGTACCCGTGTACATCTCGACTTCAAAGCCTTTGGTTAGCATGTCGGTTTCCCTTGAATTGAGCTTTCCATCTTTCCATTATTCAGTATCAAGGAAAATGGATTCAGTATCGAGAGGAATAGGAATGAGCGATCGCGCAGAATCACAATTTGATAACGCTAGCACTTTAAGATAGGGCTATGTCAATGGGCGATCGCTCCCGAAGGAAACTTCCATGTCTTACAGTGAATTTAAAACCATCGGTACAGTCCTTCAGGAATTTCAAGTTCATTATTCTGAAGCTGAGTTCGTAGAACCGATGTCATTCTCAGTGACAGACTATTTTCGGACAGACTTGAACTTGATGATGCGGGAAGGTGTAGTGGATAATTCCGAGTTTGCCATCTGCGAGAACTTAATTTATCCCGTACTTAAAGAAGTGTGGAAACAGTATCGTCAGCATTTTATCCTTTGGAGTCATCAGGCGCTCACCTTCGACAACAAGTTATCCGGTTTTCCAGAATATATATTGGCAAAGCGATCGCCTTTAGGCAAAGTTGTTTTTGATAAGCCCTATTTGCTACTTGTAGAAGCGAAGCAAGACAACTTTGAAGCAGGCTGGGCGCAGTGTTTAGCCGAGATGATTGCCGCCCAACGGCTTAACCAAACGTCAATCACCATTTTTGGCATCGTTTCTAATGGCGATCGCTGGCGGTTTGGCAAGTTAGAGGCAGATGTTTTCACGCGCAACATTACCTTCTACAGCATTCAGAATTTGGATGCTCTGTTTGCAGCAGTCCACTATCTTTTTCAGCAGTGTGAAGTCCAGTTGGCTGAGTATACGACCCTTGCGGCATCTGCACAGCAATCCTAGCCAAACTCTAGATTTCTCTATCCGCCATAGTTCCAGCCCGTGTTTTCGAGCAGCAGCGGATCGCCTTCACGGTGAACGCCAGCCGCAATCACTTCGCCCACAAATACCGTGTGGTCGCCCTGCTCTACAGCGCCAACTACCCGACATTCCACATATCCCAATGAATCGGAAATAATGGGGCAGCCTGTCTCACCTATATAAAATTCTACGTCTTCAAACTTGTTGCCCACCCGACGCTGGGGCTTAAAGAATTTTTGAGCCATGTCTTTTTGTTCAGCGCCTAACACGCTAAGAGCAAAGACTTGGCTGGACTGAATCATGGCATGGGAGCCAGAAGTTTTATTGACGCAGTTCACCACTAGAGGCGGCTGAAAAGATGCCTGCATTACCCAGCTTGCTGTAAAGCCGTTGACTTCTTCGCCATCTTTAACACCGCAGACAAAAAGCCCGTGCGGAATTTTACGCAGCATTGTTTTTTTAGCTTGTTCATCTAACAAAGTTTGACTGCCCCAATGCGTTCTACATTGTTTAGTTTAGAGGTTAGGCTGACATAGAGGGTGGAGTTTTTGCTAAAACCTTAATGCTTCCATAATTTATCGTGGCTAAAAATAATGCAAGTAGCAAGTAAATCACGATAAGCCTGAGTTTTCATTATGCGATCGCCCCCATCTCAGGATAAGCAATCAGCATTTCGTCATAAGTCAAACTCTCCTTAGAGTCCTGTGGATTCCAAAGTAGCTCCAGAATCAACAAGTCTTCTGTAGAAACCGCCCCCAAATTTTGTAAGGCGGTTTTCAGACTTTCGCTGGTTTGCACTTTGTCAAATAGAGGTTTATCGTGTTCAGTGCCTATTATCAGCGTCACAATAATGTAAGAACCAGGGTCGGAATCTTCAGAAATCTTGAGCGCTTGATGACGGACTTTACCACCAACGTTGACTAAAGTCTCGGATTCTACTTTGCTACGTTCTGCCATAGAGATCTGCTCGAAAACCTGACCCGCCGCTTCTCGATCTTTGACGGTTTGCGATTGGCTATAGGCATGGCTCCAGTTTTCAGGCGATCGCAACAACGCCAACACCGACTCTTTCAGCATTTCACTGCGCCCTTCTGGAGTTTCCATATCGGCATTAAGAGTCAGCGCACTTAGCCGATTTTGAATATCTCGTTCCTGTGCCAATAGAGCCACTTGAAGCTGAGTTACGGTGACAATATCATTGTTTTTTTCATTTGTACCGCCAGAGCTTTTGACTTTCCAAATAAGGTAAGCGATCGCCGCAACTATTCCACCCACCACAATCAAGGCAATCCAGCCACCGTCACCAGAGCTAGAGCCACTACTATAACCAGACGAGTATCCAGACGAATATCCATAGACCGGACGGCTGTAGGAATAGCCGGGATCAGACCGTCTGGAGCGATCGCTACTCGAACCGCTGCTTCTAGAGCGAGACGATGAGCCGCCAGAAGAACCGCCGCTAAAGGAACCGCCTCTCGATCGCCCACCCGAACTCGATTTGGCTTCGGCGCGATCGCCTTGAACCCAGCCCTGTTTTGATAATCCGGTTTGCCAATTGAGTGTTAGCGGACTGAAAAGAGTAAGGGCGATCGCTGTCATACCGATCAGGCTTAATTTCGAGAGGTTACGCATCTGTCCTGCCATTGGATAAATAAAGAATGCTCACCGATCCAGAATTCCCGCCATATAGAGATAATCATAATTCTTAATCGCTTGAAACGCTTCGACCTACTGACAGGTGTTCCACGATCCCATAGGCTGAGATTAATGGAAGCTATCCCAAGTCAACTTCCACCGACTAACAGCCCATCGCTTTAAGGAATGCCCGAACCTCGATGAATCTTAAAATTGTTCAGCAATACGACGGCAACTTCACCCTCGAACTCGCAGCCAAAGAAATGCTGTTTGGCTTGCTCAGGGGTGAAACTTTTCTGCAACAAATTGCGAATCAAGCAGCCTATGAGCAAATTGAGTTTACCGAGCTGCTATTTCAACCCGTTCCCTATGCTCCCAACGCGACCAAGGGAATGCCTGTAGAGTATGAGCCGTATCATGATTCTGAAGACTATGTGATTATTAATGTGCCGCCAAATTTTATGTTTCAGGCGAAGGTTTTTCAGCCCAGTCGCTTATGTGCAATTTATCGGAAGAAGTCATAATCAGCAACCGATTCTCACCTTGCCCCACTTTCTAGAGCTATGAGCGCCCTCATCCATGAACACCGATACGACTCCAACGCTTGCGTCTTTAGAATATATTCCTTACCTCAATGAAGCAGGGGAAACGACTGAACAATTTTCTGGGAAAGTTGGAGTTTACGCCATTCTTGATCAAGCGAAAATCCTACAGTTTATTGGTTACTCTCGTGACGTTTCCCTAAGCCTAAAGCAGCATTTGGTGCGGCAACCTGAAGGATGTTATTGGCTGAAAGTTCAAACAATCGATCGCCCCAGTCGCACCATTCTAGAAGAAATCCGAGAAGCTTGGATTACTGAAAACGGCTCAACTCCAGTGGGTAATGACGTAGAAGAAGCTACTTGGAATCAGCCTATTGATGCCAAATTGAAGATGACAGCGGCAGAGCAAGCGGCTTACGTAGCAACAGATGAAATGGGGAAAATCAAGACCTTAAAGCAGGTTGCTCGTCGGGTAGAAGCCGAGGTCTTAGCAGGGCTAGAATTGCGGGGCGTGAAGATGGCAATTCGGTTTGATCCGAAGCTGAAGGAAGAGGGATTGTTGAACCTGAAATGAGTGCTGCTCAACAAAACCCCCTCGAATTTTTTACAAGTCGAGGGGGTTTATAATTCTTACAAAGGATGAGACCACCCGGACGGATACCTCATCCTTTTAGCTAGTAAGAGGCAATTCTACTTAATGGAGGCTTTGCCGCCTGCGGTTTCGAGTGCTTTCTTAGCTTCTTCAGCCGCTTCCTTAGCAATGCCTTCTTTAACGGACTTAGGCGTAGATTCCACCAAATCTTTGGCTTCTTTCAAACCTAAACCAGTTAATTCACGAACTGCCTTAAGAACCGAAATCTTCTTGTCAGCAGGAACTTCTTCAAGGACAACATTAAACTCAGTTTGCTCTTCAACTTCTTCAGCCGGAGCAGCAGCACCAGGAGCCATCATCATGCCGCCAACAGGAGCCGCTGCGCTAACGCCGAATGCTTCTTCAATGCCTTTGACTAGTTCAGAAGCTTCGAGAAGGGTTAGAGTTTTTAGTTCTTCGAGAATGGAATCAGTTTTAGTAGACATGGACGAAACTCCTTAGTGAATATGATTGGAATGATGAATGGTGAGTGAAACTAGCCTTACTGTTCTTTGTCAGCAACGGCTTGCAACGCTCTTGCCAAACCAGAAGGCACTTGGTTGATACCAATGGCAATCTTGGCAGTAACGGCATTGAGGGCACCAGCAATTTGTGCCATGAGTTGCTCTTTAGAAGGCAGGTCGGCGATCGCCTTAACCTGGTCTTCGCTCAGAATCTTGCCTTCCATAGCGCCACCCATAATGGTGGATTTTTTGGAGACTTTTTGGAACTCTTGGTAAGCCTTGAGGGCACCGCCAATGTCTTCGCCGATTAGTAAAAATGCGGCAGAATCTTTGCAAAGGGACGACATGGTTGCCCATTTTTCGTCGTCGGCGATCGCAATTTTCATTAGCGTGTTCTTAGCGATCTTGCACTGTCCACCTTTGGGGCGGAGACGATTGCGTAAGTCTGTCATTTCAGCAACAGTCAGACCTTTATAGTCAATCACCACTGCCAACTGAGCATGACTCAAGGTTTCCTTGAGATCAGACACAGTTCCTTTTTTCTCTTCTAGCGTTCTACCCATACGTATCTCACCTCCTTAAAAAACCGGGATAAACCAAGTGTGTCCAAACTTCTGGGTAACCTTCTGGATAAAAATGACCCTCAATAAAAAACCTCGGATCACACGCCGAGGTTTTCAAATTCCTTTGAACCTGTCGAAAACGACAAGTTGAAATTTAAACCTCGGCAGGCAATTAAGCACATTGCACCTGCTGTCTTGGGTTCTACTGATTCAGTTTGGACAAAATCTGCAATGCTAGTCGCTCCTTAGTTAGCGTCAGTCTTGAGGTCTCGTAGAGCATTGATATCTAGCTCAATGGAAGGCCCCATGGTTGACGAAATATACATCGTCCGCCAGAAACGTCCCTTTGCTCCAGAAGGACGGTTGCGATCGATCGTTTCCTGCAACGCCTTCAAGTTGGTCAACAAATCATCTTCTGAGAAGGAAGCTTTGCCAAACAAGACGTGAACAATGCCTGTCCGATCAGCCCGGAATTCTAGCTTACCAGCTTTGAACTCAGAAATGGCTTGCGCCACATCAAAGGTGACTGTGCCGCCTTTAGGAGAAGGCATTAAGCCACGGGGACCAAGCTGGCGACCCAACTTTGCCACTTGAGGCATCATGTCGGGCGTAGAAATAAGTACATCGAAATCCATCATGCCTTTAGCAATATCATCGATCAACTCTTCTGAGCCTGAAAGATCTGCGCCAGCGTTCGTAGCTTCTGTGACTTTTTCGCCTCTAGCAATAACGGCAACCCGGATCACTTGACCTGTCCCCTTGGGCAACGCCACAGTTGTTCTAATCTGTTGGTCGCTGTACTTAGGGTCAATGCCCAGCCGGATATGTGCCTCAGCCGATTCTGCAAACTTGGCGGTTGCAGTTTCTTTCAACAGCGTCAAAGCCTCTAAAGGCTCATAAGCTCGTTCTTCAACCTTTTTTTGCAATTCCTGCAATCGACGCGATACTTTTTTAGCCATTTTTAATCTCCTGGGGTTTTAACGAGGCGCTGCCTCTCCCCCGCAATAGGTTGGACGTGAATATTGAACGCTACAGCTTCTGAACTGTTACAACGCGGCTTAAACGATGGAGACACCCATGTTACGAGCGGTTCCAGCAACAATTCTCATTGCGGCTTCGATGTCGTTGGCGTTGAGATCAGGGAGCTTGGTTTGAGCGATCTCTTGAAGCTGAGCCTGGGTAATAGAACCCACGTTCGTCTTGTTAGGTTCGCCCGAACCGCGTTCAATGCCTGCTGCCTTGCAAATAAGCACAGATGCAGGCGGTGTTTTGAGAATAAACGTGAAACTACGGTCTTCAAACACCGAGATTTCTACTGGAATGACAAGACCCGCTTGATCCATGGTGCGGGCGTTGTATTCTTTGCAGAACATCATGATGTTAACCCCGTGCTGACCCAAGGCAGGACCAATAGGGGGGGCGGGGTTCGCTTTACCAGCAGTAATTGCTAGTTTAATAATTGCTACAACTTTTTTTGCCATTGCCGATTTAGCTCTGTTTCTGAACCTGATTAAATTCCAACTCTACGGGCGTATCTCTGCCAAAAATGGAGAGAAGTGCCTTGAGCTTGCCGCGCTCAGGAGTGACCTCGATCACCTCACCTTCAAAGTCCTTAAAGGGACCATTGAGCACTATCACTTTGTCACCCGCAGCCATGTCAAACTTGACTAAGGGCTTCTGTTCTAGGGCTTGCTTGAAGATGCGATCGACCTCACCTGCACCCAAGGGGACGGGTGTAACGTGTCCTCGACCTCTGCCATAGCGTCGCTTTTGCTCAGCTCCGACAAAGTTAATGACGTTAGGCGTATTCTTGACGACTTGCCAAGATTCGTCGTCCATAATCATGCGAACGAGGACATATCCGGGGAAAACTTTTTCATTGCTTTCCTTGGGCTTGCCCGCCTTAGTAGGCTTGAGGATTGGGGTTTGGGGAATTTCAATTTGGAAAATGCGATTTGCCACATCTAAGGTTTCAATTCGCTGTTCCAAATTCATTTTGACCCGATTTTCGCAGCCAGAGGCAACCTGAACTGCATACCAACGTGCGCCTTTGGAGGTGAGTTCTGCAACTTCCTCCTCTGACAACATCAAACTATTCTCTGATTCATCTTATGCAAAAACCATTAGAACACCTGTGTAGCAGCCCACCTAAAGAGGTTGTCAACCAAGTAGATTAACGTGGCAGAGAGGGTCACCATGAGAACTACAGCAATGGATTCGCTGATCAACTGCTGGCGGCTAGGCCAAACAACCTTGTCTAGCTCTTCTTTGCTTCCTTGAAGAAAGGTAGTTATCCTGTTCCCGCTAGAAGCAACTGGTTGGCTTGCTTCTTTAGGGTCTTTGGAACCTTTCAGATCCTTTGGCTCTTGTTCCTTTGCTTCAATTTCATCTTTTTTTGCCACAGTCCCCTCGCCGCGTAACTTTAGATGATACTTCGATCGCCCTAATTGAAAATAACTGGCGCGATCTGCTTAATTTGTCAGTCACTTATGAGTCACAACGACTCTAAGTCACAGAGACGATTCAGCGCGCCCTGGAGGACTTGAACCCCCGACATCCGGTTTTGGAGACCGACGTTCTACCAACTGAACTAAGAGCGCACAATCTGAAGAGACGACCCTCCTAGAATGCCTTTCCTAGTGTAACAGGTTGCTTGCCATTCGCTTTAATAAACTTTGAGCAAGCGCCCTGTTTAGATAGGACGATCGAACCGCTGTTTCAAACGAGCCGACTTGCCGACGCGATCGCGCAGGTAGTAAAGCTTCGCCCGCCGAGCTTTGCCTCGACGAATAATCGTGATCGAGGCGACGAGAGGAGAATGAAGCAAGAAAACTCGCTCGACTCCTACGCCTTGGAAAATCTTCCGAACGGTGATGGTTTCGCTGATCCCACCATTCCGCATAGCGATGACCGTGCCCTCGTAGGGCTGGATTCGCTCTTTTTCTCCTTCCTTAATTTTTACGCCGACCTTTACGGTGTCACCGACGTGAATTATG
>JBBRCV010000163.1:0-12584 GCA_038204505.1 Elainellales cyanobacterium
TGCAAACAGCTTCTAAGCAAAAGGGCTACGGTCTTGCGACTGTAGCCCTATCTAGAAAATCGTTTAATAACTTAGTCGTTGTACCGATCTAGCGATCGCCTATGCAGCGACAGCTTCAACTGCAACAGCCTCAACCGTAGGAGCAGCCACAGGGGCATAAACGCAGATTCTCTTGCGACCCTTACCTTTTCTTTCAAAAGTAACAACGCCATCCACTAGAGCAAACAGCGTATCATCGCTGCCCCGACCAACATTGGGACCCGGATGGATTTTGGTGCCCCGTTGTCGAACGAGGATGTTACCTGCCCTAACAGTTTGTCCACCGTAGCGCTTAACGCCTAAGCGTTGAGCGTTTGAATCCCGACCGTTACGAGTACTACCTGTACCTTTCTTGTGAGCCATAGTTTCCTCTGCCTTTCTCTCTAAATTACTTTAACGCACTACTCTGCAACAGATGCAGCAGGAATAGGAGCCTCTACCTGGTCAGGAGCGGTAGCAGATTTACCATCTATATTAATGGAGTCAATCATCAACCGAGTGAGTTCTTGACGGTGACCTTGCTTTTTGCGGGTCTTCTTTTTAGGCTGCATTTTGTAGACAATGATCTTGCGATCGCGGAAGTGACGCAACACCCTTCCTTCCACCGTCGCGCCAGCCACAATGGGCTGACCCACCGAAGCGTCTCCGTCAAAATCTACAAACAGAACGTGCTCAATGGTTACTGTGTCGTCAACCTCGACGGCAAGGCGCTCGATGTCATAAAAGCGACCGGGTTCAACCCGAATTTGTTTGCCGCCCGTCTCAATAATTGCGTAAGTCATGAAAGTTCCTCTAACGATGCCGTACAGGTAGCAGGACTAATCTGCATTTAGCACAAACCTGATCCGAGCAGTTTAATAATCAGTCTATTATTGTGACGAATAGAGGGGATGCCTGTCAACTTAAACGACAAAATTGGTTGATTCGCCCTGCGCTGCCTTCCAGCTCCGGGCATCATAATAAAGGTCTTCTAATGTAATTTTGTACAGCGACTCCTTGACCTTCTGGTGAAGCCGATGCCACAGAGTTAGAGTCACCCAATCTTCAGATTGTTCTGCCTCTAAGGTATGTTTGGGCAGTGGGTCGAGGGTTTCACCGACGGCTTCTAAAATTTGACCCAGAGAGATTTGGGCAGGCGATCGCGCCAACTGATAGCCGCCTTGGGCACCTCGCACCGACTCGACCAATCTGGCGCGCCGTAGTTCAATCAGTAGCTTTTCTAAATAGGGAGCAGGCAAGTTTTGGCGTTGGGCGATCGCTTTCACCGAAGTGGGTTGGTGCTTAGGCTGCAAGCTCAAGTCGAGTAGAGCTTTAACACTATAGTGTCCGCGAGTGGTTAGCTTCATAGGTTTTCAAAGAATTGAAAATCGAGTTATTGACTTTACCAACTCATCAAGTTGCTAATGCATTCAAGCTCAGCCCTTTTCTTGCTGACTTATTAATTGAACTTTATAAAATTAAGCCCTAATCAAAAACTTAAGAGAGAACTACAACTCAGGGAATAAAGTGGTGTAACCGGGGTATATAATTGGACAAGCTGATATAAAGCTGAAGTTAAAATATCGCTGTACCTATCAGCTAACGTAGCATTATATCGAGTTCTCGCAGTTAATTGAGAAGCAGACTAATGAGTAGGAAAAAAAAGAACGAGCCTTTGACAGGAGAAACGCTTCTCGATAAGGTCAAGGAACTGGAGCATTACACTAAGGAACAGAAGGCAAAGGAATGTGGCTACTACACCGTCACCAAAAATGATGTAGTACGAGTCAACATGATGAAGTTTTACAATGCCCTTCTAAAAGCAAAAGAAATTGAAGTAGATGGCAAGCAATCGGGTAATGGTCGAGGAGGGCGCAGTGCTAGCTACCGCATTAGTGTTCAAGCAAACGGTAATTTGTTGATTGGGGCTGCTTACACTAAGCAAATGGAATTAAGACCCGGAGATGAGTTTGAAATTTCCTTGGGTCGTAAACATATTCGCCTCAAGCAACTAGATTCAGAAATGGCTGAGGACTAGATTCGATTTTCTGTGGAATATTACTCCGCAGAGCAAGCCATAAATATTAATCTGTGGATGGGCAAAACCCATCCATTTTTTTATAGAAAATCTGTAGCAGCTATTCCTATTGTTTCAAGCGATCGCCCCCCATCTCTCTACGGCAAAACTCACACTGGTTGTCTTTGAGGAGGGCGATCGCAATTAAAAGTTCAAAGCAAAAAACAAGAGTTGCAGTTGTTGCAATTCCTTTACAAATTTGATACGAGTCCCAGCGATCCACAACTTAGAAGTAGTTTTTTACATTTAAACTTCAGTCATTTCATAGCACTTAAGATCTAAAACCCCTCATTCATGGAGTTGCGAAGATTCGATCTAGATTTTAGTAAACTGTTTACCCAGGGGTTCTTTAGAGACGTGACATAAAAATTTTCATGATCTAACTCTCTGAAATCAGTGTGTTGTTTTTATCTCAACTGATTAAATTGCCCTAATATCCAGTATCCTTGTTTACTGATTGCGTATCTAGTGGTAATCACCTATGACAGCTACAAGCCCCTTGACTCTAGTCCTGGTTGATTCAACTGTTAATGACTATGAAAGTCTTGTTGAAAACCTCCACTCTGAAGCAGAAGTCATTATCCTCAACCCCAATCAAGATGGCGTTGAGCAAATCACTGAAGCATTAGCGGCACGAGATCACATCGAGAACATCCATATCCTCTCCCACGGAGATTCGGGGAGAGTGTATCTAGGTTCTACTCAACTGAATTCAGAAACTTTAGATCTCTACATCGATCAACTCCAAGATTGGCAACAGGCATTTACCCCCAACGCCAATATCTTGCTCTATGGTTGCGAGGTTGCGGCTGGAGAAGCGGGTCAACAATTCGTGCAAAAGCTGAGTGATCTGACTCAGACCCACATCGCGGCATCGACTAACTTGACAGGGAGTGCGGCGTTAGGCGGCGACTGGGAGCTAGAGTTTACCACTGGAGAAATTCACACGTCCCCCGTCTTTCAGCCCGAAGCACTAGAAGCCTACGATTCTGTTCTAGCAACCGTTCTGTTGAATGAAAGCTTTCGCAATAATGATGTTACCGACAACACTGCTTGGCTTTTTGGCAAAGGAACAGGAGCGAGTGTAGCCGATCCTTTGTTGACCGCTCGAACAACCGTTGCTCCATCGAGTCCTGGAGGGTTGCCTGGTGGTAGTGTTAACGATCCAAATGGGGCGGGTGCACTACGCCTAACCAATAACGGCGCTGATCAAGCTGCCTTTGTGATTTACAACAAGCCGATCGCCTCTACAAACGGGCTTTCAATTACGTTTGATCTTTTTGCCTATGGCGGCAGCGGCGGTGCCGATGGCATTAGTTTCTTCCTATTCGATGCGGCTCAAACCAACATCATCGCTGGAGGATACGGTGGTTCTTTGGGCTATGCTCAAAGAACCACGCCTGGCGCTGTCGCGGGGATTAAGGGCGGCTACATCGGTATTGGATTCGATGAGTTTGGCAACTACTCCGCTGGCTCTGAAGGACGGGTTAATGACCCCATCACAGGTGGAGTTACTCCAGATGCGATCGCCATTCGAGGGAGTGAAGCCAATTCATATAAATTTCTCACAGGAACCGGAACACTCACTCCGGGCATCGATAACGTAGGGGCAACCAATCGGGCTGCTCCTGGCACCCAGAAAACGGCAAAAATCGATATTACTCCCAATGGGACAACGGCGGTCGTTTCAGTAAAAATCGACCTGAATGGCGATGGTAACTTTTTGGGTGTCAACGAAGCGCCGACATCATTAAGTAATTTCACTATCCCTCTTGTCAATGGTAATTTACCTGCCAACTTTAAGTTTGGCTTTGCAAGTTCCACCGGAAGCAATACCAACTTCCATGAAATTCGCAACTTACAGATCACCGATGCTACGCCTGGGGTGAGCTTCGCAGGTACAGGTGTGACCACCAATCCTTCAACCGGAATATCGAGCGTTACCACGATTGAAGGCGGCACAGCCCAGACTGTTAGCGCAGTGCTAGGCACTCGCCCCACCAGCAATGTGACGCTGAACTTGGTGAGTACGAATACCGCTGAGGGAACGGTTTCGGTGCCAGCCCTCACCTTTACCTCTGAAAATTGGGATGTGCCCCAAACTTTCACGATCATCCCAGGAGATGATGCGATCGCCGATGGCAACATTCCCTACACCATCACCACTACTTTTACTTCAACCGATCTTATCTATACTGCACTTAATCCTCTCGATATCAGTATTACTAACTTCGACAACGAAGTGCAGGCTAGCAATACGCCTCCCGTCGTCCCGACTATTACGCCTCCGGCTGTAACCCAGGGCGGAACTGTGGCGATCGCGGGTTTAACGGCAACTGACCCTGATGGCATTGGCTTTTATACCATCACAACGATTCCTGCTGCTAGTCAAGGCACACTGTTCTTAGGTAATCCAGCCCAGACTGGCGTTCCAGTGACCGCTGGACAAAACCTCACCTCGACGCAAATTGGACAGTTGTTCTTTAGGGCTGGAACAGGCTTTTCAGGAGCCAACTTCACCTATACGGCGACCGATAGTCTGGGCAAAACCAGCGATCCCAGAACGGTGCCATTTGCGGCTGGCAACACGCCTCCCACCATTCCGACGATTGCGCCTCCTGCTCTAGTCGGGGGTGGAACCGTGGCGATCGCAGGCTTAACGGCAACCGATCCCGATGGCATTGGCTTTTATACCATCACTACGATTCCTGCTGCCAGTCAAGGCACACTGTTCTTAGGTGATCCAGCCCAGACTGGCGTTCCAGTGACCGCTGGACAAAACCTCACTTCGACACAAATTGGACAGTTATTCTTTAGGGCTGGAACGGGCTTTTCAGGAGCCAACTTCACCTATACGGCAACCGATAGTCTGGGCAAAACCAGCGATCCTAGAACGGTGTCGTTTGCAGCCGGATCAGGAGGTGGATCGATCCCTAGAGAAGAAGACGTTTGTGTTCCTGGAACTCCTATTAATGGCACTAAAGGTAACAACAGACTGGATGGAGCCGATGGCGTTAGCGACACGATCTTTGGTAAAGACGGAGACGATCGCCTTAGAGGTTTTAGCTGCGAAGATGTGCTAGACGGCGGTACAGGTAACGATCGCATCTTGGGTGGTACAGGCAACGACGTTCTGAGAGGACGAGTGGGCAAAGACACGCTGTTGGGCGGTGCAGGCAACGATCTTCTCAACGGTGGCGCAGGCAACGACCGACTGGATGGCGGCACAGGAAATGACATCCTCAAAGGGGGTCAGAGTTCAGATTTGCTGATTGGCGGCGCTGGCAATGACTCACTCAACGGTGGTCGTGGCAACGACCGACTGAGAGGCAGCAGCGGCGATGATACTGCCGATGGCAGTCAGGGTAACGACCTGATTAACGGCGGCGGCGGTAACGACATTCTTTTCGGAAGAACAGGACAAGATAAGCTGCTTGGCTCAGGCGGTGATGACACGATTTCGGGTGGCTCAGGCAATGATCTAATCATTGGCGGTAAGGGTGTCGATCGCCTCAGCGGGAATCAGGGCAAAGATGTCTTTAAGTACCGGAGTCTGAAAGACGGTGGCGACACCATTAGAGACTTCGCAGCAGTTCGGGATTCCATCGACCTGAAGCGGATTAGTGCAGGGCGATCGTTTGGTAGCTTTGTTAAGCTCAATCAATCGGGTAGCGATACACTGGTACGGGTTTCTAGCAGTTCTGGTTTGACCACACTAGCAACCTTAACGGGCGTGACAGCCAGCACTTTAGGAGCAAGCAATTTCGTGCTCTAGAGCTTTTAGCTAACTCTTTTAGCTAACTATATCTATTTCCCCCTAATCTGCTTTTAAGAAAGATTAGGGGGTCTTTGTTTGGGTTAGACTTTTGCCATCTCTCTTCATGTGCCTAAACTATGTCCACCTCGATCGCCCATTTGGGTCCCATTGGAACTTATGCCGAGAGCGCTGCAATTCATTACGTAAAAACCTTATCGCACTCGGATGTTAGCCTCCATCCCTATCTCAGCATTGCCCAAACTCTTCAAGCCGTGGTCGATCGCCAGGTCGATATCGCTGTCGTTCCGGTAGAAAACTCAATTGAGGGAGGAGTTACCTTCACGCTGGATACTCTTTGGCAACTAGACAATCTGCAAATTCAACAGGCGCTAGTTTTGCCGATTTCCCATGCTTTACTCTCCGTTGCCTCATCCCTAGATCAAATCCAGACGGTCTATTCCCATCCCCAAGCGCTATCTCAATGCCAGGAATGGCTCGGAAAATTCTTACCTAACGCCCAGCAAGTTCCCGCCAATTCGACAACAGAGGCACTGCGATATCTCGCTGAAGATTCTACAGCGGCGGCAATTTCTTCCCAACGAGCGGCGCAAATCTACAATTTGCCGATGTTGGCACAAGGGATTAACGATCGCCCTGACAACTGTACTCGCTTTTGGGTGCTCAGCTTAGAGCCTTCTCTTGCAGGAAGCCATAGTTCTTTGGCATTTAGCTTATTGGCAAACCAGCCTGGTGCCCTAGTAAAAGCACTACAGATTTTTGCGACGCGCGGGATCAATCTTAGCCGCATCGAGTCCCGACCGACAAAGCGATCGCTAGGCGACTATCTCTTTTTCATGGACTTAGAAGCAAGTTTCCAAGATACCTCAGTTCAATCAGCACTGATTGAACTCCAGATCTATACAGAAACCATCAAGACCTTTGGCAGCTATAACATTGCGCCGATCAGCTCACCGATCCAAGAAATCTAAATCATCGTCACCGCTCAGCACATCTTTCAATGCCGTTCGTGCTGCCAAATGATTACGAGTGGAAGTCAGAATTTCGCTTTCCCGCTCTAGTCGAGCAACGGTGTCTTGCATTTCTAGAAGGGCTTGTTGCTCGTGGGCAACGCCGTGAAGATTGCCTGCTACCCAGTACGAAAGCTCTAAAGGCAGGGTAGGAATGTCATCGGGGAGTTCAATTTCTTGCCCGGTGAGTTTGCCCGAAAGATGGACAACATCGTGGAGGAGTTGATCAACCTCAGTAGCAAGCGATCGCAGATTTTTATCAGTCGGTAAATCTTCAATCCACTCCACTAAGCCCACATAATAGGGCTTATCTCGAACGTATTCTAAAACCCGAAATCTTTGTTGCCCTACGGTCATCACTTTAAGGCGATCGTCCGGTAGGCGTTGGTGATGAATCACCTCAGCACAGCAGCCTACGCTTGCCACTTTGCCGTCGATGGGATCAACCATCAAGATTCCGAAGCGACCATCGCCTTGCAGAATCGTATTCATCATAATCCGGTATCGAAACTCGAAAATATGAAGAGGAAGCTGCCGACCTGGAAACAGAACCAGCTCGGAAAGCGGAAACAGCGGAAGCTCACGGACTGCAACTGATTGAGAAAATGTCATCGCAACTGTAATCGGCTTGAAGGACTTTAAAGAGTCTAAAATTCAGCTTTTTATAAACTATCAAAAAAGAGTAGAACGCTCATTAGCGTCTACTCTCATTAGTCTAACGTATTGATGGAATGAGTCTGAACTTGGCGATCGCAGATTTCGATCGCCACATTTTTGCAAAGACCCTAAAGCTTCACTTCAATATCAACACCAGCAGGCAAATCTAGCTTCATCAACGCATCAATGGTTTTAGAAGAAGGCTGGTAAATATCGATAATTCGACGGTGGGTTCGAGTCTCGAAATGCTCACGAGAGTCTTTATCAACGTGTGGAGAACGGAGCACACAATAAATCCGGCGACGAGTAGGAAGAGGAATCGGTCCGATCGCTGTAGCGTTGGTACGATTGGCGGTATCGACAATCTTTTCACAGGAAGTGTCGAGGATGCGTTGGTCAAAAGCTTTGAGGCGGATGCGAATTTTTTGCTGTTGGATAGCTGCCATTGGAGTCACTAAATGATGAATTTGAATTGTCGAGGTTCAGACAAGAACAAATCATCAGCAGTCGATTAAACTGCTGATGATTGTTTAAGATTGCCTACTTGAGGATCTTGGAAACAACGCCTGCACCAATGGTGCGACCGCCTTCCCGGATAGCGAAACGCATCCCTTGCTCGATGGCGATCGCGTTGATCAATTCCACCGTCATTTTGATGCGATCGCCGGGCATAACCATCTCAGCCGCGCTGCCATCATCTGCTGTGAAGGAGACAATGGAACCCGTTACATCCGTAGTCCGAACGTAAAACTGAGGCTTGTATCCAGGGAAGAAGGGAGTTTTGCGCCCGCCTTCTTTTTCTTGAAGCACATATACCTCACCCTCAAACTGGGTGTGGGGTTTAATGGAGCCTTTCTTAGCTAGCACCATGCCGCGCTCAATATCTTCCTTCTTGATGCCGCGCAGCAGTAGACCCGCGTTGTCACCTGCCAAGCCTTCTTCGAGCTGCTTCTTAAACATCTCGATCCCGGTGACGGTCGTTTCGCGTGTATCTCTAATGCCGATGATTTCAACGACTTCGTTGATCTTGATCTTTCCACGCTCAATCCGACCTGTGGCAACAGTACCCCGACCCGTGATGGTGAAGACATCTTCGATCGCCATCAGGAAGGGCTTGTCAATATCTCGCTCAGGAGTGGGAATAAAGCTGTCTACAGCATCCATCAAGTCGTAGATTTTATCCGTCCACTCATTGTCACCTTTAACCAACTTAGGATTCTTCTGAGCAGCTTCTAGCGCCATCAGACCCGAACCCCGAATGATGGGTAGATCGTCGCCAGGAAAGTCGTAGTCAGTAAGCAACTCACGCAACTCTAGCTCAACCAATTCCAGCAATTCTTCGTCGTCTACTTGATCAATTTTGTTCAAGAAAACTACGATGCTAGGAACGCCCACCTGCTTTGCCAGCAGAATGTGCTCCTTGGTCTGAGGCATAGCGCCATCAGTTGCCGCAACCACTAGGATTGCGCCATCCATTTGAGCCGCCCCGGTGATCATGTTTTTCACATAGTCAGCGTGTCCAGGACAGTCCACATGGGCGTAGTGACGATTTTTTGTCTCGTACTCCACGTGGGCAGTATTGATCGTGATACCCCGTGCTTTCTCTTCGGGAGCAGCATCAATCTCGTCGTATTTACGAGCTTGAGCCTGTCCCAGAGCAGCCAGGGTCATAGTGATAGCGGCTGTCAGGGTTGTTTTACCATGGTCAACGTGACCGATGGTGCCGATGTTAACGTGGGGTTTTGTCCGTTCAAACTTTGCGCGTGCCATGTGTCTATCCGTTCCTCATTTACTGAACTATGCGTTCCCTTTGTTCTTTGCGATGATGGTTTCAGCGACGTTCCGAGGAACTTCCTCGTAAGCGCTAAATTCCATCGTAAATATGCCCCGACCCTGAGTCTTTGACCGGATATCAGTAGCATATCCAAACATCTCTGCCAAAGGTACTTTGGTAGTAACCTTGGCAATGCCTTGCTCGGTATCTTGACCTTCGATATGTCCCCGACGGGAGTTAAGGTCACCGATGACGTTGCCGATGAAGTCTTCGGGCACTTCAACTTCAACCTTCATAGTAGGCTCCAAAAGGACAGGTGATGCCTTCATCACGGCTTGTTTGATCGCCATTGAGCCAGCAATCTTAAAAGCCATTTCTGAAGAATCAACGTCGTGGAACGAACCATCTACCATTGTCGCTTTCAGATCAATCACCGGATAACCAGCTAGGATACCAGATTCGCAAGCCTCCTTCATCCCTTGTTCCGCCGGACCGATGTATTCTTTGGGAACAACACCACCCACGATTTTAGAGACAAAGACAAAGCCCGTTCCCGGTTCTCCAGGTTCAAGATCAATCACGACGTGACCGTACTGCCCCTTACCGCCGCTCTGACGAACAAATTTGCCTTCCGCCCGAACAGATTTGCGAACCGTTTCGCGGTAAGCCACTTGAGGTGCGCCAACGTTGGCTTCCACCTTAAACTCACGCTTCATCCGATCCACCAGGATCTCTAGATGCAGTTCACCCATGCCAGCAATCACGGTCTGATTGGTTTCTGAGTCAACGTGCACCCGGAAGGTAGGATCTTCCTCTGACAAAGACTGGAGCGCCTTTGAAAGTTTTTCCATGTCTTGCTTGGTTTTGGGTTCAACCGCAACCGAGATCACAGGTTCAGGAATGAACAAGGATTCTAGAATAATCGGGTTAGCGTCGTCGCAAAGGGTGTCGCCTGTGAAGGTGTCTTTCAGTCCCAGCGCTGCGCCTAAGTCTCCCGCTCTGAGTTCGTCCACTTCTTGGCGATCGTCTGCTTTCAAGATAATCAAGCGCGAAATCCGCTCTTTCTTGTCTTTAGAGGCGTTGTAGACATAGCTACCCTTCGTCAGAACGCCAGAGTAAACCCGAACAAAGGTCAAACGACCGTAGGGATCTGCCATGATTTTGAACGCCAGAGCAGAAGTAGGCTCGTTGTCATCGGCGTGACGAGTGGCGGTAGTGCCATCGGGAAGGAGACCTTGAATCGGCTTGACCTCGATGGGAGAAGGCAAGTAATCCACCACGGCATCCAGCAGAAGCTGAACGCCCTTGTTTTTGAACGCAGAGCCACAGACCACAGGGACGAGAGTTCCGGCGATCGCCCCTGTCCGCAATCCCAATCGAATCTCTGCCTCGGTGAGGTCAATGCCTTCCAGGTACTTCTCAGTCAGAGCATCTTCTGTTTCAGCAACCGCTTCCACCAGCTTGAGGCGATATTCTTGGGCTACATCTGCCACATCGGTAGGGATTTCGGTTTCTTCCACCTCAGTACCGCTGTCGTTGTTGTAGAAGTAGGCTTTCATCTTGACGAGATCAACAATGCCTTTGAAATTATCTTCGCTACCGATAGGAAGCTGAATGGGCACTGCATTAGAGCGCAGGCGATCGCGAATTTGCCCACACACTTTGTAAAAGTTCGCGCCCGTGCGATCCATTTTATTGATGAAGACAATCCGAGGTACGCTGTAGCGATCAGCTTGCCTCCAAACGGTTTCAGATTGAGGCTGAACGCCACCGACGGAACAGAACACAGCGATCACACCATCTAATACACGCATGGAACGTTCAACTTCGATTGTGAAATCTACGTGTCCAGGCGTATCAATGATGTTGATTCGGTGATCGTTCCAACTGGTAGTGATGGCAGCAGCAGTAATGGTGATCCCACGCTCACGCTCTTGCTCCATCCAATCGGTCACAGCGGTGCCATCGTGGACTTCACCAATTTTGTGAACCACGCCGGAATAAAACAGAATTCTTTCTGTCGTCGTTGTTTTACCCGCGTCGATATGCGCGGCAATGCCAATATTCCGAACCCGTTCAATCGGGATAGTCCGTGTCACAATGACCTCCTTAATCAGCGATGCAGCAAAGTGCCACATCTTTCTCGATCTTATACGTTTGACCCTAATACAGGGGGAGATTTTGCAAATTAGTAGCGATAGTGAGCAAATGCCTTGTTTGCTTCTGCCATCCGGTGAGTTTCCTCACGCTTACGAATGGCGCTGCCTGTTTCGTTAGCAGCATCCATGAATTCGTTCGCCAGCTTACCTGCCATTGTCCGTCCGGCGCGTGCCCGCGAAAATTGGCTCAACCAACGCAGCGCTAAAGCGACTCCGCGATCGGTACGAACTTCCATGGGAACTTGGTAAGTTGCACCACCGACTCGACGAGCTTTTACTTCAACCAAGGGAGTGGCGTTTTTGACGGCGCGTTCAAATACTTCCAAAGGATCTGAACCCGTGCGCTCTTTAATGATCTCGAAGGAATCATAGATAAGGCGGAATGCCAGTGACTTCTTGCCGCTTTTCATCAGGCGAGACACCATCATCGTGACAAGACGACTATTGTGTACGGGATCAGGAATAAGTGGACGTTTTTGAACTTTAGTGCGACGAGACATAATTGTTTAACCCTTGGCGTTGAAAATATTTTCTGTTGAATGCTACGCCGCGACCTCAATCAATGCTGAGAACAGACGATGTTGAGAACAGACGATGTTGTGGACAGATATTGTAACCATTACACATACAAAGTCCCTACTTTTACATCCGGCTTAAGCCAGTGCGTTGTAAGCAGGGAGGCAATTTTTAGATAGAGCGGTGAGAGCGCCTGATCTATGCTGTTTGGCAGCGATCGCTATTTAGCAGCAGCGGCTTTCGGACGTTTTGCGCCGTATTTGGAGCGACCTTGCTTACGATCTTTGACTCCAGCGGTGTCGAGAGTTCCACGAATAATGTGGTAACGAACACCAGGTAAATCTTTAACCCGACCGCCACGAATCATGACGACGGAGTGTTCTTGCAGGTTATGCCCAATTCCTGGAATGTAGGCGGTAACTTCAAAGCCAGAGGTCAGGCGCACCCGTGCAACTTTACGGAGGGCTGAGTTGGGCTTTTTAGGGGTGGTGGTGTAAACGCGTGTACAAACACCGCGACGCTGGGGGCAACTCTTCAGCGCAGGGGATTTGGTTTTCTTGATGGTTTTTTGGCGTTCGCTGTGGATAAGCTGTTGAAT
>JBBRCV010000164.1:0-12486 GCA_038204505.1 Elainellales cyanobacterium
GAGTACAAGTACTCGCTCATCTATTGCATTCACGAATATTAGATGCTATTCTTGCTTTCAAAACTATATAGATTTTCTAGGTTCGGAAGTCGACCTCCGCTTCACTTTCGCTTGGCTTCCCTCGACCGCTTTATGAATATAGCTTGTCTTCATCATCCTTGTCAACACCCTTCGAGAAAATACCCTGACTCGGGTTCTATCTCTCTCCTGAAATCTATTACCTGATACCTGGAGGGCCTGGCAGGAGGAATGTTTCGTTACTCAACAATCATGTTGGGAAATAAAGCCATCTTAGGGGCAAGGCTTCCCCAGTTTTGTCTACCTACGTTAAGTCATCTAGTAGACTTGCTGCCTTCCAGCATCTTTAGGTTGTTGTGTCAGGAAATTTCTAAAAACCAAACTAGAGGACTACACCCCAGGGCGTGTCATCAATTGAGCCAAACGATTGCAGCAGCGGGATAAATTACACCGGGAAAGTTCTTTGTTCTCTTATCGTAGCGAGTAGCTATCGCTCGATACTGCTTCGACTTGGCAAAGAAGTTCTCAATCATATGACGTGCTTTGTACAAGTCTTGGTCATAGTCCCGCAGGTGCTTGCGATTGCGGCGCGGCGGAATCACTGCGGTCTGACCCTGAGCTTGCAGCAGCTCAATCACTCGCGCATCGACATCGTACCCCTTATCTCCAAGCACCGTGTCTGCGACCACGTCGAATAGCAGTTGGTCGGCTCCCTCTAGGTCACTGGCTTGCACAGGAGTAAGGTGAAAGCTCACTGGATTACCCAACGCATCCACCCCCGCATGAATCTTAGGGATCAGTCCGCCTTTGCTGCGACCAATCGCTTCTGAGTTTGGCTCCTCCCCTTTGCCCCTGCACCGTGCGGGCGCGCAACCGTAGAGTCAATCCTTGCATATTCGTTGTCGGCATCCTCGGCTAAGTGCCCAAACACGCGCTTCCACACGCCCGTCTGTGTCTACCGACTGAAGCGGGTTTGAACGACTCGAAAGTCCCCAAATTGCTCTGGCAAGTCCTGCCAAGGAATGCTGGCTCGGTAACGATACAGCACCGCTTCAACAAACAATCGATTGTCTTTGGCAGTTACGCCAACCGTGCCTTCACGTCCAGGAAGTAAGTCTTTGATCCGCTCCCACTGGTCATCTCTCAGAGCGTATCGTCGCGTTATCCTTCGTTCTCTACTGGTTTCATCTCTAGTCTTGCTGATTTCAGTTTAACTAGTTGATAACACGCCCTAGTGTCTTTTCTTTTGACTCCCTCGCCGTACTATTGACAGATCTCGATCGCGGTGATCTAATTAGCGATCTCAATTCGGTTCTAGATCGCTAGATTATATAGTTGTCGCAAGCCTTCTGATTACGCCTTTTAATTGTCGTGTTACAACCGGAAGTGACTGAGGCGTTGATTTAAGGTGGCATGATCTAACTGAATATTGCCACATCTGAGTGAAGTTGTTAGTTTAGTGAGGTCACCGCTTCCTTTGACTGTCAGCATCTTACCCCTAGCTCCGCATAGTCAGTCTTAATAGAGCTGTTCGGTTTTGTTTCAACGTCGTCTCTGGGATCACCTGCGTCATGCCTGCACCCTTTAAGGTTGGGCATTTTATAGTTTCCGCTCATCGTTCGACGGACGGTGAGCGATTCTGGGGACATCCCGTTCTCACTAGAGATTTCCGATTCGGTTGCCCTTTGCTTACCTGAAAATGAAAGCGCTGTCAGGGCATTATTGGGGTTTACTTGTTTCACACAGGGTGGAGATGCGGTTGCCCTAGGACTCCTATTTACTCAAGGGCGCGGTATTTGCAATGGTATTTAGACGCTATACCAATTCCCAGATAACCAAATGTTCTCATATCAGCTATTTCTGGGAAGAGTCATGCTGTATTAATTCAAGAGTCATGCTGTATTAATTCAACAGAGCAATTGGATAGAGGATGCATCCCCATAAATAATTGTTGAGGAATGGCGATCGCTAAAGAAAAAGGCTTTTTTGCTCGTTTTTTATCTATCTGTTGCGTATCTTAATGCTGACCTAGCTCTGAGTATCTTTAGGTTACAGCTTCAAATTGCAGATTTTACGAAAATATTGAGTTCATGAAATCCCGATGGCATTGTTTCTTATCATTAGGATTTAATCTGGCTTAGCACCATTGCTACCAGCACCATTCCGCCACCTAACAAACCCCTGATACCCAAACTTTCGCCCAACCACCAAAACGAAAAAATCGCAGCAAATACGGGTTCCAAAGTATAAACGATCGCCGTTTCAGTAGCATTGATATGACGTTGGGCGATTGCCTGAGTCCAAGTAGTCATTGCCGTTGCCACTATCCCTAAATAAGCGATCGCCCACCAGTTTTGCCGAATTGCTTGGGCTTGCTCCAAGAGTTCGGGTACTGCCCAAATCAGTCCTAATAGGCTAGTAGTAATGAGTTGATAAACAGTTAGAGCTAGAGGCGGATGTTTAGGGGCAATCGCTTCCATCAATAAAATATAGACCGCATAGCTCAGGGCACAGCCAAGCACCCAAAGCTCGCCAACTCCCAGCGCTCCTCCTTCCCAAGACAAAACCCCAATTCCTGCCAACGCCAGCCCTGCCGATACCCAGACTCGCCGCGACAAACTCCGACCTAGCAAGAAGCCTAACAGCGGCACCATAATCACATTTAAGCTGGTGATAAACGCCGATCGATTGGAGGAAGTGGTCTGTAGCCCTATCACCTGGGTCACAAAGGACAGATAAATAACGGCTCCCAAAATTGCGCCATCTCGAAGCAACCGCACATTGAAATGACGGCACCAGGGTAAAAGCACCAGCGCCCCAATTGAAAACCGACTGTATACCAAGATCGCCGGGGACAGGGTAGTAACCGCATCTTTAAGCAGAGGAAAAGTGGTTCCCCAGACTAGCGTAGTACCTACCAGTATCAGGATGTACCAGTAGTGAGAGACAGATTTCTGCATGATAGGGAAAGCTTTCTAAGAAGATATGCGGAAAGCGCTAGATATGGGAAAAACTAATACAAAAGAACCTGTTATAATCCCATATCTAGTGCCATTATATAGCCATCCCTTCCATAGGCTTTGCAGGTAGGTAACCCCTTGGGGGTATTTCAAAGAGATCGCCTAGCGGTCGGGATTGCCCAAATGGTACTAGAAACTATGACTTATGCTCTCTCTGCCGCCAAGCTCCAAACCTATTACCGTTGCCCCCGTGCCTACTATTTTCGCTACGAACGCCGCATCGAAAGCGCTGCATTTTTCGGTTCAGCGGTCTTGGGAACCTCTCTCCATCAAGCTTTGGCGCAAATTTACCAGGACTGGCACTACCAGGATGCTATTCCTCGGCTTGATTGGATTGAATATTGCTGGAGTCAGCAAACTCGCAGTTTAACCTCTAACCAAATTAATGAAGGGCGATCGATCTTAAGTCGCTATTACCAAGATTTCATTGCTAACCAATCTGCCATGCACAAGCCGCTCGCCGTAGAGGGCAGAATTCAGGGCACGCTACAAGCTGAGAACTTAGAGTTTTCGCTGTCGGGACGCTACGATCGCCTCGATTTTTTAGAAGACGGTCTAGAACTGATCGACTATAAATCTGCGAAAGAGGTCGATTACGCCGAACCCGACGAAATTGATTTACAAATTGGCTTGTACTATTTAGCTCTAGAACAACGCTATCAGCGTCAACTCAAGCGCATGAGCTTGCTGTTTTTGCGTACCGGAGAAAAAGTCAGTTTTGAAGCTACCCCTGAACATCGACAACGAGTAGAGGAAGTTATTTGCAAACTAGCGGTCGAGTTACGCCAAGATCAGCGCTGGACTCCGTTTCCTAGCAACCAATGCGATCGCTGTTCTTACGCGCGCTACTGCCCAGCCATGCGATCAGACCCTGAACCTATGCCCGAAGATACGAAGCCCCAACAGGGTTTGCAGTTGGTTTTGAGTATTTAAGGATGGTGAAGCCGACCTCGTTGAAGTGGGTCAATGCCTGGTATGGAGCGATCGCGGCTGATTTAATCACTCAAGAGGCAGGACTAACTCCAGTTGAAATATATCAGCGCGTTCAGGAATACATTTTGAATGCGCTTTATGGCGAAATTTATGAAAAGTACGGGGTTTCTTTACCAGGATTTGTAGCACTTAAACAGTTACCTCACCGGATCAAGAATCCCTCTATCCCCAGCATCACTGCCACTGCATTAGGGGAAATTTACGAGCAGGTTTTAAGCCATAGTCCTACCGAGAAAAAGACAGGCGGTGCTTATTACACTCCGGCTCAGCTTGTAGACTTTGTGGTTGACAATACAGTTAGGGTTTGGGAAAAGGAATTTCCTACTGTTCTTGATCCAGCTTGTGGTGGAGGTGTCTTTTTAGTAGCGGCTTATCAAGAATTGTTAGATGGACGATCGCAAGATATGGGGCGATCGCTCACGCGTGTAGAACGTGAACAAATTTTATTAGATTGTATTCATGGAGTAGATATTAATCCCCAGGCTGTCACTGTGACGAAGCTTTCACTCCTCCTCAAACTACTAGAAAATCAGCCCCCCTCGCAGCAGCCCTTACCCGATCTCAGTCATAATATTCACTGTGGAAATGCAGTTATTGACGAGGATTTTGAGCTATATAATTCTTCTCGGAGCAGTCCCCAAAGTAGTCCTCTAAGTAGTCCTCTAAGCTGGCAAAAAGCATTCCCAAAAGTTTTGCAGTCCGGTGGTTTTAACATCGTCATCGGTAATCCACCTTATGTAGATTCTGAGTGGATGACGAAATATCTCTCCGGTTGGCGGCAGTATTGCACCCACCATTATAAAAGTGCTATCGGAAACTGGGATTTATTTTGTGTATTTATAGAAAAATCATTGACGTTATGCCGATCGGATGGATTCATCAGCTTAGTAGTGCCCAATAAATTAGCATCCGCAGATTATGCATCGGGGGCGCGATCGCTTTTAACAACAGACAGCCAAATCATTACCCTTCACGACTACTCCCAAAGTGCAGCATTTGGAGCAGCGGTTTATCCATTAGTGTTTGTCGCCAAAAAGGGATCTGGTCAGCTAGATAAACAAGAACCTGGTGCAGTTTGGGCGATCGCCGCTACGGTTCAGCAGTCCCAACTCCTCGATCGCCTTCGAGATCACTTTTCTAAGTTGGAAGCGATCGCCCAAGTGAACGGAGCCGCAACTGTTGCAGAAGCTTACGCCATGCAAGAATTGATTGACGAAGGACAACCTCAAGAAGAAGGACAGAGCAATAATCATCTGCGAATGGTCAATAGCGGCACAATCGATCGCTACTGCTTTTTGTGGGGTAAAAAGCCAATGCGGTACTTAGGACAGTCTTATTTGCATCCTGTAATTGTGAAGAGCGATCGCCTTCCTCCCAAACGGTTACAACAAGCCAAACAACCTAAAATCATCGTTTCCGGAATGACTAAACGCCTGGAATGCTCCCTAGATCAAGATGGTTCCTTTCTAGCAGGAAAATCAACCTCCATTATTTTTATATCTCAAACGTGTGATCTCTATTATCTCTTAGGCATTCTCAATAGCCGTCTGATCAGCTTCTACCTAAAGAGCTATTTTAGTGGAAATAGCTTGAAAGGTAACTATTTTCGGATTAGTTCGCCCCAGCTTCGACAAGTTCCTATTTGTATACCTGAGAACTGCGCCTTCATGGTTAAGCTTGTTAAGCAGCGACTCATAGAAAGCATTTCCTTCAAGCTGCAAATACTCGATCGCCAAATTGATCAACTCGTATACCAAATCTACGGGCTAACTGACTTAGAGATTCAGATCATTGAAGAGGCTAAACTTTAGGCTTTGCCAAAATTGCGGCTATTAAAGTGGGCGTACCCCCAATCATGCCAAAGATAATCCAGCGCTTAAGATTTAAGCCTTTTTTATGGGCAGCGATCGCCGCCATTCCTCCCATCAAACAATGCAGAGTTAGCGGAATTAAATACCCCTGTGGTGCAAGCTGCGGATCAAACCATAAATCAGTTAGCACAATTTCCTCACTTTCGATCCATCGCAGAAACGCCGCTCAGTAGCATGACTAAACCGCCAATGAGAATGGCGATCGCCACTCCTCCCGCCAAAAAGTCTAACCAGCCTGTATCTTCCATGCTCAATGTCCTTTTTTTTGCTTCGACTCAACCAAACGTAAAGCCTTAATCTGCCAGGGTTGTGCATCACTATCTAACAAAATCGTGCCCGCAAAAGCCAGCTTCTTGTCTGCCTCCGAGGCGATCGTCCCCGCAACTTGTACGCGTCGAGCCAAAGGCTGGCAACGATTCAGCGCCGATGTTCTCCCGTCTAATGCTACCTGCGGCTGCGCCAATCGCCCAGACAGCGACAGCCTTGCCTCACCCGTGACTTCTTCAATCACAGCCGCATTTTCCACCACATCAACTGCACCGTTCAGGTAAACCCCGGACTGCAAAATAGTCAGCAGCACACGGGTCGACTCCGGACATCCTGGCATTGCCCCAGTGCTGAGGTAGCGACCATTGATGTTGGGCGCAGCCACAAGCCTTGTGTCGCCATAGTGAGTTACCCCTTGAAACAGCACCACGACAAACGCCAGTGTGCCCCCATAAAACCACAGTAATTTCGGTTGTACCTTTTTCATACTATCGACTCCGAGGGATCTCTATCTTCTTCAGCCTCTTCAGATTTTTCTTCAGGAGTCATTAACAGCGCCGCCAGGTGGGAAGTAACCTGACTATAACGACGAGTAATTAACACGGGCGATCGACATTCACAGGCAAGGGCATCCGTATACTGACCCAACGTTTGCCGCTCAATTCCCCATTCTCGGCTGGCTCCGGCAATCGTCAAGTCTGCCTCTTCAGATGCCGTAATCACTGCTTGCAAAGGCTCAGAAGATTCAATTACTTTAAGCGAAATGCGATCGCGCACTGTCTTCGGCAACTGCTTCATTACCGTCCGAAACTCATTGCTCAACTCACTAACAATTTGCCCAGGAATAGTCACTTGCAGCACCGTCAGATAGGCACTAGGCTGATTCACCAAAATCCGCAGCGCCAACTCCAGCCCCAAATCGCTATGAATTCCAGCCACATAAGGAACCAGCAGCCGCTCTAACCGCCGATCTTGACGATCAATATAAACCGCCACATCCGTCTTTGCCATGCTCAAAATTTGCCCAACCCGTCCCCCCAATCGATTGGTACTAAACGCCGGACGATGCCAGCCCAGCAAAATCAAATCCGCCCCTTCCACGGCCGCCACCTGTACGGTTTCACGCGCCACATCATTGGCAACTCGCACTATCGGTTGAATCAACGGCTGAATTACTTCTGGCTCCAAACTCTGAATCAGCGTTTGGAGTCGCTCTAGCCGCAGCGTCTTCTGGCGTTCTGCCTCCAGCGGTGTACTTTCAAAAGCATAGTCTTCCTGCAACTGAACCAGGCTCAACGGATGAACTACAGCAGCTTGAACCCGCGTTCCAGCGATCGCCCCTGCCAACTGCACCAAGGCTCTCTGAGTCTTTGGGTTCGCCACAGGCACCAAAATCCGGTATATCGGCGTATCGCTAACGGCTTCCGCCTCTCCTTCATCTTCAGTATCAACCCGATCCTGCCGAATTAACCGTTTCGCGTAGGTTAACTCCAACAGCGGCGAAGTCATAAACGTAGTCACCAGCGCCATAATTACCAGCATCGTAAACAATAGCGGCGAAATGACACCCAGACTCAGCCCAATATTTAATACAATTAGTTCAGTCAAACCTCGTGTATTCATGAGCCAGCCCAAAGCAGAAGCTTCGCGCTTCGGCAACCCACAAAATCTTGCAGCCGCATAGGTGCCAAAGTATTTACCGCCGATCGCCACTGCCAAAACTGCGCCACACAATAGCCACAGCTCTGGACGATTCAACAAACCAATCTGCGTTCGTAACCCGCTATAGGCAAAAAAGATCGGCAATAAAAACGTTAAAACAAAGTCTTCAGTCTTCTCAGCTAATTCACGAGTTAGCCCCTCGTTTTTGGGCATTGCGGCACCCAGCAAAAATGCCCCAAAAATTAAGTGAATCCCAATCAATTCCGTAATTAGCGCTGAAGCCACCACGCCCATGTAAATCCCAGCCAAGACAAACTGCGTCAGCTTCCCTGTGCGATCGTAATAATTCGCCAAACGTTGCAGAAACGATCGCCCCACCGTCAGCATAAATCCAATGTAAATCATTGATGCTAGCAACGTCGGTAAAGCCGCTACCATGCTGTTCGTTCGTGTGACGGCGATCGCCATTGCCAGCAAACACCAAGCCGTCACATCATCTACCGCCGCACAAGTCAGTGCCAGCGCCCCTAGCCTTGTCCCCTGCAAATTATTCTCTGTAATAATCCGTGCCAAAACGGGAAACGCCGTAATCGACATTGCCGCCCCCAAAAACAGAGCGAACGCTGTAAACGAAACATCGGCATTAGAAACTAGCGGATACAGCAACACCGCTAAAATAGTCCCCAACGAAAAAGGCACCACAATGCTGACATGGGAAGTCAAAATTGCTGTCTGTATCTGTCCTTGCAAATACTTGGGATTGAGTTCTAACCCAATCAAAAACATGAAAAAGATCAGCCCGATCTGCGACAGCACATTTAAAAACGGCACGGTTTCAGGTGGAAACAATGCCGCCGATAAATCCGGTGCAACTAATCCAAACAACGACGGTCCCAGCATGATCCCGGCGACAATTTCGCCAATCACCAAGGGCTGGCGAAGCCAACGGAACCCCAATCCCACCAACCGGGAAAGCCCAATCACCAAAAGAACTTGGAATAAGACAAGGACGATGGTTGACATAATCTAAGAAGTACCCTGAAGCTTGAGGAAGATACAAAACGCTAAACGCATTCAGTACAGTTTGTGCCTGAGCAGTGGGTCTAGTCAAGCCGTCAGTTTTGCAACAATCCCCCTGCCGATCGCCATCGATCAGAGCGCTTCCAAAAGCCAACTTCTTAGCCAGTCTCTAGAGCGATCCATAACCCCGCCACACCCCCACCAACATTCCCTGCACTACTACGTCTGTAGCAGGTGCTTCAATGGGCTTGTAGTTCCGATTCGCAGGCTTCAGGCTAACCTGAGCGCCCTGGCGATGATAGTACTTTAAGGTCGATCCATCATCTCCTACGCGAGCGGCAACAATCGTGCCGTTTTTCAAAGACTTAGGATCAGGGACAGGACGCATGATTACGACATCGCCGCTGTCAATTAAGGCATCGATCATGCTGTCTCCCCGAACCCGCAAGGCATAGTCGCCAGGGCGCAGAACAGAACTAGAAAAATCAAGTTCTTCGTTCACTTCTGGAAAGGTTTCCACTACTGAACCAGCAGCGATCGCCCCCAAAATAGGAATTCCTTGAGACTTCAAAATCCGAATCGTCCGGGCTTTCCCGTCCGTCCAATCAATGTATCCTTTCGTTCGCAAATGCTCTAAGCGGCTCTGTACGGGCGCAGGAGACTTTAACCCCATTGCCCGCATCATTTGCCGAATAGAAGGAGAATGTTGATTCTGCTTGATATAGTCAATCAGCCAGTCATAAAGCTGCTGTTGAACTTCGGTTAGGGTATCCATAGTTGCTTGATAGTTGCTTGATAATTACTTTTAAAGCCTACATAGAGCTGTCGTCCTCTCTCTTAAGAACAAGCGTACCACACCATCGAGCGTTTTTCAGCCTTTTGCTAATAATTTGTACTACAGCCAGTTTCAAGGTCATGAACTAGAGGCTAGAACTGCCGATCGCCTTCTCAAATAGAAGTCCTCAAACACTCATTGAGCCTGTGTGCAACCTATTTTTTGTCTAAACCGTCATCTTTCCTCTAGAATCTTAACAACGGTGAGAGGTTTAACAATCATGCGAGTTCTGCTAGTCTATCCCCTGTTTCCCAAAACCTTCTGGTCATACGAGAAGATTCTGGAACTGGTCAACCGTAAGGTATTGCTGCCGCCCTTGGGCTTAGTAACCGTAGCGGCAATTTTGCCCCAAGAGTGGGAATTTAAACTGGTCGATCGCAATGTTCGATCTGTTACTGAGTCTGAGTGGGCATGGGCAGACATGGTTATTCTGTCGGCAATGATTGTCCAGCGAGAAGATTTGGTCGATCAAATTAAAGAAGCTAAGCGCCACGGTAAGTTAGTCGCCGTGGGCGGTCCCTACCCTACCTCTGTTCCCGATGAAGCCATGGCTGCCGGGGCAGATTACATGATTTTAGATGAGGGCGAGATTACCCTGCCCATGTTTGTTGAAGCCGTGCAACGTGGCGAAAAATCTGGCATGTTCCGGTCGGGTGGCGAGAAGCCTGATGTCACTGGCACCCCGGTTCCTCGGTTCGATCTGTTGGAGCTTGAGGCATACGATTCTATGTCCGTTCAGTTTTCGCGCGGTTGCCCCTTCCAGTGCGAATTCTGCGACATTATTGTGCTTTACGGTCGCAAGCCACGCACAAAAGATCCGGCACAACTTCTTAAAGAACTGGACTGTCTTTACGAGCTAGGCTGGCGGCGCAGCGTTTTCATGGTGGATGACAACTTCATTGGCAACAAACGTAACGTCAAGCTCCTGCTCAAAGATCTAAAGGTTTGGCAAGCAGAGCACCAATATCCTTTCAGCTTCAATACCGAAGCCTCCATTGACTTAGCGCAAGATCAAGAGCTGATGGAAATGATGGTAGATTGTGCCTTCAACGCCGTCTTCCTGGGCATTGAAACGCCCGATGAGGCAAGCTTGGCGATGACTAAAAAGTTTCAAAACACCCGTGGTTCTTTGGCAGAATCGGCAGAAGCGATCGCCAAAACAGGCTTACGGGTGATGGCAGGCTTCATCATTGGGTTTGATGGCGAAAAGCAAGGGGCTGGCGATCGCATTGTTCGCTTTGTCGAGCAAACCAACATTCCCACTACGACATTTGCTATGTTGCAGGCGTTACCCAACACTGCCCTTTGGCATCGTTTAGAAAAAGAAGGCAGATTACGAGACGGCAAGCAAGCCAACATCAACCAAACCACGTTGATGAACTTCGTTCCCACTCGCCCCCTCGAAGATATTGCCCGCGAATACGTCGATGCCTTCAGCCGCATTTACGAACCCAAAACCTACCTCGATCGCGTCTATCGTCATTTCCTCATGCTGGGCGCACCCCGACATAAAGCTCCGTTCAAATTTCCTAGTCTCATAGACTTGAAAGCACTGGCGACCGTCTGCTGGCGACAAGGACTCAAACGCAATACACGCTGGATGTTTTGGCATCACCTATTTGGCATCATTCGCCACAACCCAGCCGTGTTCGATCACTATCTTTCTGTCTGTGCCCACAACGAGCACTTCATGGAATATCGCCAAATCGTTAACGACGAAATTGAAGCACAACTTCAAGAGTTTTTGGCACACCAAGAGCAAGTTCAAACAGCGAGTCAAGAAGTAAAGGTGCTGGTTTAGTTGTCAAGAAAGAAGTTTCGTAAATCTGTTGAAAGTATCCAGCGACAAATTGAAATCCACCATCAAAAAATTGTAGATGAACGCCAAAAGCTAGTTCCCGACGAAAATCTTATCAACTACTGGAGGAAAGAAATATTAGGACTTAGTAAAAGCTTGGATAGGGCAGAGAACCGACTGAGGAGAGGCAAATGATTTCTAAAATTGCACAGCCACTACAGGTAAATTCAACCTTATCCACTTTGCTTGACGAGCTAGGGGAAGAATGTGAAAATGTTCTGTCTCTGCTGAGTCAGCTTAAGCTTTCCAATCTGACAGCCGACCAAAAAGGCGATATTCTCGCTGAACTAACAGGCTCTATTTGTCATCTCCATGTTCATACTGAAACGCTCCCAGAGCTAGTTGGGGATGAAATTCTGACGTTACCTGATGACGATTGAAAGGTACTGGAATAATGGAGAAAGTCAATCTTGCCGAAAAGTTAGCATTGTTTACTGAGCACTGGAACCCTAAAGTAGTGGGTGATCTCAATGGGCAGCATGTCAAACTCGTCAAGTTCCAAGGCGAATTTGTTTGGCATCATCATGATTTAGAATATGAATTGTTTCTAGTGGTGCAAGGACGCTTTCGCATGGAATTCCGCGATCGCCAAGTCTGGCTCGAAACTGGAGAATTTATCATCGTGCCCCACGGAGTCGAGCATCGCCCAGTTGCCGACGAAGAAGTTCATGTCCTACTGTTTGAACCTGCTGCAACGCTAAACACGGGTAATGCTAAAAGTAATCTAACTGTTGAGGAATTACAGAAAATCTAATGTGACACTTCTTAGGGCGGAATAATCAATTCTGTCCTTTTTAATGGGTCATGATAAACTCATCTGTGCATTTAAGAACTCTCGCAAGCTTCCACTTGCGCCGTTGAGTTTTGATAAAATTCTGACTTAAACAGCTACGTGTGAGGCTTGAAACTGATGCGAGTTCTGCTACTCTATCCCCTGTTTCC
>JBBRCV010000165.1:0-12330 GCA_038204505.1 Elainellales cyanobacterium
CAAACAGTTCAATTCAACAATAACTAGCGACTCAACAAGGTTACTCATCATGAAATTCTCAGTAAACTCCGCTGCAATGTCTGTTTTGTCCGTTCTAGTCGTTGCTCCTGCTCTGTTGGCTGCTGGTAGCGCTTCTGCTCAAACCGTTCGCGGCATGGAAGGCAGCTACTTGGGCGGCGGTCTTACGGTTGGTCTAAACAATAAAGTTGATGGCAACAACGCTAACTTTGGTGGCAACGTGCAAGGTCGGTACGACATTCCTCAAGCTCCTGTCTCTCTGCGGGGCGCGGCTTTGATTACTAGCAACAACGTTAACCTGGTTCCTACCGTCACCTTTGACCTGGGTGTGGCTCCTAACACCAACGTTTATGTAGGGGGCGGCTACTCCTTCGCAACCAACGAAGGCGCTACCTCTGCCCTAGGCAACAAAAACTCACCCGTTCTAACTGCTGGAGTTGAAACCGCAGTTCGCCGCAACGTTGCTCTCTACAGTGATGTGAAAGTGGCGCTCGATGGCGTTGCTGATAGCAACAAAACTCCTGTAAGCGTTCAAGTCGGTGCTGCTTACAGGTTCTAAGGTTGGCTGGCTAGCTGACTCTGTTTAGCTGATAGGGATACGTTGTCTGGACTAGTGCATCTATCTACTTCCTAGTGATTGCGAATGCGGGGTGAGCAGTGCTTACCCCGTTTTTTTTGTTTGATAGATTTGTTTAACAGAGACGATATTTGCTGGGGATGATAATTTTGAACCCTGTCGAGGATCTGTGCTCAAAAATCCAGCTATCATAGCGGATGTTGCAGCGGCTACAGATTTAGGCAGACAGCATGGGCAGACAGCATGGGCAGACAGCGTTCTTTATTGGCTTTGATATTGGTCTTGGCGATCGCCGCCATTGTGGTAATCGTTCAATTCCCCGTCCGACTTGGACTCGACTTACAAGGGGGTTCTCAGCTCACGCTGCGTGTCCTTCCGACCGCAGCCGTTCCGAAAATTACTCCTGAAAAGCTGGAAGCAGTTCAGCGCGTGGTCGAAAATCGGATCAATGGTCTGGGCGTTTCAGAAGCGGTGATCCAAACCGTTGGCACAGATCAACTCTCGGTTCAACTACCCGGAGTGAGCGACCCAGAACAGGCAGAGCGGGTATTGGGTGGAACAGCACAGCTAGATTTTCGGCAACAGCGGCAGGGAACTGAAGCCGAGATGACCGTTGAGCTTAATGTGTTGACGGCAAAGCGACTAGAGCTAGAAGCACTTAAGAAAGCGGGTGATGCAGCCGCGATCGCCGCCAAACAAGCAGAAATTGATGCCAGTAATAAAGCGATCGCCCTACTGTTTGATAAAACGCCCCTGACTGGCGACAGCCTCGAAACGGCATATGCAGCGCCTCTTGGTGGTGGCGATGCCTGGGAAGTCGGTTTGAAATTTAATGAAAAAGGAGCCGAAGGCTTTGCTAACCTGACCAAAAACGTTGCCGGAACAGGGCGCAGCCTCGGCATTTTTCTAGACGATCGCCTCCTCAGCGCCCCTCGTGTAGACGTTAAATACGCTGCCAGCGGCATTACGGGTGGCAGCGCTAGCATCTCTGGCGGTTTCAAAGCTCAAGAAGCCAACGATCTATCCGTCCAGTTGCGAGGAGGCGCATTGCCCGTCCCCGTTGAGGTTGTGGAAAATCGCACTGTCGGCGCGACTTTGGGACGAGACAGCATCCAACGCAGTATTTCTGCTGGCGTACTGGGGTTGTCGCTAGTCCTGATTTTCATGGTGGTGTATTACCGACTGCCAGGATTTATTGCTGATATCGCCCTAATTCTCTATTCCCTTTTTACGCTGGCAATTTTTAACTTGTTGGGCGTAACGTTGACCCTGCCTGGAATTGCTGGTTTTCTGCTCAGCATTGGTATGGCAGTCGATGCAAACGTACTGATTTTTGAACGGACTCGCGAAGAATTGCAGGCAGGTAAAACCCTCTATCGTTCGGTCGAGTCAGGCTTTTATCGCGCTTTTTCCAGCATTTTAGATAGCAACGTGACAACCCTCATTTCTTGTGCGGCATTATTTTGGCTCGGCACTGGTTTGGTCAGAGGATTTGCGCTCACCTTGGCGCTGGGTATTGGGGTCAGTATGTTTACTGCATTAACCTGTAGCCGGACGCTATTGCTCTATGTCCTCACCATTCCCAGCTTGCGGAAACCCCATTGGTTCTCCCCCAACTTGCCCTCATCTATTCAGGCGGAGAAAACTTCATGAAGCTCGAAGTCATTAAACAGCGATCGCTCTGGTGGACAATCTCCGCCGCCATCCTTTTGGCAGGCATCGTTGCCATGTTGATCAACTGGCAACAGATTAAAACTCCTCTCCCCCTCAGCCTCGATTTTGTCGGCGGCACTCGCTTACAGCTTGAACTCGACTGCACTAAACCCAATAATTGCGATAAACCCATCGACCCGGCGATCGTCCGAACTGTGATGGATGCACAGGACTTGGCAGGCAGCAGTATCCAGGTTGTCGGTAATGAAGAACACGCCCTCAGCATTCGCACCTCTACCTTAGATGTAGATCAGCGAGCTAAGCTCTTAGCTGCTCTTACCGAAAAGATTGGCACTTTTACCACTAGTCAAATCGACTCGGTAGGCGCAACATTAGGGCGACAAATTTTCACGTCTGGGCTATTGGCTCTCCTGCTTTCCTTCGCAGGAATTATGGGCTACCTCAGCCTTCGGTTCCAGCTCGATTATGCAGTGTGTGCCATCTTGGCGCTGTTGCATGATGTATTGCTCACTATTGGCATTTTTGCAATTTTTGGGCTGCTGTTTGGCATTGAAGTAGACACCTTATTCATTGTGGCGCTGCTGACAATCGTCGGTTTCTCGGTTAACGACACTGTCGTGATTTACGATCGCATTCGTGAAACCATACAAATCGATGGCGATCGCTCCATCAATGACACTATAGATGTAGCCGTTAATCAAACGCTTGCCCGCTCCATCAACACGACTCTTACCGTTCTCTTCCCCCTCGTCGCCATCTTTCTCATAGGCGGCGAAACTCTTAAATACTTCGCATTAGCCCTCATTATCGGCTTCGTCGCTGGAGCTTATTCCAGCATCTTTATCGCCAGCACTACCCTAGCCTGGTGGCGCAGCCGCTCAGAAAAATCCTCTAACAGAGTAGAAATAAGCGAAGGGTAAGCCTAGAAATACCTGCCAAAAGCTAACGGGTTGATTCAAGATGAAGAGTTTATTCATGCCAAAAGATCGTCCCCCCAACGAACAACGCGTCCTCCTCCCTAATGTGAGCTGGCAACAGTTTGAGGAACTTCTAATCGAGTTAGGCATCGATCGCCTGGTTCGCCTCACCTATGCACGAGGCAAGCTAGAAATGATGACCCCTGTAGCTGAGCACGATCGCTGCCACAAACTCATAGAATCACTCGTTTTAGTTGTTGCCGACGAATTAAAGCGACCTGTAGAATCGATCGCCCCTGTCATGCTCAAAAGCCCAGATCTTCTCTGTGCCACCGAACCCGACGCTTGCTACTACTTCTCAGATCCCTCTCTCCCGCACAAACCCACTATCTATCTGCCCCAAGATCCTGTTCCTGATCTGCTGGTCGAAGTTGCTCTGACCCAAAGCAAGCTCGATAAACTGCCTCTTTATGCCAGCCTTGCCATTCCTGAAGTGTGGCGCTACATCACGACGGCAGGCGAAGACGTTTTGAAAGGCAAATTATTAATCTATCGCTTGCAGGGCGATCGCTATGTTCCCCAAAGCTATAGCGGCATTTTTCAAAAGTTATCGGGCGATCGCATTCTGGAATTCCTTGAGCAGAGTGACTCTATGAGCTTATCTGCCGCTCTCCGTGTTCTCCGCGCCTGGATTCAAGAAAGGCTATAGCACCGTAGAGCCAAGCTCATACTGGTATAAAATGCTGCTTTTGTTCGGAATCTTCTTCCTTAGATGCGTAGTTAGTGATCGTCCACTTTCAGCACAGCGACCCCAGAAATAGAGGGTTCTCAAAACATCTTGAAAGGTTGTCCTGATCGTCATGAAAAACTCATGAAGAAATAGGAAATGCCCCTTCTTTCTAGAGGACTATCTCCATTCCCGGTAGTCGCAATTAATCAAACGCTGTGATCTGAGATTCACTACCGCACCTGCAAAGTAACTTTTATGAAGAAACATTCTTGGTTGGATGCGCTCGAAAATGCATCTCTCGTGGGGTTAGGGGTGGGTTCAGTGGCAACTCTTCTGCTTAAAGAGATGTTGTTCACCACTACTCCACTCTCGCTACTGGTGGCGTTGGGCTTAGTTAACCGCCGCCGCTACGAGCAAGAGGCAGAGCAAAGCAAAGCCTCTACATTGGCAGAACTTGATCAGCGCCTCACCCATCAGGTTCAGCAGCTTAACCAGCAGGTCGTGGCAATGCCCGCCCCTGAAGCCATTCATATTCTGAAAAAAGGCTTGCTCCGCAAAGACCGAGAAGTTGCTGAGGCGCTCTACGGAGAAATTACGGCTGTTCAGCAAGAAATGCAGGAACGGTTCAACACTTTAGAACAGCAAAGCCTTAATGGGTTGCGTCAGGACTTCAGCCAACTCAGCGATCGCCATAGCCAACTGGCAGCAAGCGTTACCCATATTTCTGAACAGATTAATGCTCTAAGTCAAACCTCTCAGCCTCAATACGTGCGCGCTGAGCTAGATCAACTTAAGGCAGAAGTCTCCGGCATTTTAGTCAGTCTTGATGGACTTACCTCTCAAATCAAGCCAAATTTCACTTCTCTCAATGAAGAAATTACCAGGATCGATCGCCGCATCAGCAAACTCTCTCCCTCCTTCGACCTTAGCTCTATTCGTCAAGAAGTTAGCGAATTAGTCCGGATTATTGCCGATTTGGTTCCCAAACGGGATCTGGTCAGCCTGATGAACGATATGAAAGGTCTGCACCAGCAGCAAAAATCCCTGCGGCAGTCGGTGGAAACCCTGGAAGTGAATGCTGGCAAAGGCAAACTTACGACTCACGACTGGAATGCCTCACCTTTTAATGGATCAACTAATGGGTCGACCCTGAATGGTTCTATTCAGCCGAAGCCACCCCTGACTGCGGCTGAACTCGAAGCCATTTTTGCAGCACAAATTCAGCAACCCGGATTCGATTTCAGTGTCATTTCTCCTAATACCCCTCAGATTTACCCCGAAATTCGAGGACTTGCCGCCGATTATCTAAACAATCTGCGATCGCAGATCAGCACTATTCAAGAATTTACCGAGCACCTTGCCCGCCAACAACAGCAGCTCCGTGAACAAGTCAGCCAACTCCCCCACTCTCTCGATGTTGTTGCCATTCAGGGTCAGCTTCAAGAGCTTTCGGGGCGCATTTCTCCGTCATCTGAACCTAGCCTAGAGTTTAAGGCGCGCATCCAAGAAGTATTGGAGCAAGAAATGCAGTTGATCAACCAACAGTTGCAGGCATTGCCTAACCAGCCCCAATACGAACTACTCTTTGACCTGAACAGCAGCCAGTCCGATTCTGAAGTAGGGGTCTTGGCAGGCAGCCGCGCCGTCTTAGATGAAGCTTTGGAACGGACGCAACATCGATTGATTTTGATTTGGCCCTGGGCTGGACAAAGCGACCTTGATGACACCTTGCTCAACAAACTCGAAGCCTTCTTAAGCCAAGGCAAACAGCTCGACATTGGCTGGTGTCAACTGACCGATCGCCATGAAGAACGATTCCTCAGCAAAGTCCGCAGGGGCTGGATGGCAGAGACCCAAAAGCCTAACGTTCAAGAATCCCTTCATCAATTGCTTAAGCTCAAGAGAGCTTACCCTCACAATTTTCAATTCAAAATCTTAGGCACTAGCGAAAACTTTCTCGTTTCTGATGAGGATTTTGCCGTCTTAGGCATTGCCGATGCTCTCAGAACTAACACCGCCATCCTTAATCCACAGCAGCCCGATCTACAACAGCCCAATCCACAACAGCCTGATTTACAGCTCAAGCTCCGCACCCAAGATCCTGAAGTCATTCAGCGGCTAGTGGGTTGTTTTGAAACTCCTCACCTAGCCTCCGACGATTTGGTGGCGTACTGGAATCGTGCTGTCACTCGTCACGACTTGGGTGATAAACAAGGCGCGATCGCCGACTACGATCAAATCCTCAAGCTCAACCCCAACGATGCGATCACCTACAACTATCGCGGACTAGTGCATTACGATAACGGCGATTTAGAAAGGGCGATCGATGATTTTACCCAATCCATTCACCACGCCCCCGACCAAGTTTCGGCTTACTGCAACCGGGGCTTCATGCGCTCTGAACACCATGATCAGGCGGGGGCTATCAGTGACTTTAGCTTCGCCATTCAATTTAGTTCAACGTGCGCGATCGCCTATTTTTACCGGGGTATGGCATGGCAAAAGCTAGAGAAATATGCAGAAGCGGTCGCTGATTATGGGGAAGCAATTCAACACGCTCCTGATGCTGCCGTTGCTCACTATTACCGGGGCTTAGGCTGGCAAAAGCTGCGTAACTATCGGGGGGCGATCGTCCATCTTGAAACAGCCGCCCATCTATTTGAGGCGCAACACAACCCCGCTAATGCCCAGAAAGCTCTCAAAAGCCTCGCCAAAATCCGACAGGCAACAGCCTCTGATCCCCCAGCAGGGAAAGATTTTTCCCTTCCTCCATCTCAGGAATCAGCTAATCCCTTCGGTGATGTAGATGCCGATTTAGCCGAGGAGAACAGCGCGGCAACTCAAAGTCACGTCGTCGAAACGACAGTGGAAAATACAGTGGAAAACACAGCAGTCAGCAATGTTGCGTTGCCCCTCAAAACCTCGGATTTAATGAATCAGTTGGTGCAAGCAACCGCTCCTTCTAAAGCGAATGGGCTGCCTATCGTAGGCAAGGACCGCTCTGAATTTGAGGCTCTGCTCAACTTCTTCCTAAGTGCTGACGCTAGCGCAGAGCAAGATTGGCAACCTAGCCCTGATGAAGGCACATTAAGCTTAGAGCAGCAGGAATCGCAAGCATTTCAACGCAAAAATTAGCGCCTCTCCCATTGCCGATCGCTAGGGTGGTATAAACGATAGGATTATCCATTGTTGATCGCCTGCCCTCACCCATGTATCTCCAGTCTCTCCAGCTCAAGCAGTTTCGCAATTACCGAGAGCAATGGGTAGAATTCTCGGCACCCAAAACGATTTTGGTGGGAGATAACGCGCAGGGCAAGTCGAATTTGCTGGAGGCAGTGGAGCTGTTGGCAACGTTGCGATCGCACCGGGCAATGCGCGATCGAGAGTTGGTGCTAGAGGGGGAATCTGTAGGGCAAATTGCGGCGGTTTTGGCGCGGGATGCGGGTTCAACTGACATGATGATTACCCTACGCAGCAACGGGCGGCGAACGGTCAGCTTGAATGGAGAGGCGTTGCGGCGACAGCTAGATTTTTTGGGCTTGCTCAATGCGGTGCAGTTTTCTAGCTTGGATTTAGATTTGGTGCGGGGCGGACCGGGAGAGCGGCGGAATTGGTTAGACACATTGTTGATGCAATTGGAGCCTGTGTATGCCTACATTTTGCAGCAGTACAACACGGTTTTGCGGCAGCGTAATGCGTTCTTGAAGCAGGGAGAAGTGGGGAAAGATTTAACGCAGTTAGCAATTTGGGATGCACAGTTAGCGGCGATCGGGGCGCGGGTAATCCGACGGCGATCGCGGGTAGTGGGGCGGTTAGCGCCTTTAGCGCAGGCTTGGCACCAGGCAATTAGCAGCAGTGCAGAGGTATTAGAGGTGCGTTATGCGCCCAATGTGGGCGCTGAGGAAGATGATCCGGTGGTGGTGCAGCAGGCTTTTTTGGAGCGGTTGCAGATGCGGGCGATCGCAGAGCAGCACCAGGGGACAACGTTGGTGGGTCCTCACCGAGATGAGGTGGAGTTTATGATTAACCATACTCCGGCGCGGCAATATGGCTCTCAGGGGCAGCAGCGAACGTTGGTGTTGGCGTTAAAGTTAGCAGAGTTGAAGTTGATCGAGGCAGTAGTGGGAGAGCCGCCGCTGCTGTTGCTAGATGACGTGTTGGCAGAGTTAGATTTAACGCGCCAAAATAAGCTGCTGGAGACGATTCAAGATCGATTTCAGACGTTGATTACAACCACTCACCTGGGTTCGTTTGATGCGCTGTGGCTAAAGTCTTCTCAGGTGTTGACGGTACAGGCTGGACAGATTGTGAGAACGTAGACCTTAACCGTGCAGCCTCTAACCGTGCAGCCAACTGGGTATAGGTGTAGGATGAAGGTATTCCCAATAACGCAACAAATCTGGGAGGTCTGATAGATGAGTTTTCAAAAAGTTTTAGTCGCCCTCGATCGCTCATTGCAAACATCTGCTGTGTTTGAGCAGGCATTGAGCGAAGCTAAAGCGAGAAGCAATGGTTCGCTAATGTTGGTTCATGCAATGCGGATGGATGCTGAACTTACCACAGGTCCGTTTATGGGGCTAGGAACGATCGCTGATTTAGACACTTACGGGATCTTGAAGCGGGTTCAGCGGGAGAAAATTCAGCAAGAGCGGGATAAGTCGATCGCTTGGTTACAGACCTACCAGCAAGAAGCGATCGCTCAGGGTATTCCGACTGAAATAACTTGCTTAACCGGAACACCGGGGACTGGAATTTGTGAGTTGGCTCAAAGCTGGGGCGCGCATCTCATTGTTCTGGGTCGTCGTGGGCATCAGGGAATGACCGAAGTGATGATGGGCAGTGTTAGCAATTATGTGGTACATCATGCACCTTGTTCGGTGTTAGTGGTGCAGGGAATAATGGAAACGTCTGAGGCTAAACTTTTGGAGCCTGTGAGTTAAGAGCCGTTGTCATGTTTATTTATTGAAAAAGCGTTACGTTCACACATAGGAACATAACGCTTTTTATTAGCCTTTAGTCTGGATTGCCAGGTCTTTAGCCGCCAGCGACAGCGGGAACAATGCTGACTTCATCTCCTGAAGTAAGAGGAGTATTTTGACCTTCTAAAAAGCGAATATCTTCACTATTGACGTAGAAGTTGATGAAGCGGCGCAATTGACCTTGTTCGTCACAGAGACGCGCTTTGATGCCTGGGAAGCTTTGGTCAAGCGACTCTATTAGCTCGGCAATGCTATTGCCTTCACATTCTAGGGTTGCCTGGTCTTGGGTTAGCTTTTGGAGGGGAGTTGGAACGAGAACTTTGACTGCCATGTTCTAGGAAAGATAAAGATTAGGTAAAAGAATTAAGTAAGGGTGGTGAACCTTAAACCATTACTTGCTGCCATTCTAGCCGACCTAGGGTTCTGGAACGTTCTAGAGCGCGCTCAAAAGCGTCCAGTTTAGGTTCGATGGTAAAGGGTTCGCCGATGCAGCCCTGAATTGCCTCTTGGGTTTTTAAGCCGTTACCAGTGATGTAAACAACGGTGGTTTCTTCAGGGTCGATCTTCCCAGCTTCGACTAGCTTTTTGAGAACGGCGATCGTAGTGCCGCCTGCTGTTTCGGTGAAGATGCCTTCAGTTTCTGCGAGGAGTTTGATCGCCTCTACGATTTCAGCATCGTTAACCGATTCAATGTTGCCGTTGGTTTTACGGGCGATATCTACTGCGTAAATGCCGTCCGCAGGATTACCGATCGCAATGGATTTGGCGATCGTGTTGGGTTTAACGGGGGTGATGAAGTCTTGGTTATCTCTAAAGGCTTTGGCGATCGGTGAGCAGCCTTCAGCTTGGGCACCGCTGAAGCGAACGGGTTTGTCATCCACTAGACCCACTTTGACGAATTCTTGGAAGCCTTTATAGATTTTGGTGAACAAGGAGCCAGAAGCCAAAGGAGCAACAATGTGATCAGGGAGTTGCCAGCCAAGCTGTTCTGCAACTTCAAAGCCCAAGGTTTTGGAGCCTTCGGAGTAGTAGGGACGCAAGTTGATGTTGACAAAGCCCCAGCCGTGACTGTTTGCCACTTCGGAGCAGAGGCGGTTGACTTGATCGTAGTTGCCGTGGACTGCCATAACGGTAGGACCGTAGATCAGGGTGCCGATGACTTTTCCGGCTTCCAGGTCTGAGGGAATGAAGACGCAGCAGTCAAGTCCAGCGTGGGCGGCGATCGCGGCTGTAGAGTTTGCCAAGTTTCCGGTGCTGGCGCAGGAAACGGTGGTGAAGCCGAGTTCGCGGGCGCGGGTCAGGGCGACTGCAACAACGCGATCTTTGAAGCTAAGGGTTGGCATGTTGACGGCATCATTCTTAATGAAGAGACGTTTGATGCCAAGTTGCCGAGCCAAGCGGTTAGCTTGCACCAGTGGGGTCATGCCAGTTCCCACGTCAATGGGGTTTTCTGAGGTGACAGGCAGGAAAGAACGATAGCGCCAGATGGAGTTAGGACCTGCTTGAATAGTTTCGCGGGTGACAATTTGCCGTAGGCGATCGTAGTCGTAGGCGACCTCTAAAGGTCCAAAACAGAGTTCGCAGACGTGAATGGCTTTGGCTTCGTACTCGGTACCACATTCTTTACATTTCAATCCAGTAAATGTTGCGGCGGGGTGAGTGGTGGAATGGGTAGGGACTGTAGCTGCCTGAGTCATGACTTGAAGTACTCTCTCATCGTTAATGAACAGGATGGTAACACGAGCAGAAACTGTCGTCAAACATACCCGACTTTTTTTGTCGGGTATGGATGAAAGCCCTGCAAACAAAGGAGTCGAGGTTTTCAAATAGCCTCGACTCCTGGAATTTATTTTCTAATTAGATCTAAGCTGCGTAATTTTGTACGGCTAAAACCAAATTTTCTGTCCAGCGGTGGGTCAATTCGTCGGTGCTTGCTTCAACCATGACGCGGATGACAGGTTCAGTACCAGAGGCTCTGACTAGGATTCTACCTTGGTCGCCCATAGCGGATTCGGCTTGAGCGATCGCGCTTTGCAAGGTTTCGTCGTGCTGCCAGTTGAGACGGCGATCGCGATCTTCGACTCGCACATTTTTTAGAATTTGAGGATAGGTCTGGAAGCTTTGATCAATTAAGTCGGGGAGGGATATGCCCGAGCGTAATACCAGGGCAGTGAGGTGGAGGGCAGTGAGGATGCCGTCGCCGGAAACGCCGTAGTGCGGACAAAGAATGTGTCCAGACTGCTCTCCGCCCAGCTTTGCGCCCTGACGCAACATTTCAGCGTGGACGTATTGGTCGCCTACATCTGTACGAATAAGGGTGCCGCCGAGTTTTTGCCAAGCTCTTTCGAAGCCCAGGTTTGCCATCACGGTTGAGATGATGATGTCATGGGGAAGCTGGCGGTTTTGGCGCAAAGCCGCGCCCCAAAGGTACAGGATGTAGTCGCCATCAACGGTGCGACCTTGGGCATCGACTGCCATGACGCGATCGGCATCGCCATCAAAGCCAAAGCCAATATCGGCTCCGTGTTCTAGGACGGCTGCTTTGAGAGGATCGAGGTGAGTTGAGCCGCAATGAACGTTGATGCGATCGCCATCGGCTTGATCATGGAGGCAAATGACTTCAGCGCCCATTTGACTGAAGACGAGAGGGGCTACTTGAACGGCAGCACCCCAGGCTAAATCTAAAACAACCTTCATGCCTTTAAGGTTGATCTCTGGCAGGAGCGGCGCTTGGAGAAACTGCACGTACTGGCGAACCAGTTCAGGACGATGATGATAGCGTCCCGAAAGACCGACGGGCGCTAGGTCTAGCTCACCACGTAGGGCGGCTTCAATCTGATTTTGAATTTCTGTGGAGAGCTTATTACCGTTTTCGCCAAAGAATTTGATGCCGTTATCTTCAGGGGGATTATGACTAGCAGAAATCATGATGCCACCGATCGCCTCGGTCGTACTAGTGAGGTAGGCGACGGTGGGAGTAGGGCACAAGCCCAGGTTCCAGACTTCCAAACCCGCAGCGGTCAGCCCCGCTGAGAGCGCCATGGTCAACATATCGCTGGAATTACGGGAATCTTGCCCTAAAATGACGATGCCAGAACGTTGCGATTGGAGGACTTGACCTGCCCAAAACCCAACTTGCAAGGCGAGGGGCGCTGTCAGCAAATCGCCCACCCGCCCTCGAATGCCATCAGTGCCAAATAGCCGAGTCTTGGGCAGGGCGATCGCGCCCCATTGGGATTTAGAAATGCGAGATAAAGGTCTATCAGAAGATACTGGAACTGCCACCATAACCACATCACTCCATACACACATCACACAGATCAGCGGAGCATAGCATAAGCATTGACGGCTGAATTAAAGCCCACACTACAGAACCCGCTTAAGGTTGGGTTGTGCAAGTAGACTACTCTTTTTTTGAAAAAAAGTCAGGTTTAA
>JBBRCV010000166.1:0-12274 GCA_038204505.1 Elainellales cyanobacterium
GGCGATCGCAATGAGGGCTTCTATTAATAAAAGAGTAGGGGCGATCGTGGGAACGAATCCTGCTTTGATTAATAGTCCTGGTAAATGCGTCCGATAAATCATCCAATTCACGGTAAAAAGACCGAAGACCGAAGCCAGCGCGCACAAAGAGAACCAAAGTATTGGACGCTGTACGTAAGTTTCAACTGAAGTGGTTTTCATAGTTAAGAAGGGAACAAGGTGTTTGAAGGAAATAAGGCATTTGAAGGAAACAAGGTGTTTGAAGGAAACAAGGTGTTTGAAGGAAACAAGGCGTTTTCGAGATGATGAAACTTCTACAGTAGTATCCAGCTTATCGGTTGTATATTCAAGGTCATAACTCGTAATTTGACACGACTTATGACTTAATCTGACATTCGCCAAAATTGTTTAAAAACACCTGACTTTATCCGACTTTTACAGCCAGACATCTCAAATAAATTAACGTAGATTGACCCTAGCAGAAACATCTCTTGTTTAAGAATAGCCGTGTTTAAGAACAGCCGTGTTTAAGAACATCCATGTTTAAGAAATCTAAAGAGTTGTTTTATTCAACATCCAGGATTCGCCGGATATCTGTAGTTATTACAAAGTCATTACAGGTTAACTAGAATCTCTCATTCAGCTCAACCCGCCCAATAGAGGAGAGCAGCATTCATGTTTTCAAAAATTTCTGAACGGACTATGCACCTGACCCGCTGGGGTTTCACATTAGGATGGATACTGTTGATCGTTTCCCTGTTTTACGATCCCATTTCGGCTCAGTGGACTGCCCCAGGTCATCTATTTGCCACAACTGCACCCAATGGTTGCGCCCTGTTTCAAGGGCAATGCCTGCCCCTATTGTCCTATCCAATGGGTGCAAGAATTTTTTGGGGAATGGTTTTACCGCTAGTCATCGTTACTCTGCTGGTGTTTGGTCATGAGGCATGGCGACGCATTTGTCCGCTATCTTTTTTGTCTCAAATTCCGCGATCGCTAGGGATACAGCGGCAGTACATTATTGATGAAGATTCCTGGTTAGGTCGCAATGCATTGACCGTTCAATTTGGCTTGTTATTTCTAGGCTTAAATTTACGTCTATTGTTGTCAAATTCCGATCGCCTCTTATTAGGTATTTTTCTATCCCTAACAATTCTCGCTGCTGTTACCATAGGTTTTCTTTTTGCTGGTAAAACCTGGTGTAATTATTTTTGCCCAATGGCTCCGGTGCAGATGGTTTATAGCGAACCTAGCGGATTGTTGGGTAGTAAAGCCCACACTGCTCCACCCAGAGCCATTACTCAATCTATGTGTCGCACGGTTGGGAAAGAGGGGCAAGAAAAAAGTGCCTGCGTTGCTTGTAAGGTAGGCTGCATTGATATTGATGCAGAAGGCAGCCACTGGGAAAACATTCGTCAACCCGATCGCAAGCTGCTTTACTATGCCTATGTGGGATTAGTGCTGGGGTTTTATACGTACTTTGGCTTATATTCTGGCAATTGGAATTTTCTGACGGCTGGTGTATGGAACGAAACAAATCAGCTTTCTACAATCCTGGCTCCCGGATTCTTCATTGCAGGACAGGCGATCGCCATTCCTAAACTTATTGCAGTGCCTCTAACACTGACTTTCTTTTCCGGTGCTAGCTATGCTATTGGACTGTGGGCAGAGAAAAGTTATAAGCGGTACAACAAACGGTTGCGTCGTCCCCTGAGTGTGGATATAGTGCAGAGTCGAGCTTTTGCGATCGCCGCATTTCTCGCGTTCAATCTTCTGTTCTTTATGGGCGTTCAACCCACGTTAGGTTATTTCCCTAATACAATTCAAAATTTGATCAGTTGGGCAGCTATTGTTTCAAGCAGCCTGTGGTTAGTCAAAACCTGGAAGCGAAGTGCACAGCGCTATACCCGCGAACGAGATGCAAACTTGCTGCGCCGACAAGTGGGGCAATTAGATATAGATTTATCGCAGTTTTTGGAAGGGCGATCGCTTGAAGATCTCCAGCCGGATGAACTCTATACCCTGGCAAAGGTTCTGCCCAATTTCACCCAAGAATATCGTCAGCAAATCTATCTGGGCGCACTGCGAGAATCATTAGAAAAACACAGTGTCTCACCTGCTAACAGTCTACATCTATTCCAGGCGCTCCGTCAAAATCTAGGTATTTCAGACGAAGCCCATGCCCATCTCCTCGAAAAACTTCAGCTTGAAGAACCCCAAATCTTCCCAGCCAAGCCGCCTGCTTATCCCGACTCATCTACGGTCATGTGGCGCTTTAGTAGCCCAGATAACAAGAGTAACCCAGAGAGCAAGCCAAACCCACATGCCAACACAACCATAGTCCGCCCCCGTAAAAAGAACGATTAATTCCTCAACCTATTCATTCCCGCCATGATTAAAATTAAAGTCTTCAACTACCAAACTGGCGAATTCCAAGAAACCAGCCTCAACCCCGAAAGCAAGTCCCCACGGGAATGTTTAATCGGACGCACTGCTAACTGTGACGTGGTTTTAGAAAGTCCTGATATTAGCCGGAGCCATGCCAAAATTCAGGTACAGAAAGGCGAATATTCCTTTACTGATCTAGGTAGTGCCAACGGTTCCTCATTGAATAGTCAGGACGTTAAAGCCAACCAAAGTTATCCGCTTAAGGTAGGTGATCTGTTGCAGATTGCGGATTTTGTACTGTTAATTGAAGCTATTGAAGCCACATTATCGGGCGGCGAAACTTCGGTTTTAATGAAGCGACTAGAGAGCCACGAATGGGTCAAAGGCGATCTTATCGTTCGTTGTGTTCGTATTACCGATGAAACAGCAGATGTAAAAACTTTTACTTTTATGGCAGATCCACCCGTGCGATTTAGTCATCAACCTGGTCAGTTTGTCACTTTAGATCTCAGCATTAACGGAGAATCTGTTCTGCGTTCTTATTCTATTTCATCGACTCCTTCCCGTTCCCATACATTAGAAATTACTGTCAAACGAGTTCTTGCCTCGCCCGATGTGCCACAGGCTCTATCAGGACTGGTCTCTAACTGGTTACACGATCATTTGAAAGTGGGTGATTCTATTAAGCTGAGTGGACCGTCAGGTAAGTTTACCTGTGCCCCTATGCCGCCGACCAAATTACTAATGATTTCTGCGGGTAGTGGCATTACACCGATGATGTCGATGTCTCGCTGGATTGCAGATCTGGTCATTCCTGCTGACATTGTTTTTTACCACTGCGCCCGATCGCCACAAGACATTATTTTCCGCCAAGAATTAGAAATGATGTCGGCGCGATTACCCAACTTTCATTTGGTAATTTCCACCACGCGATCGCCCCTAGGTCAGCCCTGGTACGGCTTAACGGGCAGACTGACAGCCTCAGTTTTACAGAGCATCGCCCCAGATTTTCAAGAGCGCACGATTTACGTGTGCGGTCCCAATGGTTTTATGCAGACGACAAAAGATCTGTTGGCTGGGTTAAATTTCCCGATGCAGAATTATTACGAAGAAAGTTTTGGTGCACCTAAGAAATCCCCCGTAGTCAAAACGACAATCCCTGACGCGCCGCCTGTTGCGTCGAATGGGCACTCCTCTAGGGCGATCGTGGTTTTTTCTAAATCAGCGAAGCAAACCTCTGGTGATGGCTCAGAATCGATCCTAGAACTGGCAGAGCAAGAAGGTGTGAAAATTCGCAGTAACTGTCGCCAAGGCGTGTGTGGAGCTTGCAAAAAACGTAAATCAGAAGGCGAGGTGAAATATAACTCTGAACCCGATGCCCTAGAACCCGAAGAACGGGCAGCGGGGTATGTGCTGACTTGTGTGGCTTGTCCAGTGGGACGAGTTGTGATTGAAGCTTAAATCCGAAACGCCAATTTATCTGTATACAGATCAAATCATCAGATCATATTAATTCCTTTACCCGACCGAATAATAACAGTAACTATCTAATTTTCCTATCAGGAGTAAATCATGGCAAACCAACACGAAGATCAAACCCGCATTCCAGAAGATGAAACGACTGTAGTAGCAAAAGCAACAAACCGCCAACTGATAGTCTTTGGCTACGCAGCTCTTGGTCTAGTGGCAGCAGCGGCGGCGTTTATGGTGTTACCCAAAGTCTTGAACGGACAAAATCTGCAATCACCAACAGGCGCAGCGGCGATGAATTCTCAGCCCTGCGAACTCAACATTGCGGTGCAAAATCCTGATCCTAATCAACCGTTCAACGCCAAAATTGCTCTACCTCACTGTGCCGCAGGGGCAGGCTGGGAACAAGTAAAACTCAATACTTTGTTTGGACGTTTGGGCGCAACTTGGTGGGTCGCTCCAGCTTCGGATGGTAATTTATTAGCCACAGTAAGCGGCAATGCTGTACTTATTTGGGACTTGCGAACTCAAAAAATCGTGCATACTTTGAAAGGTCATAAAGATGTTATCCACGCAATGGCTCTCAGTCCTAATAGCAAAGTTTTGGCGACTGGTAGTGCCGACAAATCTATTAAAATTTGGAACCTACAAACCGGAGAACTGCTACAAACTTTGGAGGGACATAAAGGTGTCCTGTGGGCGGTAGCATTTTCTCCAGGCGGACAATTGCTTGCGAGTGGCGGCGGCGATAATTTACTAAAACTCTGGGACTTAAAAACGGGCAAACTCATCCGCTCTTTAGCAGGGCATAAGGATCGGATCTTTCCAGTGGCGTTTAGTCCTGATGGAAAAACCATTGCTAGTGGCGGCAAAGATAAGGTGATTATACTTTGGGACGTGCAGACAGGCAAAGCGTTGAAGACGCTAATCGGTCACACTAACGCAGTCAGAGCGCTTGTCTTTGATCCTACCGGGACGCGCATTGTCAGCGGCGGTTGGGATAACACTGTGCGGATGTGGGATGTGGCAACGGGTCAAGAGTTGCACTCGTTTACAGGACATAAAGATCGATTAGTCTCTGTGGCAATTAGCCCAGATGGTAAAATTTTAGCGAGTGGGGCGATCGACAATACTGTACGGCTATGGGATTTAGACCAGCGAGTTCCGTTAGCAACCTTATCCGGATATCCCGACTGGGTATTATCTGTTGCATTCAGTCAAGACGGTAATACGCTGATTAGCGGAGGACGAGACGGTACGATCGCCATTTGGTCGAAGTCGATAAAAAAATAGGTGATTGAATCAGTAATAAAATATGTGACACAGGTAATCGCTATGAGTCAGCAGCATTCTTCCTCGAACTCTTCATCCGTGTGGCTCGGTCGTTTTGTCGGTGATGGCAATCGTTATCGTTTAGATGAACCGCTGGGCGGCGGCGGCATGGGCGATGTTTTTCTGGCAATGGATACTCGTTTGGGTAAACCTGTTGCCCTCAAGCTGTTAAAAGAATCGTTGGCGATCGCCAACGATCCATCTCTGCGAGAACGCTTTGAAAAGGAATGCTCCATCTGTGCTGCCCTCAAAAGCCCCCATATTGTTCAAGTCACTGACTATGGTGTGACTTCAGAGGGCTATCCGTTCTATGTTATGGAGTATTTACAAGGACAGACTTTGGGAGATGTGATGGCAGCGGAACAACGTCTGTCGATCGATCGTGCTTGTAATATCATGAGTCAGGTCTGTGATGGGTTACGTCTTGCCCATACCGGGGTACCATTTTGGGATACAAAAACAGGAACGAGTGAACGAATCAAAATTGTTCATCGAGATTTAAAGCCTGCCAACATTTTTTTAGTACCCACAGCATTAGGTGAACTGGCAAAAGTGATTGACTTTGGGATTGCTAAAATTCACTTTCTGCAAAACGAATACGCTAGCACCACAGGAGTGTTTCTGGGAACCTGTCACTACGCGCCGCCAGAACAATTTAACGTGATGGGCGAAATTGATGAGCGAGCCGATATCTACAGCCTCGGCATGATGCTGTATGAAATGCTGTGTGGGGTTGATCCCTTTGGGTTTGACTTCAAAAATAATCGAGTTAGCAACGACAACTGGCTGACTGCTCATGCTAGTAAAACGCCGATACTAATGCGATCGCAGCCCGGTAGCGAGAACTTACCTTCTAGCCTGGAAGCTATTGTCAGGCGCTGTCTACAGAAAAAACCTAGCGATCGCTTTGCCTCAGTTAGCGAACTCAGCGATGTCCTGCGATCGGTGAGTGCTGGAATACCCGTTAAGTTACCACCTGTTTCTGACACCGCAGAGACTGTCGTGAGAACTAACGTGAAAACTAAGTATCCGGCAACGACAAAAGTCCTGCGTCCATGGCTATACTTTGGTGGTGCATTGTTATTGGGAGCGATCGCGCTATATAGCGTTCCTCGTTTCTTTCCTAATGTTGTCCCATCGGCAGTTATTTCTTCTAACAAAAATCCATTCTCACTCAGTACTCATCAAATTTCTCTACTTAAAACTCTTGCTGAAAATCCACAAAAAACCCAGGCTATTGCCGCTGCTATTCTCAGTCCTGATCAGCGCACCTTAATTAGTGCTGGTGAAGATCGAGATCCGTTTAACCCTCAACTTTTCCCAATTAAAGTTTGGGATCTCACCACTGGAGAAGTGCCCAATACCCTCAACAATGGACACACCGCCCCTATTCGTGCTCTCAGCCTCAGCGCTGATGGTACTCTGCTTGCCAGCGGCAGTGCCGATAACACGATCAAAATTTGGGATGTGCCCACTGGAAAATTGCTGCAAACGCTCAAAGGACATACTGCCCCTGTTACCTCTGTGGCAATTAGTCAAGATGGCAAAACGGTCATCAGCGGCAGCGAAGATAATACGATTAAAATTTGGGATGTGCCTACCGCCGTCCTACGTCACACTTTGACCGAGCATACTGATAAGGTTTACGCTGTAGCACTGAGTCCTGATGGCAAGACGATCGCCAGCGGCAGTCAAGACTTTACCGTCAAGCTATGGAATGCCGAAACTGGCGAGTTAATTCGCACTCTCAGCCAACCTGCCGGACATCGCAATGCAGTTAGTGCAGTTGCCATTAGCCCCAACGGTAAGCAAGTCGCTAGCGGCAGTTGGGAAAAAAATGTCAAGGTTTGGGATTTGCAAACCGGGAAAATTCTCCGCACTTTTGAAGGGCATCAAGACAAAGTGACTACAGTGACGTTCATTAATGATCAAACTGTTGCCAGTGGCAGCCTCGATAAAAGTATTCGCATTTGGGATACCCAGTCCGAAGAGTTTCAAGAAATCCGAGCTGCTCATGCAGCACCAGTTTTATCCCTAACGGCACGTCCGGCAGATCAGCGGTTGGTGAGTGCCAGTCAAGATAAAACTATCAAAATTTGGCAGTGGACTAAACGAGGAGGGTAAATTCCTTTACTGACTATCACTGACTATCACTGACTATCACTGACTATTAGGGAGCTGCTTGAAGATACAGTACCAGTTAGCTATTTTGTGAGGTAGACATTTTGTTTATAGGGCTTGCTCTCTGTTTTTTAGTTTGAAAAAGTTAGATCAAAAGTCTGAAAAAATCAGATCAGGACTGTTGCAGAGGAATGTAAAAAGCGATCGCAATGTTGATAGCGATCGCCTTCTAAAACACAACTGAAAAGTCAGTAAACCAGATTACTCAAAGCTTGTTTCCTCTGATGCATCAGGCATTAGCGCTTCTTCAATCCCACTCGCCCTTTGCACTAAACAAAGCCCCCAAATTTTAAACAAACTTTGATAGTTTGCTTCACTCTTCGCTTGTCTAACTTCAAGCTGCTTAAGCTGCTGCTGCAATTTACGAATGGTCAAAATATTCTCAACCCGCGCAAAAACCTCTTCCTCGCTAAAAGGCTTTGTAATATAGTCTACTCCGCCCACCGCAAAGGCTTTCATCTTGTCCAGTGTCTCATCTAAAGCACTGATAAAGATTACAGGAATATCTCGTGTCTCTACATCTGCCTTTAACCGCTGACAGACCTCATAACCATTCATGTCTGGCATTTTAATATCTAAAAGCATCAAATCTGGTGGGTTTGCCTGCGCCGTTTTCAGCGCCATTTGACCATTCACCACTCGACGCACCTCATATCCCTGCTCAGTCAACATTGCCGACAGGAGACGAAGATTGTTAGGCGTATCATCCACAAGTAGAATATTTCCCCGATGGGGTTGGACTGAGCTACGGTTCATTTGAGAAGTTTGCGGGTAGGAAGGGTTGGGTTAAATCCATCAACTTGTCACAGCGAAAGTTATGCACTAAACCAACAAGGGCATCAGCGATCGCTTGCTCAGAGGGCGGAATTTGTTGAATCAATTTAAAAATCGCCTGCTCATCGGTTCGGAGCGCCGCTTGATGCAATTGAGTCATCCACTCTATCGACATCCTGCTTAACAGGTCTGGAGTCAGATCCTTAAGCGCAATAGGAGTGTGTTGCAGGCTCATTGGCGGTTCAGCATAAAGGTATTGAGTGCCTAAGTGCTGCGTGATTTTTTCAAATATAACGGATTCTTTGTAAGGTTTGCACACTAAATCGTCACAGCCTGCTGCCAAAATGCTCACCTGTTGTTCCTCAAAGGCGCTAGCAGTGAGAGCAATGATTTTTGTGGTGTGGGCATGATCTTGGGCGCGAATCCGCCTTGCTGCCTCGTAGCCGTCCATTACAGGCATTCGCATGTCCATCCAAATGAGATGGGGATACCAAGTTTGCCATTGGGCGATCGCTTCTTCACCATTAGTTGCCGTGTTCGTTTCAAACCCAACTATGTCCAGCAACCGCACCATTAACTCTCGATTTTCCTGTCGATCATCCACTACCAAAATCCTGTAATGGGGCTGATGGGGAGCAATTCGCAAAACTCGTTTAGTCGGCAATGTGGGCAATATTTCTAGGGAGCTTGCCAACGCAACGGGAATATCAAACTGGAAAGTTGTGCCCTGATTCACTTGACTCATTATCCCCATTTCTCCCCCCATTAAGCGAACAAACTGACGGCTAATTGCTAACCCTAGTCCTGTCCCCTGACCCATTTGAGCACTAGTGAACGGCTGCGAGAAGGGTTGAAATAATTGTCCCAGATCTTCGGCTGCAATGCCACAACCCGTATCTTGAACTTCAAAACAGAGTGTAGGAACGCTAGACGAAAGATGTTGCTGAGCTGTGGTAACTTGTAACTGAATATATCCTACTTGGGTAAATTTTACTGCGTTTTCTAATAAATTAATGAGTACTTGACGCAGTTTTCCCTCGTCTGCCAAAACGTGTTGTGGTAAGTTGTTAGACAGTCTAAACTCTAGTGATAAATTCTTAGCTTTAACCCGGACTTGAAACATTTCCTTCAGCGTGTGTAATAGGAGACGCAGATCAAATGTGGTTGGGTTTAAGGCGATCCGACCTGCCTCAATTTTAGACATCTCTAAAACATCATTAATCAAGTTTAATAAATGTTCTCCACTTTGGTTAATGGTTGCTAAAAATTCTTTCTGGCTAGCAGTCAGTAGGGCATCTCTTTCCATTAGTTGAGAGAATCCCAAAATTGTGTTTAAAGGTGTTCGCAGTTCGTGGCTCATATTCGCCAAAAAAGCACTCTTAGCCCGGTTTGCCGCCTCGGCAGCATCTTTAGCTAGCAGTAAGGAAGCTTCCACCTGTTTACGCTCTAACTCCGCTCCGGTACGGGCTGCAAAGATTTTCAGAATCAGTTCTCGGCTCGGATCGTGCTCCATAGGCTTTACGTCTAAAACGGCTAAGTGTCCTAAGATTTTGCCCGATGAGTGAGTCAGCGGTACACCGAGATAACTGACAGCAGCGATCGCCATTTTATCCAGTATTTTAGGAAATAAAGTCAGCAGATTTGTCGGACAGAAACATAGATCTCCGTTCAACACTGTCTCGCAAGGCGTGTCCTGGATCGAGTACTCAAAGTTTTCTCCTGGGGCTACCCCTTGCCAAAATGCTAGGGTATGAACCTTTTGGCGATCGGTAGTTTCAGGATGATCAATAAACTCAGTTACAAAGGCATAGCGCACCCGCAATATTTCAGCCAAATAAAGTACGCAAGTATTAAAAAAATCATCCCCTGTTTTTGCTGCCGTCCCTTCTAGAAATAAACGCAATGCCTGCTCTTGCTGCTTGCGATCGGTCACATCTTCAGAGATGCCCAAAATGTGGCTAGGTTGCCCTTGTGCATCAAACAAAGGCAGCTTCCAGCCTCTAACCATGATCCGCTTTCCAGGTTCTCGCTCAATCCAATGTTCAGGCAATTCTAATAGGCTGCTGTGCTGCAAAGTAGCAATGTCTTCTTGGAGATGGTAAGAGGCTTGTTCAGAAGAAATTAGCTCCTGATCATTATGCCCGATCGCCATCTCTGGCGAAAAGCCTAAAATATGTTCAGAGTTTCGGCTCACCAAAACATAGCGAAAGTCCTGTTTTGCATCTTTAACATATAACGCTAGCGGTAAACTATTGATAATGCTGTCTAAGAACTGGCGAGATTGTCTGAGTTCTTCGGTTCGTTCTTCAACCTTTGTCTCTAGCTCGGTATAAAGCGATCGCAGTTGCTCAATCATTTGATTAAATGCTCTTGCTAAAATACCGATTTCGTTCTCAGTCAATACCGGAGCCGTTGATGCAAGATTACCTGATGCTACCTGCGTTGCTGTTTGTGTAATTGCCAAAATGGGATAAGCGATGCGTCGAGTGCCGTAGTAAACAACGAGCGCTAATAAACCAACCAGTCCTAATCCTGTTGTAAAGATGGTCTGGGCAAGCTGTCGCGCCGGAGCAAAAGCTTCTTGAGTTCTCATTTCTACCAGCAGCGCTAAATCGTGATTTTCTAGCCACCGATAGACCCCTAGCACTTCATCACCGCGATAGTTCTGATATACCCCACTACCCGCCAACCCTTGCGATGCTAAGGCAATTCCCTGGCTATAAACGCCCTGCTTTAGTGATTCATGAAAGGGATTTTTAGAAACAAAAATGTTGTAGCTTTTTAGGTTACCGCCTTGATTGGGTAAAGTATTACCGACCAAATAAGTTTCGCCTGTTTTCCCTAAACCTGGACGCTTACGCAGAATTTCATCAATGCGGCTGAGATTGAGATGAATTGCTAATACGCCTATTTGCTGTCCTGCTGCATTATCAATAGAGGTGGCAAATGTCATGCGCGGATCGCCAGTTGTCGGTGCGGGGTAGAAGTTGGGGGAGAACTGGAACTCGTGGTTTTTAGGCAGGTAACTATATTGAACTAGCGGTTCGTAGGAGCCTTCATGAGATTTCTCGGTTGAGAGCACCACTTTGCTACCTTTCGTTAAGATTAGAATTTCATCAAGGCTAGAATGCTGACTATCGATCGCCGATAATAGTCCAGAAAGTTTTTGGTAGGCTTCTGTGTGCGAGTTTAAGTTATTTTGTCGATCGCTTTGAATTAATAAGGGTGCAAATGATTGAATTTCGGGTGTTTTAATCAAGGTTCCGACTTCTTCGCCTTGGTCTGCGACCCAACGATTGAGTTCATCTTCTTTGAGGTTAGCGGTCAAGTAAAGTTGTTTAATAATTGAGGTTTTAAGAGCTGCACGAGCTTGGAGAAAGGCAACGCAGCAGATGGTACTGACTGTGACAAAGGACAAAATCAGGAAGTATCCAACTATTTGAACAATGAGGCTACGTTTCCAGAATTGCATAGTCTTGGAGATAGTTTATAAGATGCAAGTTTAAGAGGCAAGTTTAAGGGGCGTGTTTATGAAATGTTTTGCCATTCGTCAAATATTTTTTCGATGCGGGCGATCGCTTCATCAACTGCGGCTTCAGGAGACTTGCCATCTACGATGATATGTTGAATAGCTTGCCCCCAGACGCTTTCTTCCTGAACCTGAGAATAGGCTGGATTAAGGACATGGTAGAAAGGACGGGTTTGCCCCTGAAATTGTTTAACTGCCACAGAAATATGAGGGTCGGCAGGGTTCCGCCAAAAGGCATTTTTAAGTGAGTTAGGCATGGTTGGGAACGAGCGTCCTCGTGAGTTAATTAGATAGGCATTAAGGCGATCGGGTTCAATAAAATAGGTTAAAAATGCCTTCGCAGCATTGATGTTTTTAGCAGTCTTAAAGATTAGCGCTTGCTTGACTGAAACCAAGGATCGCATTTGTCCTCCGCCCGGTTTTTTGGGAAATTCACGAGTGGCAATTTTTTTAAAATATAGATCAGGATCATCTCGTTGAGAAACAGGAATTGAAAGGCTAGGATTTGCTGTCATCAACATATTGTGATTTAGGAAGTTAACATTATTGTCCGAATCAACCCAATTTAATGACTCTGGCGGTATATATTTATCTTGATAG
>JBBRCV010000167.1:0-12272 GCA_038204505.1 Elainellales cyanobacterium
AGCACGATGCCTTTACCAGATACATAAACCAGCGTGTTTGCAGTACCGAGATCGATACCCATGTCACGCGATAATGAGAAGCGATTTAAGAAACCCACTAACTTTCTAAGCTCCCACAACTAGACGCTTGATTTGAGATTGTACGATCGCCAAATACCATGGTGGATCTTATTACGTTTTTCACTCATAGTCTAGTCAATTAATACAAAGCCCGACGACTCCTTAAAAATCGACCTTAAATATAAAGGGTAATTCAGATAGTTTTGACGATTTTATACCTTACTTTATCTGTTTATTACAGATGACTACTAGGAAAAATTTGAGTTTCCCCATCTCTCTATTTATCCCTAAACAACTGTAGACGGAATTTGCGATCGCTTTACCAACAGTTTGATTACAATAGCTAAAGACAGGATTTCGTACCTTTGTACTATAGGAATCCTACGGGTCTGCAAGAGGAGAATTATGAGTCTTAATTCAGTAACTTTGGTTGGACGGGTCGGCAGAGAGCCTGAAGTAAAGTATTTTGAATCAGGCAGTGTGGTCTGCCGCTTCACGCTGGCGGTCAAACGACGTAAGAAAGATAGCGACGAGCCAGACTGGTTTGATTTAGAAGTATGGGGACAGCCCGCCCAAATCGCTGCCGATTATGTCCGTAAGGGCAGTTTGATTGGAGTTTCAGGAGCGTTAAAGTTTGACTATTGGCAAGACAAGGCTACGGGCATTAGCCGCTCTAAGCCACTGATCCGAGTCGATCGCCTGGATCTACTCGGTTCCAAGCGAGACAACGAGGCAGGTGGAAATAATAGTTACGGAAATGACGAATTCTAGCTCGTCAGAAAGACCTGAGAGGCGATCTCCTTGATAACCCTCTCAGGTCTAGTTATTGTCTTCGTCATCGCGGAGGTCTGCGAAATCTTGCCGCCTGTTTTGAGGAATAGGCCAATCTTCGTTTTCTCCGCCAATGATTAAACGCTCAATGGCGACGTAATCTTTATTGAGCTGTTCTAAGGCGTTGATGAGGACATCAAGGGCGATCGCATCAGAGGTGCCCATGTCAAACCAACAACGTGCCCAGGTTCCTTCATACTCAAACTCTCCAAGGTTATGCATCAGCGCCATGAAGCTATTGCTTGATGCCTCTTGGTCGTAGTCCATATAGCTAATTTCCATTCCGGTGTCCTGAACTTGCAGGTTTTCGGCGTTAAATCCACCTAGTTTTCCTAGCAAAAACAGTGAGCTAAACACCTCTTCAACGTACTGACGCTCCATTTCTGAGGGCACAGTGCTGAACTCTAACCAAATCCACAGGTCAAAAAAGTCACATTCACGGAATTGTACTTGCATGTCGAAGACTTAAGGTGAGGTATTTTAGGGCGAAATATCAATGATTATCAATCAGCATCATTGTATCTTCTGAGAATTCAGCCCGATCGCCTCACCAATATTTTGTAACCCATGCTCTTCCATCTTCTGTACCAACCCCTTCAAAACTCGCTGCACCATCCCTGGTCCCTCATAAATCCAGCCTGTATAAACCTGAATTAGACTCGCTCCAGCCGTAATTTTTTCCCAAGCATCTTCGGCGGTAAAAATGCCGCCCACTCCAATAATCGGCAGCGTGCCCCCAGTTTGTTGGTAAATGAATCGAATCACCTCTGTCGATCGCCCTCTCAAAGGCGCACCGCTAATACCCCCTGCTTCTTCGCTAACCGGATTTCCAGTAGTCGCAATGACCTGAGTTTTGAGATGATCCCGGCGAATAGTGGTGTTGGTTGCAATGATGCCTGAGAGTTGATGGCTTTGTGCCAGATTAATGACAGCGGCGATCGCCTCCCATTCCAAGTCGGGGGCTATTTTCACAAACAAGGGTTTTTGATCAAAATTTTCTTGCTGAAGCGCCGACAAAATCGGTTCAAGCTGTTCTGTCGATTGGAGCGATCGCAATCCTGGCGTATTGGGTGAAGACACATTCACTACAAAATAATCACCCAAGTTCTTCAACACTCGAAAGCTCTCCAGATAATCAGCCGCTGCATCCTCCAGCGCAGTTATTTTAGATTTGCCCAAATTAATGCCGATCGGAATACCAATCGAGTGAACCGCCGTCAACCTGCTCCCCAACCGCTTCGCCAAAGCCGCCGCCCCCAAATTGTTGAACCCCATCCGATTCAAAGCCGCTTCATCCAATGGCAACCGGAACATCCGAGGCTTAGGATTACCAGGTTGCGCGTGAAAGGTAACTGTTCCTAGTTCGGCGAAACCGAAGCCGAAATGTTCCCAAACGTTGGCGGCAACTCCATCTTTATCGAACCCAGCCGCAATGCCAATAGGGTTAGGGAATCTCAGTCCCCACTGCGTCTGCTCCAGACTCGGATGCTCAAAGCAGCAGGTTCGTTCAATCTGTTGAAGCAAAAAGCTGAGGGGGGGGCGATCGCCATATCGCTCAAGCCAGCCCAAAAGCTGAAGACTCTGATGATGAGCTTGCTCCGGGTCTACCTTCAAACCTTGAAACAAGAGCGGACGAATCCCGGACTTATAAATATCCAATGCACTGACCCCAAGGGCTTACAGCTTAAAAGATAGCACTCTCCATTGCGAGGGCACTCTATGAAAGACCAAGGGACGCTACGACAAAAGTTTGGGTTTTAAGCTTCCGTTTTTGAGCTTCTGTTTTTAGACTTTTGTTTTTGGGCTTTTCTAAGAGAAGCACCTTTTTACCATTGGCACAGGAAACTCTGATAGGTTGGCATGGGTTCGCAAAAAGAATCATTAAGCTATAACAAACTCGTCGCCCTAGAACTTGCGCTTCAAGCTCTGAGAGAAGGGGATACTGAAGACGGATTGATTCGAGTCACTTTAGAGTATCTCAAATCAGAACTGCAATATGCCCTGGTTTGGCTAGGAGTATACGATCGCGGCAGTCATCAACTTTTAGGCAAAGGCGGCAATTGCTCAAGCGGAGATCCAAGCTTCTTTAAGCAGCGATTTACGGTCAAGCCAGGTGACTTGTTAGAACAGGTGCTGGTGCAGCAACGCCCTATAGGAATTCCCAATTTGCAAGAAGAAGCCAGAGCAGGCGATTGGAGGCTTGCGGCTGAGAAGTTTAATATTCAAGGAACGGTCATTTTCCCGATCCATTACAAAAGCACGTTTTTTGGGGTCGTTTTGCTGGGTTCAGCCCTTTGGGGCACTTCTCCCCACGCCGAAGAAAAACCTCGGATGTCGATGATCCTGGGAGAGTTGGCAAAGTCGCTTTGCCTATTAGAGGCAGAGCAGCAGCGGCAACAGATTAAACGCCTCGACGAACCCCTGTTAAATCTCTTACCTAAACTGCGCGCTGCTTCGCAGATACCGCAAGGGTCGCTCCCTCATCTCAAGAGACTGGAAGCGATTGTTGCCGAAACCCATCGCTTCATTGCGCCCTATCGCACCAATATTTACTGGTATGAACCCAAGCGCCGCTATTTCTGGAAGCGACTGAGCAATCGCGGCATAGGCTTTATGTCTAGAGAAGGAAAACAAGCGTCAGAAGACATTTCGGTTCGGGAAGTCACTGACTTTTACTACGCTATGGGTGCTGACCAACTGATCTCGGTAGACGAGTTAGAAGAAGCGTTTTGGGCAGACCAGACAGGACGACTGATGCAGATTATTCAGGCGCGATCGCTGATTGCGGCTCCCATTATTTTCCAGAGAGAGCTGCTAGGTTTTTTGTCTGTAGAAGGGAATAAAGCCCGGATTTGGACAGAGGAAGAAAAAAGCTTTGTTCGAGGAGCCGCGCATCTAGTGGGACTGACTGCCCCGTTGGATCAAATGGAAGAAACGATTCAACAAGTGAAGCTCGACCAAACCTTAACGGCTGAAGTCTCACGCGCCCTTTACAGCGAGGAGGACTGGCAAAGTAGCCTCAAAAAATGCACCGAACAACTCTGCCAAAGATTCAAGGCAGCCCGATTTTTGGTGTTGCTCTACAACCAAGACCTAAAAAAGTTTGAAATTGTCTATCAAAACCAACCTCCTGGCAAACATCGCCCCTTGCCAACTGTTTTAGAAATGCTTGATGCGGTCGATTGGCAAATGTTGGAGCGGAGCTTAGAGGCGATCGCCATTGAAAACTTAGACGAAGATCTGAAGCTAGTGACGTGGCGCAAGATGTTTCTAGAATTTGGAATGCGATCGTTGCTCGTTTGCAACACATCAGTTGGCAAGCCCCTGGAGGCAGTGGTCGTCATTGGACACGATGAAACGCAAAGTTGGAGACAGGTCGAGCGGGATTTATTCCGAATTGTCAGCCAGCAAATTGGTTTATTAACGCACCAAATCCAGCTTCAACGACAGACCGATCAATTGAAAAACAACTACCAGGTAGTCCAGGGGGGGCTGACTACCTTACAGCAAACTCAAAATTTAGAGCGTCTAGAACAAATTGCGGCAGAGCAAATTGCCAAAATTCTGCAAGCCCCATTGGTGGCGCTTCTGACTTGGCAACCGGGTCGAACTTCGGCTCGCATTGTTGCACCTGTGGTCAACCAGCAGCAGCAGTTTGGCTTGATCACCGATCTCTTGATCCCCACCCAAACAGATCCCTTAATTCAAGCTGCGCTCCAGGCCGACGGGCTGATATCGCTGGGTCATGATGAGATTTCGGATGAAACTCGCTACTGGTTGAGTGGTTCTGAAATTGGTCGGGTTTTAGCCATTACGCTCCGTACCGCCCCCGATCATGAACCTACGGGGATCGTTTTAGTGGGCGATCGCCAAAACCGCACCTGGACAGATAATCAGTTCAACGTCCTGGGCATTTTGGCAAGCCAGCTAGCATGGTGTCGCCGCAACTTAGCCCTGACCACCAGCCTGGTCGTTCAAAAAGAAACCTTAGAACAACTCAACTGGTACAAACAGCGCCGCCTCGAAGAGGCTTACCGCATCCTTGGCATGGGCGTTCGGCGACTGAATGAAATGTCTAGCCAGCAAGAGATGACCTCGAATCTGCGCTATCCCCAAATCCTTCGTTACCTCGGCAGTACTCTTTCAGCCATGACTCCGCTGTTGAAACATGAGCAGTGGCAGTTCTATAAGCATGATGAAGCGATTCCTCTAGCTAGTTTATTGAAGCAAGCGCTGGAGAGGGTTGATGTCGTCTTTAAACAGCGTCAGCTCTGGCTACAAGTCCACAATGAGGCAAACCTCAATCTCAGCGGCGACATCGCCAAAATCGAATTTATCCTCCACGAAATCCTCATTCTTGCCTGTGCACGCTCTCCGGTGGGCGGACGCTTAGACATTTGGTGTCGCCAGAAGGATGCAAACTTTTTAGATCTGTCTGTAACCGACCAGGGTAAAGTAGAACCGCAGTTTGTAGAAGCGCTCCAAGCCGGACGCTCAACCGATCTGCTGCTGCCCTCGCTGCTAGATCAGCCTCCCGGACTGCATCTCGCCATTTGTCAGGCTCTAATGCGGCGGATTGGCGGCGAATTCAATCTATCTACAATGGAGGACGATCGCAGCCTCAGCACTCTCGTCATTCCGCTAAACTCTAGGATGCCAATAGCGAAGCAATCTACTGATACTTAAGACTAGAACGCGGGATGCTTCTACTTCCGGGCTAGTAGTTTACTTATTTCTTACTGACTTTGGCTTGCTGAAAGAAAACCTTGTAAACTTCGCGGGCAATGGGGATCGCCGCCACACCGCCATAGCCACCATTTTCGACGACGACCGCGATCGCCATCTGAGGCTTTTCATAGGGTGCATAGCCGACATACATAGCGTTGGGTTCGCGTCCAGGACCAACTTCAGCCGTCCCTGTTTTTCCCGCTGTTAAGGGAATTGAACCATCATTGAGGCTTTGCCCTGTGCCCTTTTGCACCACAGCCAGTAAGCCTTGTTGAATCGTTTTGAGAGTTGTAGGAGAGATGCCTGTAGCAACTCGATTGCTCAAAGCGGTCTTATTTTCGCTCATTAATAAATGAGGTTGAACCCGCCAGCCTTGGTTGGCGATCGCCGATACTACCACCGCTAACTCTAGTGGAGTTGCCTGCACTAGTCCTTGCCCGATCGACATACTGACCGTATCTCCGCCATACCAGGGTTCACCATAAATCTTTTCTTTGTTGGCAGGAGTGGGGATAACCCCGTGTGTTTCTCCTTCTAGCCCAATATTGGTCGAGCCAATGCCCAGCTTTTTACCCCATTTTGAGATTGCTTCAGGACCCGTTTTCAAACCCACCTGATAGAAAAAGGTATTACTGCTAAAAGCAAATGCATCTTGAAACCCAATCACTCCATATCCCGAATTACCATGTTCCCAAAACTTAGTGTCGCCCATGCTAATAAAAGCAGAAGTCATTAGGGTTGAATCAGGAGAGAAATTGCCCGACTCCATACCTGCTGTTGCCGTGACAATTTTAAAGGTACTTCCTGGCGGATAGCCTTGAATCGCCCGGTTAAGAAACGGTTGATCCCCAGATTGAAGACGTTGCCACTCTTGCTCTGAAACCCGTCGCGTGAACGCAGCGGGATCGAAGGTCGGCGAACTTGCCATGACCAAAACCTCGCCCGTGTTCACATCCATCACCACTACGGCTCCCCGTCTGCCGTTAAGTGCTTTCTCTGCTGCCTGCTGCATATCCATATTGAGGGTCAGCTTAACGTCTCGACCGCCCACCGCAGGCTGAATGCCTAATAGCCTGGTTTCTCGATCGCGGGCATCCACTTCCACCATCCGGTTGCCCCATTTGCCCTCTAACTCGGCATTGGCTAGACGCTCAACTCCCATTTGCCCCACAATCATGCCTGTAGGATAATCAGGGTGAGCTTTGATATCGGCTTCAGATGCTTCGCCAATGTAGCCCAAAACATGGGCTGCTAATCCGTTGTTGGTATAAGAGCGGGTTGAACCCACAAAGACTTCTACCCCTGGCAACTGCTGTTCTTGTTCTGCCAAAGAGACGATCGCCGTGGGGCTAATTTGCTGACTAATACGAACGGGTAGAACGGAGTTGTAGCCGCCTTTCTGTTTTTGGATCTGCTCAAGGATTTCTTTTGCCGGAATCCCCAGAATCGGGCTGAGTTTAACTGCGCTTTGCTGCCACTGTGCCGGACTTTGTTGTCGGGGCCAGAGATAAACGCCATGAGAAATCCGGTTGCTGGCTAACAGCTTGCCATTGCGATCGCGGATATTACCCCGATCGGCAGGCAACGGCATCGGGCGAATGCGATTCTGTTCGGCAAGCTGGGCGTTGATTTTGCCTTGCACAAGCTGTAGCTGACCCAAACGAAAGACACAGACCCCCATGAGAGCCGTGATGCCACACATAAAGAATGCCGATCGCCAGATAATACTCTCTCGACCACCCGATCGTTTGACAAGAGATGCAGTGAAACGTTTGTTGGAACGAGGAATACCACTAGCCATGCACAATAACCCTGACACATCTCTGATGTTTGACAAATACTCTGGCGTTGCCATGCCGATAGGTTGCCCACGGAAACGACTGCGCCTAACGACCCTAAATTTATTTAACGCGTTGTCCCTTATAGAGAAGTATTGAATCAACTTCCTGTGGCGGAAGCTATTCTAGCAAACGGCTCTAAAGCAGTTCTAGTATCAGGCTGATTGGTCAATTCGGCTTAATACTCCACAATATCTTTACTAAATCTGCATGAGAGCAGATGGCGCAGATGAATTAGATCGTTAAAGTGTCGGGATGGGGGAGAATAGGACAGAAATAAGCGATCGCGCTCCTCGAGACCTTCCTATGGATACGAATATCAAAGTCATTCAACCTGCTGGTGTCCTGGATGGAAATCAGGCTCACCAACTTCGAGGAGAACTGAACGACGTGGTTGAGACCGGGGCAAAGTTAATTTTGGTAGACCTGACAAATGTCACGTTTATGGACAGTTCTGGGTTAGCAGCACTGGTGACTGCTTTTAAGACCGTTCGTTCTGCCGGGGGAAAGCTTTGTGTTTGCTCAGTGAATCAACAGGTCAGAATGTTGTTTGAACTGACCAGCATGGATCGAGTCTTTGAAATTTTTACAGATCAAGAGCACTTTATTAAAACGCTTACCCCAGAAGTATAAACGGATTAATTGAAGTTGACCCGCAGTAAAGATAAATCGTCGTCGAATGTCTCGATGCCACTAATCTGTTGGATCGTCGTCAGCACCTCATCTAAGTTAACAGTCGTTTCTAGCTCAACTAATGTCTCGACAAACTCATTAAGTCCCCAAGATTGATACTCTGGTTGGCTAACATCGTAAACGCCATCGCTGAAGATGTAGAGGGTGCTGTTTTTGGGAATGATTTGGCGATCGCTGACAAACGTTGCCTCAGTTAACATGCCAATTGGAAAGTTGGGCGTTTTGAGCCGATAAACTTCTATTAACCCATCAGAAGTCTGAAATCTTAAAATAGCAGGCGGATGTCCGGCGCTAGCATAGGTAAGCTGACGCTTGCTCTGGTTATACACGCCATACCAAATCGTAAAATATTTATCGTTTTGTTGGCTCATTTGAAACAATTCATTCAATGCCCTTAAAACGTCGTGAGGTTGATAAAAATTTACATCAGGTAAGGACTGTAGCCGCAAAATATTGAGGATTAAACTGGAAGGCAGCGCTGCGCCTAAACCATGTCCAGAAACATCTAATAAATACATGACTAAATAATCTGGATCAAGCCAAAAATAATCGAAACAATCGCCACCCAGTTGACGCGATGGAATAAATCGAGCATCAATGCTGACGTGACCTTTTAGGGGCAGGGGTAGGAGCGATCGCATGTAGGTGGCTGCCTCGGCTAATTCTGCTTCTAGCAATTGCTTTTGACTTTGTAAGTCTTGGCTTAATTGCTGCAACCGTAATCCTGAGCGAACTCGCGCCTGTAATTCTCCAATATTAATAGGCTTAGAGAGGAAATCATCTGCTCCTGTATCTAGCCCTTGAATGCGATCGGCAACGCCCCCGCGCGCCGTCAGCAAAATAAAAAATGTAGTAGATAAGTTGGAATTGGCTCGAACTTGGCGACAGACCTCTAATCCATCGACAATGGGCATAATCCAATCGCAAATAATCATTGCTGGATGAAGATGCTGCGCTTGTTCAATGCCTTCTTGTCCATTGGTGGCTAGAACTACTTCATGCCCCTGATTTTGTAACGCTTTCTTAATTAAAAGTCGAATTACAGAGTCATCATCAATAACCAGAATCTTTGACATAAAAAATAACTTACTTTAACTGGTTTTCAACGTTTATATAGGTGAAATAGATAGGTTAGTATGAAAGGTGGGACGTAGCAAATTTAGATGTCCTTGGCTGTGAAGGGTGCGAAAGATGTAAAGGGTGCGAATTTTTTTGACTATAAGTTCCTTGTAGAAAATTATTAATCTTTCTAAATTATTTGGAAGCTTAAAATGAGATTGCAGACTGTAATTTCGGCAGACTCCTGCCCACTAGATCCCCCAAACAGAGTAAAAATTCTCGTTCGGACTGATCTAGGCTTATTGGCTAAGGTTCTAGATTGGTTCGACCAATTCAAACAACCTACTTTACCGCACCCAATCTGGTTACAGTGCCAATTAGCTTTGGCAGAGGGATTTACTAATGCGGTTCGCCATGCTCATCAGGGTAAACCCTTAGAAGTGCCGATCGAGATTGAGGTAAGTACTCGCAGTCAGGCGATCGAAATTCGCATTTGGGATCAGGGTTCGGGCTTTGATTTAGAGCGTTCTCTCAATGCTGTGCCAGCATTTATGGATTTGCTAGCAGAAGGGGGACGAGGGCTAAAGATTATTGAAAAAACCTCTGACGTGTTTAGCTACACTCGGACTGCCGACCATCGCAATTGTTTGCTGATTATTAGGAACTATCCGGCTCAAGCTTAAGATTTTCTAAGCAGCCTGGATCATTCTCCAATTAGCCATGAAAGTAAGATGCCGCCTAGGGTCAAGCTCAACCAAAAGGGTAAATGGAAGGAAGCGACTAGGTGAATTGGAAAGGTGATGACCGCTTGAGTTAACCAGAGGCTAAGGGTGAGGCAGGCGATGAAAATGAAGATCATGGTTTTTCTGGGGTAGGTTTTTCTATGGTAATTGGCTTTTTGACTTGAATGGCTTGGAGACTGCCGCCTGCATAAAGGGTGCACGCTGCTTCGCAGATCCCGCTAGAGTCGTCCCCCACAAAGCCAGTCTGATGCAAGAGATCGAGGAGATTAGTTTGAAGCAACTGCCAGGAAGTTTCAGTCTCAAACAGCAGCAGAAATAGATAGAGTCCAGGAACAAACAAGGGATTTGTGGGAGCGTGGAAATCTACAAAGGTAAATGTCCCTCCTGGCTTTAGCACCCGATGCACTTCTTGGAGAATTTGGCGAAGTTGGTCAGGCTTCATCTCGTGGAGGGCGGCGCTAGTATGAACCAGGTCGAATTGCTCGTCCAAAAAGGGCATTGCCTCAGCCCAGCCTTCTACATAGGTGGCGGTGGGGACATTGTGCTGTGCCCGTTGAATGGAGCGAGGGGAAGCGTCTAAGCCTGTGACGTGGGAGAAGCGATCGACCAGATAGGCGGTTGCCTGACCGCTACCACAGCAAAGGTCGAGTACTTGCATATTGGGCGTGACAGAAATATTTTTGAGGGCAAGCTGACGAAAGTTTGCTTCACCACCAACCGTCAGAGCAGCGACGCGGCTGATACTGTCATATAGCCATTGGTAGCGGTAGCTCCAGTCTCGAAGAATCGTTGCCATGGGTGTGCTATGGATTTGCGTTCTTTAGCGGATATCTAGTTTTAGCGGATATTACGGTTGGATATTACGGTTGCGTAGGGCTGCTTCAACAGCCATCTGTTGATCGCGCCGAGTAATCCAGCGATGGTAGGTGCGGGTGTGGATGGCGACGGAATGCCCCATCATACGGGCGGCAACAGTGTCTGGTAAGCCAAAGTGGATGGTGCGGACTGCCCAGGCGTGGCGCAGATCGTAGGGAGAAAAGGGAATTTGGTAGCGGCGGAATTGGTTAGTGACGAGTTGCCCGATGCGCTGCAAGGTTGTTTGGTTCAGGTCGATCGTGACAGCGGGGAGTTTGCCTTGGCGGAGGTTGAAATGTTCGACCCACTCTGGGAAGAAGGGCCAGACTTCATGGTTGCCAGTTTTGGTGGTGCTGAGGACTTCGATCATGGCGCTGGGATCTTGGGCTAGGGCGCTGTAGTCGCAGAAGAAAACCTCGTGGTTTCTAAGTCCGTAGGTTGCCATAATGCCGTAAACGAATTGCCAGGTTGGGTTTTTGATTTGGTGGAAGGTGTCGATGATTTGCGGGTCAGTGGGGAGGCTCCGCATTTGGGTATGGTTGGGGCTATAGTTGCCCCACAGGTTTTTAAGTTCGTTAGGGAGTTCGACGTGGAGAAATTCGGCGAGGGCAACGAGGGCAGTGCAGCAGACTTGGCGGCTGCGGGAGTTAGTCCCTGTGGCTTGGATGGTGGCGCAGATGGCTTCGGCAAGACTAAGCTGAGTGTGGGCTTGGGCGATCGCCACCAACTTCTTCAGGTAAGGCGCATAGGCTTTTTCCCAGGTAGTTTTAACTGAAGCTCCCTCTTTTTCCTCAAAAAAGTGATGCTCAAATGCCGCTATTTTCTCAGCCAAATCCATTTGGCTCAGTCGTCCGCCTCCAGTCACGGGCAAATATTGCCGCCAGTCGAAGGCATTTTGAATCAGTTGGGCAACAATGATTTTGACTTCTTGTTCGGCTTGCTTCAATCCAGCCGGGGTCGCCGGAAAATTGAGGCTAAGGCGCTGTTGGTGCGATCGCAGCCTGGGGCTACCCGGACGCGGTGGTAAAATTCCTCTGAGGCTGAGCTTTTGCCCTCGACGTTCAATCTGGAAGCCCATTTGAGCAATTTTTAACCGTTGATTAACCTGAGTCACACGGTCATCAATGCCAGTATTTTGAGGAGCATTCTTGATCGGGGCTTTGAGCGGTTGATTGGGCATTTTGTCTGGCTTTGACAACTGATGGTAGACAGGGCGGCGCTCAGTCTTTAATCTAGTAAGAACTGGGGCGATCGTCTTTTTATAGACTTTTGTAAGGCTTTTTTAGAATAAGTGCTATCAGGGTAGCGAAAATAAGATTCTGGTATTGTTAAAATCAGTTACAGATATTAAAGGAAGCGGTGACCACAATGGGGCGAGTCGGAGTCTTACTACTTAATCTGGGCGGACCGGAGCAGCTAGAGGATGTCCGTCCTTTCCTGTTCAATTTATTTTCTGACCCAGAAA
>JBBRCV010000168.1:0-12068 GCA_038204505.1 Elainellales cyanobacterium
CTCACAGCCGCTAACATAGGGACATATCACGGAGAACTGCGATGATCAACTCTAGCTTCGGGCTGGGCAGCATACTAGGCATTATTTTGATTCTCTCGGGCGTAGGGCTTTATCTCCTACGGACAATGCGCCCTACTCTCGCCAGAGATCAAGATATTTTCTTTGCGGCGATCGCGCTTCTCTGCGGCAGCATTTTGGTATTTCAAAGCTGGCGACTCGACCCCATTCTCCAGTTCGCTCAATTTCTCTCTGGCGCTTCTGCTATTTGGTTTGCAGTTGAAGCTATTCGGATGCGCGGTATCACTACCGAGCAAGCCAAGCGCACTGCTCCGCCCATGGTCGATGACGATCGCCCAGTTAGCCGCGTTTATCGAGCAGAACTGGATGAACTCATTCCGTTGGAAGATCAACGCACCGTCACCCGCCGAATTCGGGGCGGACGCAATGGACAGGACGATGATTGGGAAGGAACCCGTCGTTCTGCTCGTCCAGACAACAACGATTATTCTGATGGCTATGCCGATAGCCCCCGACGATCGCCTAATACACGCGACTCACTCAACGAAAGCCGTCCTCGTGGAACCCGCTCAGAGCGTCCTGCATCTGGCGATCGCCCCAACAGCACCCCCTCCTGGGATGAAAACGACAAACCCGCTCGTCGCCCTCGCCTCAACAGCTCTGAAGGTGGCGATCGTCCTGACTCTGAAAGTTCAAATCGCCCTAGTTCCGAGCGTCCTGATTCAAATCGTCCGAACTCGGCTCGTCCTAACTCATCTCGCGTCGAGCGCGTTCGTCCGCCTTCGTCGAGTAAGCGGCGCAATACAGAGCAATCTTCTGATTACGTAGACTATCAGCCCATTGACCGACCCGAATCGGGTGGCGCTAAAGATTGGGAATAAGTCTGCTACTCAATGAATAATTTTTTGTCTAGGTGCTGAGTTAGAACAGGGGTTCAAAGCTTGGCACTTTTTAGTTTGTAATGGAGTCTGGTTATTTTATAACGGGCACACTATCTAGACCTACCCTTAAAACTTTAAATCGTGATCAACCTTGACAGTTACTCCGGTTAATAGGCAGTAATAAGGAAGTAGAAACTCTACCTGGAGAACATCCAGGAGAACACCTGGCTTGTATTTCTTAAGAGTGGTATGGATTCTTGCGGATTCTTCAACGTTCGGTTGGATATCGGTATAGAAAGTGTGAAGTGCTGAACAGGTCTGAGGAATTGGCGACCCCTTGCTGGTATCTCATAGAGATAGCCCCCAAGTAGCTACTATCAGCCCCAATACAATAATCATTATGTAATGACAAACATGAACATTAAACTTCGTCAGCTCGCAACTTCAGGATTCGCCATCTTAGGGACTGCTATTGGATTCAACCTTCTCAACGGAGTTACACCCACAGAAATTCTCAGCCTTCAGCAATTTGGGTATTCTCACCAGGTCTTCGCCCAAGATGCCGACGAAACAACCAGCGAACGGGTCTATGCTACTGCCCGTCCTGCCGTCGTTTCTATTGAATCAGATGAAGGCACAGGCAGCGGCAGCATTATCTCTGCTGATGGCTTAATTCTGACTAACGCCCATGTCGTAGGCAACTCTCGCACCGTTAAAGTCCGGCTAGAAGATGGCAGAACTTTAGAGGGGCGCATTGTGGGTTATGGAAACGAGCTAGACTTGGCAGCCGTTCGCATCCAGGGCAGCAATTTTCCAACGATCCCCCTAGCTTCAGCAACCGCCAAAGTAGGACAGAGAGCTTTTGCGATCGGCAACCCATTCGGTTTAGAAGGAACCTTTACGACTGGCATCGTTAGCCGAATCGATAGCGATCGCGGCATTATTCAAACCGATGCAGCCATTAACCCTGGTAACTCAGGCGGTCCTTTGCTCAATAGTCAAGGGCAGCTAATTGGGGTCAATACTTCTATTTATGCCATCTCTAGAGATTCGGGCAATATTGGGATTGGCTTTGCCATCAACACTAACCGCGTTCAGCCCTTCCTAACCGCAGTACGGGATGGTAGCGCTTCTCAGGCTCCTCAAAGTGGACTCGTGGCACAATCTATTATGCTCAATGGTACGCCAGTCCAAGGGCGGCTAGACTCTAACAGCAGCGTTCTTGAAGATGACAACAGCTACTACACTCGCTACACCTTTGAAGGGAAAGCAGGGCAACGACTCGTTATTTCAATGACCAGCAGTGAATTAGATGCTTACCTAATTTTGCTGTCGCCCAATGGGGATGACTTGGGGCAAGATGACAATAGCGCAGGTGGGAAAAACTCTAAGCTAACCGTTACTTTGCCTGAGAATGGCACCTATACCGTTTTGGCAAATACCCATAGTGCTAGAGAAATGGGGCGCTACAGCCTTCAAGCTTCGGCGAGTGGTGGAGGCACAGCAAACGGTGGAGCTAACTCTACGCCTAGACCGAATGCCTCTCAGCAAGCGTCTGGAAGTTTGCCGTTGCAGATTCAGGGCAGCTTGGGGGCAAATTCTCAGGTTCTACAGAGCGATCGCAGTCTCTACCAAGAGCATACCTTTCAAGGCACTGCGGGACAACGTATCACAATTTCTCTAGAAAGCCGAGAGTTCGACTCTTACTTGATTCTGCTTGATCCGGATGGCAAAAAAATTGGGGAGAACGATGACGCTTCTTCAAATACGATGAACTCAGCCTTGACAGTGACCCTTCCTTCTACCGGAACTTACCGCATCATTGCTAACACCTACGACAGCACGGGACGAGGGCAATACACCCTCAGCGTCCGCTAGATTTTATCAAGGGCTTTAGCCAAAGCAAAAGCCCTCTTGTGCAAGACGCAAGAGGGCTTTTAGAAAACAATTCTTTGACTACAAGAGAACAAATGGAAGACTAGCTTAGCCGATATACTTTGCTTCTGCTTCCAACTGACGAATTAGTGCTTCATCACCCTTTGCCTGAGCAGCTTCTAATCGACGCTGTAGGTTTGTTTGCATATTAACTTGGTGGGCTTGAGCAGCTTTTTTAATGGTTTCCTGACGATTTTTGTTCATAGCGAGCAGTCCTAGAATGTGTTTTGTAGTATCACTTTTCTCTAACTATACTATAAGAAAAACAAGTTTGTAACTTTAGCTACAAAACAATTTACAAAATTGGTAACCCAAAGCACACAATGCTAGCTTGACACCTTTTGCTATCGCCAACCTATCCATGTAAAGAAATCTTGCCCCATGATGAATTCTAACAGCAGCAGCGACACAAACCCAATCATGGCAAAACGCCCATTGATTTGCTCGGCATAGGCTGTCCATCCAAAAGCGGGCAGGTCGTTCGGCTTAGGAGTAGGGTTAGGGGGCTGGGGCGGCGTAGCTTGTTCGTCAATACTCATGGAGCGCAATTAGTAAAGGACAACTCAACACAAGTATCAGACTAGTGCTTCGTTTGGCAACTTATTGCTAACCTGACATTACAGCCTGACACTATAGCGCCGAAGAACTTCTTCCCTGTGAACTTAGTGGTAAGGGAGCGCGGAGGCTAATCCAGACGATGTAATGAAAAGCGGAGCAGGTGATGCAAGTTTGGATACCTTCCAGCAGAAGTCCACATCCTAAGTCATAGGCTTTCAGCCTGCCCTCAATAGGATAGGTGCGATAACAGGCGTACAGGTCGTTGCCATGACGCATGCCAGTGTAAACTCCGTTACGCCAAAACTTGAATATTTGTCCTGATTGTTGGTTAATAACCTGCGGCAGCATGAGCGATCTTAAAAGTTGCTAAATGACAACTATATTCTACGTAAAAATACGGTTTTCTGAAAATAAGGCGATCGCAAGTTTATACCAACTTTATGTTTTGAAGAAAATCTAGTCATGATTAGCTACTATTACTAAAAGCCCCCAGATTCCTAGAGAATCCGGGGGCATAAGGTTTTTGGAAAGAACGATAAGTTAGCGACCGATGCCGATATACCGGAATCCTGCCTTTTCTAAAACCTCTTGGTCGAGGTAGTTCCGACCATCAATCATGACGGGATTGTTCATCAGCTTTGCCATTTTGTCGTAATCCAAGGTTCGGAATTGCTTCCAGTCAGTGACTAAGACTAAGGCATCGCAACCATCGGCTAAACGCTCTGCATCGGTTTCTACAATGACGTTTGACAAGCCGTGACGCATTCCGGTTTGAGAAACCAGGGGATCGAACGCTTTAATCCTGGTGCCCAGACGATGGAGCTGTTCGATCAGATCTAGCGCAGGCGCATCGCGAAGATCGTCGGTATCTGGCTTGAAGGTTAGCCCTAGTAGCCCGATGGTTTTTCCCTTGAGAATTTTGAGCGCTTGCTGTAACTTCTCGATCGCAATCAAGCGCTGCCGCTGGTTAACACTCACGGCTGCCTTCAGCAACTGGGTTTCGTAGCCATAGTCATCAGCGGTATGAATCAGCGCTGATACGTCTTTAGGGAAACAAGAGCCACCCCAGCCGATTCCTGCTTGGAGGAATTTGCTACCAATGCGAGAGTCTAGCCCAATGCCTCTAGCCACTTGGGTAACATCTGCACCGACGCGATCGCAAATGTTTGCCACTTCGTTAATAAAGCTAATCTTGGTTGCCAAGAAAGCATTTGAGGCATACTTGACCATTTCGGCGGAGCTAAGGTCGGTGACGACAACCGGGACGGTAGGCAAAGATTTATCTTCGGCAAACTCGCGGGAAACAATCGGGGCATAGAGTTCTTTCATCATGGCGATCGCCCGTGGGCTGTTGCCTCCCAGCACAATTCTGTCAGGGTTAAAGGTATCTAGCACAGCCGCCCCTTCCCGCAGGAACTCAGGATTGCTGACCACATCAAAATCCGCAGCTAGTTCACTGACACCACCGCCAGCAGGCACCAATGACTTCTGGCGCTCTGCAATTCCGTCTAATACAATCATCCGCACCCAGTCGCCCGAACCAATGGGCACCGTGGATTTGTTGACCACAACTTTGTAGCCACCATTAAGATGTTCGCCAATGCCTCTGGCGACCGCTTCGACATAGCGGGTATCACTTTCTCCTGTAGGCAGAGGCGGCGTACCCACCGCAATAAATAGAATTTCACCATGGGAAACTCCAGCCGCTAAGTCAGTAGTGAATTCAATGTTTTGGTCTTGAATGGCGCTTTGCATTAACTCTGAAAGCCCCGGTTCAAAAATCGGCGACTGTCCAGCCTGCATCAGCTTTACTTTCTCTTCATTGTTATCCACGCAAATGACGTGATGTCCAATGTGAGCGAGGCAAACGCCTGTAACTAAGCCAACATATCCAGTACCAATGACACAAACGCGCATGGAGTTAGTCCTCAATGATGAATAATAACTAAGTTCGATGACAGAATCGAGAAATCAGGAAACTAGGTGGGGAGAAGACAAGGGGCGATTGCTCATAGGAATCCTGAAGCGATCGCCCATTTCCTTCCTTAAATTCGTTAATTAACCGAACGTTCAACTGAACGCTCTAGGTCCTGGGGGCAGATACCGAGCTATTTTGCACAGCATCCTCACCCATCCGACGGCGGAAATCTTCAACAGTCAGCTTTAAGCCTTCCATGAGCGGCACCGTAGGTTCCCACCCTAGCCAGGAGTGGGCTTTAGTGATATCAGGTTTGCGACGACGCGGGTCGTCTTGGGGAAGGGGTTCAAACTTAAGCGGAGCATCAGGATTAACCATTTGCTGAACCGCTTTTGCTAGTTCTAAAATGGTGTATTCGCCAGGGTTACCTAAGTTCATCGGTCCCTTTTGGTCGCCGTTCATCAACCGCATAATGCCCTCCACCAAGTCAGAGGCATAGCAAAAGCTGCGAGTTTGGGAGCCTTCGCCGTAGATGGTAAGAGGTTGACCTCGGAGCGCCTGCACAATAAAGTTGCTGACGACTCGACCATCGTTTTCGAGCATTCGGGGTCCATAGGTGTTGAAAATCCGCACAACACGGATATCAACATCATTTTGACGGTGGTAGTCGAATGCCAAGGTTTCGGCGACTCGCTTCCCTTCGTCGTAGCAACTCCGAATCCCAATGGTGTTAACATTGCCGCGATATTCTTCAGTTTGGGGATGAACCTCTGGGTCGCCATAAACTTCGGAAGTTGAGGCAAGTAAGAACCGAGCCTTAACCCGTTTGGCTAAGCCCAACATATTCATGGTTCCCAGCACGTTGGTTTTAATCGTTTTGACAGGATTATATTGATAGTGAACTGGAGAGGCTGGACAAGCTAAATGGTAAACTTGATCAACTTCAAGGCGAATCGGTTCGGTTACATCATGACGAATTAACTCAAAGTAGGGATTACCCAACCAGTGAGCAATGTTCCGCTTGTGCCCTGTGTAGAAGTTGTCTAGGCAGAGAACTTCGTGCCCCTGATTCATTAATCGATCGATCAGGTGAGAGCCGATGAAACCCGCACCACCTGTGACTAAAATTCGCATAATTTTCTACAGCTCTGTGTGTACAGCTAGTCTTCCGCAAGTAGAACCAGGTGGCTTTAGAGTTCCCTCCAACTTCTGATTCTCTACAGTCAACTTCAAAATCTTAGAACATTCATTAGCCTGGAACGTAGCTAACGCTGCTGCGTGTGTACTGAAGCCATTAATGGCGCAGTGCATAGACAGTCTATACGGTCGAGCCGCTCGTCCTGAAACTGAGCCGCAAGTTTTACAGAATCTTTAAGGCTTTTCAAGTTATTTGGTGAATAACTTCAATGTAAGCGAGACAGTCTTCTTCGTAATCTTTTGACTTTTTGCTCATTGCTAAAAGCGATCGCATCTCACCAGGATACGATCGCTTTTAGTCATCAGTACTAAGATTAGAGCTAGCCTTAGATTTAGCGAGTTAGAGCGATCGCCCGTTTCACCAGTGCCTCAGCCGTAATGCCATTAAACGCCATCAGTTCGCCTGCACTTGCTGTCGTTTCCCCACGTTTCCAAGCAAGAGTATCGCGTTTAGCAGTGCTGCGTAACATGATTGGCTCTAGCATATTGCTCGGTCCACCTGTGACTCCAATGAGTGCATCACCACCAAACATCGCATCAAATTCGGCATCTTCTAGAAAGCCGCCATCTGGTTCAGAGCAGGTGCTCCACGCCACGTCATCAGGACGATAAAGGCGACGAGGGCTAATCACGGAAACAATCCGCACGCCAATACCTTGAGATTCGAGCTGAGTGGCTGCCTCAAAAACGGGCATCAGGGTCATGTCACCAATCACAGCGAACACAACGGTTTTAGCCCCTGGCGTTTCTTTTAGCACTACCGCACCATCCTGCAATGCCTGACGAGTTTGTGCCAAAGTCGTCCGAATGGGCAAAGGTGATTTACTAGCAGTAATGACAATGCCTTTATTCCGGGTCGTTAGCCCCCATTCGTAACAGACTTGGGCACTATTTGCATCGGGTGGAAAGACGGGGAAGATATTACCGTTTCGCATCATCGCTGCAAAATATGCTTCAATTTCGGGGCGTTGGTGCGTCCAGCCATTGCGCCCTTGCTCCAAAGCTCCAGCCGTAAACAGCGTCATGGTGGAAGGCGTGGTGCGGCGAAGTTCTGCCATCGCCTGAGTGACTGTTTGCCAAATCGGTAATCCGTTAACCGCAAAGGATTCGTAGGAACACCAAAGCGATCGAGAACCCATGAGCGCCAGCCCCACCGCCAGACCAGCACAGGCATCTTCACTTAATGGCTCATAGACTTGACCGCCTGGAGCCTGATTGTAAAGAGGATCTTCGGTGGGGTGGTTAATTTTGAGAGCTTGGTTAATGTTGGCGATTCCAGAAGCTTCGTTGCCATCGGCGTTGGTGACCAGGTAAGAGCGATCGCGCCCGCCTACTTCTCCGACTAAGCGCCCGATCGCCGTTGTCGAAACCTTAGATTCTCCCAGCGCAAATTCTTCTACCGATAACTGCCCCAAATCGATCAACGGCAGCACCGATTCTGTCACCGCTACTTGACTGGCAGACCCACCGCCTGCCCGCTCACAGTTTGTCCGCACTAGCTCCCACGCGGGAACCGTTAAAGCGCAGCTCTTTAATCCAGCAATAACATCGGCGTTCTCAGTCGTGTGGTGAGCGTAGAGGTTGTGTGATTTTGCTCCTCTTGCATGAACTCCGGCACCTTTCAGTTGTTTGATGATGAAAACTGTGAGTTTTCCGCCCAGTGCGGATTTAGCTGCTTTATCCATGCCCGTCAGCACTGCCTGCGTAAACGCCATCCGCTGCTCTAGCGAGAAGATAGTGCTGTCTATGTATGCGCCGGATTGGTTCTGGTCATCGAACTTTTTAGCATCAATCAGAATAACTTCTTCAAAACCGTTTCCTTGCCAGTACGCCGTCATGCGATCGTTGGATTGCAGCGATACCATGCTGTGATGCTCTTGAGAAAAGCCGTTCCACACCAGGACAGGTAAGAAGTTGGTGACCTGGGGATAAGCCGTATGGAAGTGCGCCATGCTGCTCATGGGATAGGGTTCGCCCATGCCGCCATCGCCCATTGTGAATGGAAAGAGGGTGTTGCGGTGGAGCAGTGCGGCTGCCATGGCAAAGTGCTGTCCTTGTCCCAGAGGTCCTGCTGGCGCAAGGATGCCCGGAATATAGCCGGAGAGGTGACCTAGTAGCCCATGCTTCTCACGAAAGCGATCGCGCGCCTGCTGCACTGTGGTGATCCCCATCGCCTCTAGCGATCGATCTAGAAACATAGCGCTGTAAAAACCTGGCGCATGGTGTCCTACCTCGGTCAGGATGTTCTTGTACCCCAGCATGACCAGCGCTGCATAAGCCTCAGCTTGACTGGCAAAACCGCCGGGGTGCCCCGATGCCTTGCTAGCTGTGATTTGTAGGGTCAAATACCGTAAAGCATCGGCATAGAGCAGGGTTTGATAAACGGCGCAGGGATCATTGGGAGCGGCAATCGCTTGATTACCCTCGATGATGGCTGGGATTTTGCCATAGAGATCGAATCCTGGCAGAGTTTCACTGAAATATTGAATTCCTTCGCAGAAGGCGGGAGCTTGGATGACAGTCATGAATACAAATACCTCTCGCAGGGTGGATAAGCGCCCCGGATTTAAGAATCGCTTAGTACTCGATACTATCGCTTGATGGGGCGTGCGAAGCGGCGATCGTCAGTTCGCTACCCAGAAATTTGTGATGGCAAGGATTGGGTTTTCTGAATTTTGAGAATTGATTTTGCACTTTCGAGAATTGATTGCGATATCGTGAAAGCATTCAGATTCCATTGTCAAGTCTCAGCCCATGACTGTTATTCGAGTTGAAGCTCAAGTTTCAGCAGACCAGCTCTTAAAAGCGGTTGAACAAATGTCTTCCCAAGACTTAGAGACGTTTGTAACCGAGGTGTTAAAACTCCGCGCCCAGCGAGAGGTTCCTAGTTTGTCGGTCTCTGAATCTGAACTGCTTGTAAAAATTAACCAAGGAATTTCTGCCGAAATGCAAGGTCGTTTCAATGAGTTAGTAGCCAAACGACAAAGGCTAATACTGTCAGATGCAGAACTTGCAGAATTGATTCAATTAACAGATGAGATAGAGCAGCTTGATGCTGAGCGCGTTCAATACTTGGGAGAATTAGGGCAATTGCGGGGGCGATCGCTCTCTGAAGTTATGCAAGATTTAAGTATTTGTCCCCCAGCCTGTGCCTGAAGATCGGGTTACGGCTGAGCAACGCCGAGTGGTCATTGCTAGAGCGAGACGATGCTGTGAGTACTGTTACAGTCAAATGGATTTTGCAACCCAATCCTTCTCAGTCGAACATATCATCCCCCGATACAGTGGTGGCAAGACGAATCTGGGAAATTTGGCACTGTCTTGTCAAGGCTGTAACAATCACAAACACGTTAAAGTCTTGGGCGTTGACCCCGTGACAGAGAAAGTTGTACCTCTATTTAACCCTCGACAACAGCTTTGGCAAGAGCACTTTGCTTGGAATGCTGACTACACAATGGTGATTGGATTGACCTCAGTAGGACGAGCCACGCTCAAAGTGTTAAACCTAAATCGACATGGCTTAATGAATCTACGCCGCGCGCTCTTTGCTCTGGGTGCTCATCCACCGAAGGGCTCGTTTTTTTAAAAGCTATTATCCTCGCAACCACGCCAAAATCTCCTCATTCACTCGTTCAGCACACTCATCATAGGCGCAGTGACCCCCATCAGGAATTTCGACCAGCTTGAGTAGCGGGTTAAGAGCCGGAAGCTGTCGCCCCCAAGTGAGAGGAATCACCCGATCTTCGGTGCCCCAGAGGACAAGCGTAGGGACTTGAACTTGGGGCAGAAGTTCTTTAGTTAAGGGGCTGAAGTCGTTTTGAGTTCTGGCTTTAGTCAGGCGACTAAGGGTTTGGGCGGCACCCCGATCGCGTCCTGGTGCCAGAAAGCTTTCCACCAATTCCTCTGTAACCCGATCTTTGTTGACATAGATAGATCGCAAAATTGCCCGAATCACTTTGGGTCGGCTAATGAATTTAAACAGCGCCCCAATCAATAAAGGAGAGGCAAAGAAACTTTCGGCTTCACCCGCGATCGCTTGAATCCAATTGGGTAGGGTAGGCAATAGTTCTTGTCGGGCAGCAGGTAAGGTGACCAACACCAGGTTTTGCACCATATCGGGGTGAGCGATCGCCGCTGTCAACGCCACCAAAGCCCCTAAAGAATGCCCCACTAACACAATAGGTTGATGGATAAAAGTGCGCCAAAATTCGTAAACCTGCTCCACCCAAAAGCTAATTTTGTAAGGTGCAGCGGCTTTTTCCGACCCACCAAACCCCAGTAGATCCAGAGCATAAATGGTACGCGATTGGCTGAGGGGCACGAAGTTCTCTTGCCATTGGGTCAGGGCTGAGCCAAATCCATGGAGTAAGAGCATGGGCGGGTGGTCTTTACCGCTTCGCAGATGGGTGTAGCGGACTTGCCAGCCTCTCCAAACCCAATCGCGCTGTGAGCCGAGCGGCAAGATCTTGGGAATATCCACCTTCGAGGCATTTGCTAAGGGCTGCCGAAATTCTGTCATGCTGTTGCTCCCTTGATCTGACCCATAAACAAGTGACCCATAAACAAGTGACCCATAAACAAGTGACTTCTAAACAAGTCGTGGATTCTAGCCCTCTGGGTATATTGATATCGTAAGGCTTTTGCCCTTACCGAGATGCATCTACCAACCCGTTACAAGCCATGCCATGAGCCTTTGCATTAACCCCCAATGTCCTCAGCCTGAGCGCCCAGAGAACGAAGTCCAGCAATTTTGCCAAAGCTGCCATTCAGAACTGATCCTGCAAGGGCGTTACCGTGTGATGCGCCTGATCAGTGACAAGAGTGGCTTTGGTCTTGTGTATGAGGCGTTTGAGCGCAACGTGCCTAAGCTGCTCAAAGTTTTGAAACCAGAATATGGCAACAACTCAAAAGCAGTAAATTTGTTTCGCCAAGAAGCGTTGGTTTTAAGCCAGTTAGCTCATCCTAGCGTTCCGGCAGTGGAGTCGGATGGATATTTTCAGTACTTTCCTGACAACAGTCATGCGCCTCTACATTGCCTGGTAATGGAAAAAATTGATGGGCTGAACTTGCGCGAGTGGATGCGGCAGCAGGGGCATCATCCGATTAGCGAAAAACAGGCTTTGAACTGGCTGAAGCAATTGGTAGAGGTACTCCACTTGGTACACCAAAAGAATTACTTTCATCGAGATATAAAGCCTGAGAATATTATGCTGCGATCGACCGGGCAAATTGTCCTGGTCGATTTTGGGGCTGTCCGCGAAATGACGTTCACTTATTTAGAGCAAGTGGGCAAAACAGGCGGTATTACTCGCATTAGCTCAGCAGGCTACACACCGCCAGAACAGGAAAAAGGGCAGGCAGTGCCTCAGTCTGACTTTTATGCCTTGGGCTGCACTTTAATTTATCTACTCACAGGCTGCCAGCCGACAGATATAGGCATGTATGACTATTTCAACAATGAGTTGACTTGGCGAAAATGTGCGCCCAATTTGTCGCCTGCATTTGCAGATTTCATTGATCGATTGGTGGCTAATCGGGTGTGCGATCGCCCTCAAAACACT
>JBBRCV010000169.1:0-12039 GCA_038204505.1 Elainellales cyanobacterium
TAGATTTTTGTTTGCTATGCTTGCTGTTTCCCGTTTTATTGAAAGATGATATGACACGACGAGGATTAAAAGATCAACGGATCTTTTGGGCGGTTGCGATCGTGCCCTTACTAGGAGCGATCGCCTACGTCACGTTACGTCCACCCTTAATAGCTACGGAAAGTTGATCCAAAAAAAGCAGGCATTACGCCTGCTTTTCAAAAACTTTAAACCAGAATCGGTTCACCGATTACCAGCGGTTACCACCACCAGAGCGACTGAAACCATCTCGGTTTTCGCCACCGCGATCGCCAGAGAAGGAACGCTTGTTGTCTTCACGAGGTCTAGCTTTGCTGACTCGCATATCACGACCCATCCATTCAGCACCATCAAGTGCTTCAATAGCAGCCGTTTCTTCGGTTTCAGCTTCCATTTCTACAAATGCAAAGCCCCGGACTTTACCTGTTTCGCGATCGGTTGGTAAAGATAAGCTTTTAACCGTTCCATGCTCAGCAAAAACCTTCGTTAGCTCGTCTTGAGTGACCCCATAAGCGAGGTTTCCAACGTAAATAGACATAAGCGCGTGTCTCCAATAATCGTGTAGGGCGAAGGTTGTAAATTCGGGAAAACGCCTACAAGTCAATGAAAACGAATCGCGTCCGAAAATCTCTTCAGGCTTACCAATGTAACACAGCCGTGAAAGAATGGAAGAACACTGTAAACCCATTACAGATCAAGACTGGTCATAGGTTCTAACATAGGTATTAGGAATAATGCCCTATATAGTTCAGCAGCCCCTCTATTATTGACTCTGAGCAGGATTGAAGCTATGCAAGGTCTTACTTTTTCTTCAAGTGAATCGTTAGAAAAAGTTACAAAAATTCAGCATTTGCAAACGCAATTACGCGATCGCTGGCTGTCGGTTGATGAGTTTGATGCCGAAGAAAATGATGTGTTAGTCATTCCTTCCCTCAGCTTGGATCAACGCGAATTACTCAAAGTAACAGGCGTTCAGTACTACGAAGAAAGACTTCTGTTTGCCGTTATTCGTCTTCGTAATCCACGTACCCGCGTGATCTATATTACTTCTCAACCCATTTATCCCAACGTTATTGATTATTACCTGCAACTGTTGCCCGGTGTGCCTTTCCCCCATGCCCGCGATCGCCTCCTCCTGCTTTCTACCTACGATTCTGCACTCAAGCCTTTAACACAAAAAATTCTAGAGCGCCCCCGCCTATTGGCACAATTGCGGCAACTGATTCGACCCGATAAAACCTATCTGACTTGCTATAACTCCACGTCGTTAGAACAAGAACTGGCGCTACAGCTCAATATTCCGCTGTTTGCCCTTGACCCAACTTTGCTGTACTGGGGCACCAAAAGCGGCAGCCGCGAGATTTTTGGCGAAGCGGCAATTCCTTACCCCAATGGCAGTGCGCTAGTTTGGACAGTGGAAGATCTGGCGCAAGTAACAGTCGATTTGTGGGAACGACAGCCTACTCTAAAACGGATTGTCATTAAGCTCAACGAAGGTTTTTCAGGTGAAGGGAATGCGCTGCTGGATTTACGATCGCTGTCAGAATTTGCCCCCGGTCAAGCTTCGACGGCTGAACGCGTGGCGATTATTGGCGATCGCTTTCAGTCTCTTAGCTTCCAATGTGATACCGAAACTTGGGCAAACTTTAGCAGCCGCATTCCAGAGTTAGGGGCGATCGCTGAAGCCTTTATTGAGGGCGATGAGAAGCGATCGCCTAGCGTTCAAGGCTGTATTAATCCCAACGGCGAAGTCGAAATTTTGTCGACCCACGATCAAATCTTGGGCGGTCCCGATGGACAAATATTTTTAGGATGCAGTTTTCCAGCAGATGCAGAATATCGCTTAGCACTGCAAGAATATGGCATTAAAGTTGGCAAAGTTCTATCGGCAAAAGGCGTATTAGAGCGGTTCAGCGTGGACTTTGTGGCAGTGCATCACCCTCAAGATTCATCTGAAGAACAATGGGATTTACAGGCGATCGAAATCAACATTCGCAAAGGTGGCACGACCCATCCGTTTATGACGCTCAAGCTGGTCACTCAAGGGCAGTACGATAATGAAACGGGTCTGTTTCGTAACCAGCATGGCAAACCTAAATATTACGTGGCGACCGATAATTTGCAGAATGACGCATATAAAGGACTCCTCCCACACGATTTAATTGATATTGTTGCCCAGCAGCATCTTCACTTCAACAGCACCACAGAAACGGGCAGCGTTTTTCACTTAGCGGGCTGTCTTTCTGAATTCGGCAAAGTAGGCGTAACGAGCATTGGCAACTCGCCAGCGGAAGCAGAAGCTATCTACAACAGAGTAATTCAGGCATTAGATGAAGCGGTACTAGGTTGAGGCGGTGCTGGGTTGAGACGGTGCTGGGTTGATTGACTGGCGCTCAAAGTTTTTGATTCTTCCACAAATTTTCTTTTGATAGGCAAATTTCAGTTCGCGTTATAGTGAGAATATCGTTAAGAAATGTAATATTGACAGCGTGGTTACCCAAACTTCAGTTTCTCCTGTTGAGTTTTCTACTCCCTTCGATGTTCAAACTTGGATTTGGCAAGGTCATCAGATTCGTTACGCCGTTGTGGGTGAGGGACGACCTTTGATTCTGATTCATGGCTTTGGGGCATCGATGGGGCATTGGCGGAAAAATATTCCGGTGCTTGCCGAAGCAGGCTATAAAGTATTTGCGATCGACCTTCTAGGATTTGGGCGATCGGATAAAGCGCTGATTAACTACTCGGTTGAATTGTGGGAAGAAATGCTTGCCGATTTTTGGACGGCGAAGGTTCAAGAACCCGCTGTATTTATTGGTAACTCAATTGGAGCGCTACTGAGCCTGATGATGTTGACCCATCATCCTGAAATGGCAGCGGGTGGCGTGCTTTTGAATGCAGCAGGTGGCTTGAATCATCGCCCAGAGGAACTGAATGCACCGCTTAGATTTGTGATGGGTGCTTTCACAAAGTTAGTGAGTTCTGAGCTTGTTGGCGGCTTTTTGTTCGATCGCATTCGTCAAAAATCTCGCCTCAAGAAAACTTTAGGGCAGGTTTATTGCGATCGCACCGCCATCACTGATGAATTGGTCGAAATCCTTCACCAACCCTCCTGTGATCCAGGCGCTCAAAAAGTCTTCGCCTCTATCCTGACTGCGCCTCCTGGTCCTCGTCCCGAAGAACTTTTACCCCAAGTCACTCAGCCTTTACTAGTCATTTGGGGCGAAGCCGATCCTTGGACTCCGATCGCAGGTTCTAAGCTTTATCAGGCGCTTGCTGAAAAATCTCCTGAACAGTTTCAGTTTGTCTCTATCCCAGACACAGGTCATTGTCCCCACGATGAGCGCCCAGAAATCGTCAATGCTGCCATCTTAAACTGGCTGGCTGCGGGTTAACGCTATGACAATTCCCACGATTTCTATCATTCCTACAGTCATTTTGCCGGGTTATTTGGCAGGGGCAAAACCTTACCTGGAAATGGAACTGAGTTTACGGGAAATGGGTTTTCCAGCCGTTACTGTGCCGTTGCAGCGGCGGGATTGGCTGCCTACAGTGGGTGGGCGATCGATGTTACCAATTTTGCAAAAGCTAGATCAAACTGTGCAGCGAGTGATGGCAGAAACGGGGAGCGATCGCATTAACCTTGTCGGTCATTCTGCGGGAGGTTGGGTTTCTCGAATTTACCTAGGAGAGATTCCCTACGATGTTCATGCTGCTAATGCTGGACAAGTCTGTCTTTGGAAAGCTCGAACGTTTGTCGATACGCTGATTACGCTAGGAACTCCCCACGTTAGCCAAGAACGCTGGACAAAACGCAATCTTGATTTTGTCAAAAATAACTACCCAGGCGCATTTTATGAAGGTGTGCGCTATGTCTGTGTTGCTGGAAAAGCTATTTATGGCGATCGCACCTTGCAGAACTGGTTTACCTATAGCAGCTACGAATTAACCTGTGGTCAAGGCAAGTGCTGGGGCGATGGCATTACGCCAGTTGAGTCAGCGCATTTAGCCGGAGCAGAAAATATTACTTTAGAAAACGTGTGGCATTCTCCCCGTCCACAAAAGCTTTGGTATGGTACGCCAGAAGTAGTGAAGGCTTGGGCGACCTACTTACCTGGAGCCGTCGGGTAGATGTAGCTGTGGTTCCTACACCCTACAAAATTCTGTCCAGAACCTTTACAATCAATGAACTCAACCTTCCTTTATCCGACTTATGTTCACCCAACTCTTCCCCTTTAGCTTGGAACTTAACCCGACAACGCTAGCAGGGATTAGTCTTTGGGCTTTGGCGATTTACTTGGGTTTTTCTCCCCTTAGTAATTGGGTAATGGAGCAGTTAAGTCGATGGATGAACTTTGCTGAGCGATCGCTCTACACTTCGGCTGAAGAACTTGAGCGAACTAAGTCTGCACGAGAATCACAAAATGCTTTTTACTCTTCGCTGTTGAGCATTGTGCCGTTCTTGCTAGTTGGTGGATTGTGTAACTGGGGCGTTGAGATTAGTTTGGGCAAAAGCTGGGCAATTAGTATGGGAATCCTGGCTTGTATTAGCTGTGGAGTGTATGAGCTAGGTCGTCAAGATGGGCGATCGCGGGAGTGAAGCGATCGGTGTTTTTGCCGCTAATTTTCTGTTCATGCAGTAGGTTTAATGGCGAGAGGCGATCGGTTAAATAGTTTGTCCCAGTAGATTCATTATTGGTTAAACCCCAGTGCAAAATGCCAAAGTAAAATAGCACCCGTGAGGGTACTGATTAGCTTACTCATGCCCAAATTATGATGTGCGTGTAAGTTTAGTCAAGGAGAGAAAAGTAAATGGCACTTGTTTCTAATTTTGAAGTGTTACTGAAGCCACAATTACCTCCTGTAGCAGGGATTAATAAGCTTAGCCGTAAGGTAATTCAAGGCTATTTCTTGACCATCAGTAATGTTAATTTCTTCCCTGTAACAGTGTCTATTGTCTTTACCATTAAGTTTCCAATCGATCCTACTGATGTAACAGAACGTCCTACTTCTTGGCAAGACTTCCTAGATGTTGTTGATATCTCAGGGCAAAACCTTTTTTCAGGAGACGTTCCTCAATCAACACTTGTGCCAGAAATAGTTCCACAGAATAACAAAGCACGAATTACGTTTACGCTTCCCGAAAATGGCACTGGATTACTTCTATTGCAACCAAATATTCTTCCTCCTTCCGACTTGCTGACAACAGCAAACTTTGAAGCTCGTGGATACGTAGAAATTTTCTTGTCCTCACTTTCAGGATCAGACACTGCTACCTTACTCGTCACTCCTGAACATCGGGGTACTTTCTTCAAAAATCCCGAAGGTAAAAATCCAGATGCTGTGAGTCTGGATCAAATTGCTTATGCACTGCCAGTCAGTAATGGTGGCGTTTTCAAGCTCTCTAATTCATAAGACCGCGTTTCTAAAGCTTCTATGACTTATAGCAGGAGTAGATTTAGCCTGCCCCTGCTATTTGACTGCTATCAAATATTGCCTAAGTCTACACTCTGAAAACCCGTCTTTTACAGTAGAAAAGTGCTATGCTTCCAGTTTTTAGGTTTAGTCCAGTTAGCTTTAGTTGGATAGCGATTCATCCTGAACCCAAAGGGGTTATTCAGTTCATTGGCGGCGCTTTCTTCGGCACCTTTCCCACTGTTTTCTACCGATATTTTTTGCAAACATTATATGAAGAAGGCTACACGATCGTCGCTCTACCTTTCAGGTTTAGCTTTCGCCACTGGTCAATTGCGATCGATTTACTGAGGGAACAGGATGTGATTTGCAAAGAACTCGCAAACATTACACATTGCAGTCTGTACCAGGATAAAGCGAACTACTTTTGGTTGGGGCATAGCTTAGGCTGTAAATATATTGCCTTGCTAGAATTCTTAACCGGTGAACATTGGAAGCAGATTATAGAGTCTTGTGTTGATAAACGAGCTTATCAGCAGGTTGAGGCACTCCTTGACCATGCTGGTTTGGAGGGTGCCTCAATCTTAGCTCAACCTTCTTTATTGATTGCCCCTGATATTAGCAATACAGAAAGTGCTATTCCTGTGCGAAGTATTGCTCGTTTCCTCGATCGCGTGGGGCTAGGTGTATTACCTAATAGAAAACAAACTCAGTGTTTTGTTGAACGCAGTCAATTGTTTAACCTGACGGCATTAATCTCTTTTGATAGAGATACGATCGCGGGTAGTGTAACAGACTCGTTCAAAAGCAATCAGATTCAAAAAGACAGTGATATGCTCTGGCTAATTCAACAATTGAAGACTAAAAAGTTTCCAATTCTGCACACAGAGCTACGAGGCAAACACCTGGAGCCACTGGGTCTAAGGGTCGGTGAGTACATCGTAGATTTAAATCCGTTAGACAAATTTATTGAATTACTCAGCGGTAGATTTCTGGAGCGCTATACCGTTGATTTTTTAGCGCAGCTTAGGCAACGACAACGTGATATTTGAGTGATATTCTTCATTCACACTTTCTGTCCTTCCTTCATTCACACTTTCTATCCTCAGCCTAATCTCATCCGGTATATTGACTGGCTTTAGCAAAGTTGCCCATGGTGCAGCAGGTGGCTTTAAGGGCATCAATTGTCTGTTTTTCGAGCGAGTTATTTTGAATAGAGCGGGCGATCGCCAAGCGTGTTTCATAACACTCAAGCGCTTTTTCGTAGCGTCCTAGCTCGTCGTAAAGTGTTCTGAGGCTTTCTAGCGTTTGTGCAGCAGCATCGTAATCCTGAAGTTCTAATATCAGGGTAAGCTGCTGTTGCTGATAGGCGATCGCTTTATTAAAGTCGCCTAAACTATGGCAGGCACTCGCCAAATTTTTCAAGATTTGAATTTCAGATTGACGACCTGCAATCTGCCGGATCAACGATAGAAGTTGCTCGTAGCAATGGACTGTTTCAGCGTAGTTTGACATAGCGTGATGAGCGTTGCCTAAGTTACGCAATACCTGAGCCTCGGCTTGCAGATCGGGGAGTTCTCTGGCAATGATCAGGCTTTGATGATAGTAGTGAATTGCCTGTTCACAATCGCCCATCGCTTTGTGTAACATCCCTAAGTTGCTGAGGGCAGCTAATTCGCCCCGGCGATCGGCAATGTCTTGAGCAATCACCAGGCTTTGCTGCTTAAATTCGATCGCCCTGGCAAAGTCCTCTAAATGTCGATAAGCATTGCCCAAGTTGCCTAACGCCTGCCGCTCGGTCATGCGGTCTTGAATATGACGGGCAATGCCTAAACTTTGGTGAGAACAAGCGATCGACTCAGTGTAGTTACCAATCATGTAGTAAACCAGCCCCATGCCACCCAAGGCTTTACCTTGACCCTGCCAGTCTTTAGAGGTGCGACAAATGACTAAAGCCTGTTGAAATGTTTTGAGGGATGCCTGAAAGAACTGTAGTTGATATTGCTCGATCGCCTTCTCTAGCAGACAATCGGCTTCAGCTTTGCGAACATCAATGAACGTATTTCTAGAAGCTTGATCTTCCCAAACTCGTTCACAAGAAGGAACGAATGTCCCAAACTGATCATCTACTGGTTTAGCCATCATTTGACTCTTTCAACTTTCAAGGAGTTACTAAATGTTCCTGCCGCTGGTGCGATTTGTTACGTGATATTTGCTACTTGATAGCAACCCAAAGATTGCTTCAGCGATCGCCTTCAGATTCAAATGAAGCAAACCATTGTGAAGCGCAAATTTCCAATGCTAAACTTAACCTAATTTCTAGCCCTATCAAAGGGTTCACAGCGTTAAGGAGTTTTCGATCCAGCCCACTTCAATACAGGATGACATAAAGAAACTTTAAAGACCTAGGGTATATGCCTCATTTGTTGGTATTAAAATTTACAAATAAGTCTCCGTATTCTCCATAGAAACACGGTCTCTTCTCCGTGGAGTCCACCTCGCTAATTTCTCTCACCACTTGTTAGATCGATCTATCCCCTCGATTGATTGCACTGCTGTCTGCCACCCACCTCTTTGATTCCCAAGTGCTAGGCTGAAACAACTCCCTATTTCTGCTTTGCCTGTGACTTCTGCTTTTGCCGCCGAACACCTTCTATTTACGCCCGCTATCCCTACAGAATCGGCGATCGCCACAATCTTTGCTTTCCCCAACGAATACACGGTTGGTATTACTAGCCTGGGCTATCAAATCGTTTGGGCAACCCTCGCCTCTCGAACAGATGTGCAGGTCAGCCGCCTATTTACTGATATGCACGAGCCGCTGCCCTCTGAACCTGAACTCGTGGGCTTCTCTTTCTCGTGGGAATTAGATTATGTCAATATCTTGAGCCTGTTGGAACAGCTCGAAATTCCCGTTCGCGCCACGGCTCGAAGTGACAAACATCCATTAGTATTCGGAGGCGGTTCGGTGCTAACCGCTAATCCTGAGCCGTTGGCAGATTTCTTTGACGTAATTCTGCTGGGAGATGGCGAGACGTTACTGGAAGATTTCATCAATGCCTACCAACAGGTGCGTCATGCCGATCGCCCTACTCAGTTACGTCACCTAGCCCAGGTTCCGGGTATTTACGTACCGTGCCTGTATGAAGTGACTTATGAAGGCGTGGAGGGCAGTATTGCGGCAATTGAGGCGATCGCTGGAATTCCGGCTCAAGTGCAAAGACAAACTTACCGTAGCAATACCTTATCAGCTTCGACCGTTGTTACCGAGAAGGCAGCGTGGGAGAGCATTTACATGGTGGAGGTGGTGCGGAGTTGCCCAGAGATGTGTCGGTTTTGCCTTGCCAGCTATCTCACCTTGCCGTTTCGGGTCGCCAGTTTGGAAGGCTCATTGATTCCGGCGATCGCCCGTGGCTTAGAGGTGACTAATCGCTTGGGGCTATTGGGCGCTTCGGTAACGCAGCATCCAGAATTTGAAACGCTGTTAGACCACTTAAATCAACCTCAGTACGACGATGTTCGCCTCAGTTTGGCATCGGTACGCACCAATACGGTGACTGAGAAATTAGCACAGACGCTTGTGAAGCATCAGAGTCGCTCGATTACGATCGCGGTGGAGAGTGGCAGCGATCGCCTTCGCCAAATCGTCAACAAAAAATTGACCAATGACGAAATTACCCAAGCTGCCATTAACACTAAAGCGGGCGGACTCAGTGCCCTCAAGCTCTACGGGATGGTGGGCATTCCTGGCGAAGAATGGGACGACCTGGAGCAAACGGTAACGATGATGCGCGACCTGCGGAAAGCCGCGCCAGGACTACGGCTCACCCTAGGATGCAGTACCTTTGTTCCCAAAGCCCATACGCCGTTTCAGTGGTTTGGGGTCAGCCCGGAAGCCGAAAAGCGGCTGAAGTTCTTGCAAAAGCAATTACGCCCTCAAGGCATAGACTTTCGCCCAGAAAGCCACAATTGGTCAGTGATTCAGGCGCTGATTTCTAGGGGCGATCGCCGTCTCTCCCACTTACTAGAGCTAGTACGGCACTACGGCGATACCCTAGGTAGCTATCGCCGTGCCTTCAAAGAGCTACGAGGAACCTTGCCAGAACTGGATTTCTACGTCCATGCCCATTGGTCAACTGATCAAATTCTCCCTTGGAGCCATCTTCAAGGAACTCTGCCTCAAGCGACATTAGTAAAACATCGAGATGCCGCTTTTCCTACTCCTACCTAAGCCTTTACCTCTCTTATTTCCAAACCTTTTAGGGCACTTCTAAGCCTTTTGGGGCTTTGGAACTATTTGTTCACCTTCTAGTCTTAAAGGGGAGTGCCGAACAAAATGAATGCTTCAGAGCAAAATGTAGAGACTTGCCTAATGTAACAATTCGTGTGAACCTAGGTTCGACCGAATCATTTCGGGAGGTTGAATGATCGGTAAGTCTTGCAGAATAGTACTTAGATAGCAGGTTTGATGGGGTAGGTGAATGTATGAAATGTTGCGCGCTGCTTCGCAGATACCGCAAGAGTCGCCAGTTCATCAGGGTCTAGAGCGACGGGGCAACCAGTCACCGCCAAACGCAGAATCGCCAAACGCAGAATTTTCACGCCAATGTAGTTTTCAGGAGCACATATGAAGTCATTGATCCGCTGGGGTGCAGCTTTAAGTTTAGTCGGAGGGATTTTATTTAATCCTTTGTCTATCGGTGGTAACTTCCGCGCATTTGCATTGACCAACGAGCAAGTCGTCGCGCGTCTACAGCCGATCCCCGTCTTCACATTTTTAGATGGCGATCGCAATTTCTTGGTGACTCGCCCCAATAACGCCACGGCCGAAACCCTGCCCGTGGTGTATATGTTCATCAGCCAACAGGCGGCACAAGCTTTCCTGACTGAACTCAAACAAAAGAGTCCTCAGCAAGCCAATGGTTTTCAGGTCACGCCAGTACCCTTATCGTTAGCGTATGAAATGGCGCGGCGCGACCAAAATCAAGCTAACCCTGTCCAAGTTGCCTTTATTGGCATTCCACAGCAAGCAGAAGCTGCCAGAACCCTTATTCAGCAGGCAGGCGGCAACGCTCAACAGTTCCGAGGAGTACCGCTATTTATTGCAAAATCGACTGATCAAGAAGGCGTATATCTCACCCGCCGCATCAATAATCAAGAAGTCATTCCGGTCTACTTCAGCCGGGAAGATGTTCAAGCGATGATTGACCAACTGGGCCGATCTCAACCTGATCTTGCCAAAAAAATTCAGATCCAAGTTCTTAGCTTAGAAGGATTGATTCAAAGTCTGCAAAGCAGCGACAATGCTGCCCTTAATCAAATCTTCCTCATGCCTACCCCAGAAACTTTGACGTTCATTCGATCGCTCCCACCTGCTGCGGGTCAACCACCTGCTGCGGGTCAAGCCCCGGCGGCAGGACAACGCCCTGCGACGGCGGGACAACGCCCTGCTGCGGGGCAACAAGCCCCCGCTCCTCGCAACCCTAATCGGCGCAATCCTGCTGCTCGTCCGGCTCCAGCGCCTCAAGCCCAACCGCAGGCTCCCGCTAGTCCTCAGCAATAGATTCGGGTTTTAAGGGGTCGGAGTTTTGCAGAAATTCTGACCCTCCTTGAGGAGTTCTGATCTTGTCAAACCGAGAAACCGCTGGACAGCCCTGAATATACCATCGCCAAGGAATATCTGCTCCTTGGGTCAACCCAATTCGAGTGGTTTGAACAAATCGAGTGGTTTGGCGATCGCATTCCTGCTGAAAATTTTTAGTCCGATGCTCTAGCCACAGTGGAGAGTTAGGCTGAAAGGGCTGCGCCGTCAAGCTTAAGTCAATCTTGAATGCTCGACAAAGTTTTCCAGGTCCTGCTGCCACTAAATGCGGTTTTTTCGCCTGTTTGGGATCAATCCAGTCTGGTAGAGACTCCAACTGGAGTGCCCGAATCAAGACTGCACTGGGTACGCCCTCTACGTCAGTCACCACGTTTAGACAGTGGTACATGCCGTAAATCAAATACACATAGCTCATTCCCGCCGCCCCAAACATAACTGTATTGCGGACAGTCTGACGGCGATAAGCGTGGCAAGCTGGGTCACCAGGGGCATAAGCCTCAGTTTCGACAATTAACCCCCGGAAAGTTTGTCCATCGGGAAATTGGCGCACCAAAGTACAGCCCAATAGATCGGGGGCGACTTCAGGAGAAGGGCGAGAAAGCCAGATCGGCTCAATGCTTTTAGGATGCAGTTGTCTCAAGGTTTCTAGGATTAAGTTTCTAGGATTAAGTTTCTAGGATTCTAAAGATTATTAGTCAACAGATCCAAATTTTGGCATTTTCAGGTCACAATCTAGACTGCATCAACTAACTGATGTTTGATATCAGCATTTTCTAGAAAGCGAGACGTTAATAACCCATGGATGTCAAAACCATTTTGCTTGGACTCACCCCTATTTTTATTATTGCCTGCCTGTTTTTTGGAACCCGTAACGGATTCTACGACTCCGACAATTATCATGGCAACGGCTCTGCTCACTAGGAGCATGGCATGGATCAACTTGAATGTCTTCCCTACAGCGTTGGTAGCGCTCAGGAAGGAGTCTGCTTACTGATCCGCATGGGACC
>JBBRCV010000170.1:0-11939 GCA_038204505.1 Elainellales cyanobacterium
GTATAGTCCCGCCACATACCCCGGCAACATCCCAGAATAGGGTGTGTGCGACACATCGGTAATTAGCGTTAGCCGCACCCCAGAAATGGGATTCATACCAAACTTTTTGAGCGCGATCGCGTGGCTATGACCGCCGCCAATCAACACTAGATCTTGACGAATAGGGACTTGCATTTGCCTTTTATATGCAGAGGAGGTGTATTTCAGAGGAAGCTATCGGGTTAGCAGGATGGTGTTAGCAGGGTAGTGTTAGCAGAATATATACGGCTAGGCTAATATAACGGTCTGATTTTCTGCCAAAGAGCAAGAGGCAACGATGGAAAAAGTGGGTCACTACGCACCAGATTTCGAGCTACCCGGAATTGATGATACCGTACACCATTTGGCTCGATATCTAGAGAAATTCCAAGCGGTAGGGGTAGTCATTATGTGTAACCACTGCCCTTACGTTCATCTGTATCTCGATCGCCTCAAGCAAATTCAAACCGACTTCCAAAGCCAAGGCTTCACCCTAATCGGTATCAATGCTAACGACGAACAGCAATATCCCGCTGACAGCTTTGAAAAGATGAAGTCTTTCGCCCAAGAGAAAAGTCTCAATTTTCCTTACTTGCGAGATGTCACCCAAGATGTCGCCCAGAGCTTTGCCGCCGAACGCACTCCCGAAATATTTATAATTAACCGCTCAGGCATTATTTGTTACAACGGTGCTGTTGATGATAATCCGCAAAATCCGGGCGCGGTCAAAGTGAATTATGCCAGGGATGCGATCGCCCAACTCTTGTCCAATCAAGCCATTGCGAACTCCGCTACAAGTGCGATCGGGTGCTCCGTCAAATGGCGCAAGTAGCCTATGTATGAGACAGAAACACTCTCAGTTAAGTTCACATTACAAAAATAGGCATAAAATCCCCACAATTTTGCAAAATATGTTTCTGCTGTTATCTTTTAGTTGAATGAGAACTCTAGAGCAAGAAGAACCAATACTACATGGGCTTAACTTACAAGCGGATCTTGCTGAAACTAAGCGGTGAAGCATTGATGGGCGAACTCGCCTACGGAATAGACCCCACCATTGTCCAAGGCATTTCCCAAGAAGTGAAAGACATTGCGGCACAGGGAGTAGAGATTGCGATTGTAGTAGGCGGTGGCAATATTTTCAGAGGAGTCAAAGGCGCAGCGGCAGGGATGGATCGGGCAACCGCAGACTACATCGGCATGATTGCCACTGTTATGAACGCCATGACCCTCCAAGATGCTCTAGAGCGCGATGGCGTGCCTACCCGCGTCATGTCCGCGATCGAAATGAAAGAGGTTGCAGAGCCTTACATTCGCCGCCGCGCCATCCGCCACTTAGAAAAAGGTCGGGTAGTGGTTTTTGGTGCAGGATCAGGCAATCCCTTTTTTACCACCGACACCACCGCCGCACTCAGAGCGGCTGAAATTAATGCCGAAGTGGTTTTCAAAGCGACTAAAGTAGACGGGGTGTATGACTCTGATCCAAAGCTTAACCCCAACGCCAAACGCTACAAAAGCCTAACCTTTAGTCATGCCATCAATCAAGATTTGAAAGTCATGGATACAGCCGCGATCTCTCTGTGTAAAGATAATCATATTCCTATCATTGTGTTCGACCTCTCCGTTCCGGGAAATGTGCGTCGAGCCTTGCTAGGGGAATCGATTGGAACGCTCGTGGGAGAGTCTTGTGAAATTATCTGAAGTTGAAAGCCAAATGCAGAAGGCAGTTGAGTCAACTCAACGCTCCTTCAACACGATTCGGACAGGGCGCGCTAATGCTGCCATCCTCGATCGCATCTCCGTAGAATATTACGGCACCCCAACCTCGCTGAAGTCGCTGGCAGGGATCAATACCCCCGACTCTAGCACCATCACCATTCAGCCCTACGATCGCAGCGCCATGGCACTCATTGAGAAAGCGATCTCACTGTCTGATATTGGTCTAACGCCTAACAACGACGGCACGACCATTCGGCTGAATATTCCGCCTTTGACTAGCGATCGCCGTAAAGAACTGGTCAAAGTCGCTGCCAAATTTGCCGAAGAAGGCAAAGTCTCCATCCGCAATATTCGCCGAGATGCAGTCGATGCGGTGCGGAAGCAAGAGAAAGCAGGCGATCTGCCTGAAGATGAATCTCGTGATTTGCAAGACGGCATTCAAAAACTGACAGACAAGTATGTTAGCAAGGTTGATCAAGTCTTGGGCGAGAAAGAGAAAGATATTACGACTCTCTAATGTGAAGTGTGTGTGAGATATGAAGGGTATTTGATCGTTTTGAAAAATTTCCGGTTGAAACCCTCCTTTACTGTAGGTAGAGAGTGGAATTGAGAACAACCGGGTAAACTTGGCACACTTAGGAGTGAAGCTTAATGGTGTACGACTGCATTATTGTGGGCGCAGGTCCAGCAGGTGGCTCTGCCGCCTATCATCTGGCAAAAAAAGGACGCTCTGTCCTGATTCTAGAAAAAGAGTCCTTACCTCGCTACAAACCTTGCGGTGGCGGCGTTTCGCCTCAAATTGCCCAGTGGTTTGACTTCGATTTCTCACCCGTAATTTCTCTCAAAGTCTCGTCCCTTCGCTTCACCTGGAAAATGGGCGATCCCGTCGATGCTCACTTGGAAAACACAGAGCCTATTTGGCTAGTGCGGCGCGACCATTTCGATCATTTCCTGGTCAAGAAATCTCAGGAGCAAGGCGCAGAGCTGAGAGACAACACCGAAGTTAAGGGCATTGAGTGGAAGGGCGATCGCTGGCAAGTCAATACTGCCGATGGTTCCGTCGAGGGTCGCTATCTTGTCGCTGCCGATGGAGCCAAAGGCATGATGGCAAACTGGCTGGGTTTCAAAGACCGCAAACGCCGTCTTGCAGGCGCACTAGAAGCCGAAGCTCCGGCACAAAATACGGAACCTCAAGCCGTTCACTTTGAATTCGGCATGGTCAAAAACGGCTACATCTGGAATTTTCCTAAAGCCGATGGCTATTCTATTGGCATCGGCACCTTCCGGGGCGGCGACCAGAAGCAGGACTTCAAGGCCATTTTGGCAGAATACGCCACCCTGTTTGGCATTGACATGAAAAACACCAAACAGTATGGACATCCGCTCTGCCTGTGGGATGGCAACCAAAAGCTGCACACCCAGAACGCGCTGCTAGTAGGGGAATCTGCCTGTGTGGTTGACCCCATGACCGCTGAAGGGATTCGTCCTTCGATTTTTACGGGAGTTAAGGCGGCAGAGGCAATTGATGGGGCGATCGCAGGGAACGCCAATGCCTTGGAGGAATACACTAACATCATCAACACTGAATGGGGCGAAGATATGGCGTGGGCACAGCGTCTGGCGGGCGTGTTCTACCGCGTTCCTGGCGTAGCGTACAAGGTGGGGATCAAACGCCCTTCTGCCTCTGACAAAATGGCTAAGGTGCTTTGTGGAGAATTACGCTATGCCGATGTGGCAAATCGGGCGCTAAAGCGGTTGAGTAGCGGTTTAATTCCAGGAATGGGGGGCTGAAAAACGGTTGAACTACAAGCTGCTAGTTACAAGCTAAAATAAGCCCCAAGTAAAGAGCGGTAATTTTAATGCTGTTCAGCCCTCCTCCCAAGCTCATTGGTGAAAAGCGTCTGACTTTTCGAGATCTCGACTGGCACTCCTTTCGACAGGTTAAATGTTTGCTAACTGAGCGCACTCACGCCCGTTTTACCTACGATAATGGAGTGCTAGAAATCACCATGCCCTTAGAAGGACACGAGCGCTTTGCAAGATTGATTGAGCGGTTCGTCTTGATTCTCGTGATTGAAATGGGAATGAAAATCAAGACGATGGGTTCAACCACGCTAGAGCGAGAAGATTTACTCAAAAGTGCAGAACCAGATAATGGTTATTACATCCAAAACTACTCTTTAGTGGCTGATCATGAAATTAACTTAAATGTTGATCCACCACCTGATTTAGTTGTAGAAGTTGATATTACTAATACGGATCTTAATAAAAATACGCTCTATGCCATGATGGGCGTGCAAGAGTTTTGGCGGTTTAATGGTCACTTATGGAATATCTTAAAGCTTCAAGATGGAAAATATGTCGAGTGCGATCGCTCACACATATTTCCTATTGTTGAGAAAACTGATCTCTACCAGTTCTTAGAAACGGCGCTACTTGACGAAGTAACCGCAGAAATCAACTTTCGCCGATGGGTACGAGAGCAGGATACTAATTAAATTAGGTTACATCTGTCGTTGTAATTTATACGCTGTGCGCTTATCCCAATTAATCGCCTAATCCTCAATTATTGCCGTGCGATCGAGCAGTAGCAAACTCCGCAGTTGATCGGTTCCCAACTCTGTCAACCAGCTTTCGCCTGCACCGACTACCTGTTCAGACAGTGCTTTTTTACTCTCAATAAGTTCGTGAATGCGCTCCTCTAAAGTGCCAGTGCAAACAAACTTATGCACCTGCACGTTGCGTGTTTGCCCAATTCGGAAGACGCGATCGGTTGCCTGATTTTCGACTGCCGGGTTCCACCAGCGATCGAAGTGGAAGACATGGTTGGCACGGGTTAGGTTTAAGCCGACACCACCCGCTTTAAGGGAAAGAATGAAAATGCGAGGAGCCTGGGGATCGTTTTGAAAGCGATCGACCATTTCTTCTCGCTGCTTTCTAGAAGTGCTGCCATAGAGATACAAAACTTCTCGGTTAAATCGCTGCTGTAGGTGCGCCTGGAGTAATTTACCCCATTCTGCAAACTGCGTAAAAATGAGGCAGCGATCGCCCTCTGCCCAAACTTCTTCGAGCATTTCTTCCAAACGCTGCAATTTTCCTGAATGCACCTGAAGCCCCGTGTCTCCCAATTCACCTTTTGGCGAACCCCCTTTTATTAAACCTGGATGATTGCAAACCTGCTTCAACCTCACCAGCAACGCCAAAATTAGCCCATGTCGCTGAATGCCTTCCGCCGATTCTATATCGACCAAAGATTGATCGACTAACTTTTGATATAAAGCCGCTTGCTCTGCTGTTAGACCACAGAATACGGTCATTTCTTGCTTGTCGGGCAGGTCTTGAATAATGGAGCGATCGGTTTTAAGGCGACGTAAGATGAAGGGCTGAACGAGTCCGCGTAAGGTCTGCAAGGAAGCGGTATCACCGTAGCGCTCAATAGGAATCGCAAACCGACGCTGGAAAAAATTGCGAGGTCCTAAATAACCAGGGTTAAGGAAATCGAGAATCGACCACAGTTCCGACAGACGGTTTTCAACAGGAGTTCCAGTTAAGGCAATCCTAAACTGAGTTTCGAGTTGCCGGACAGCCTGAGATTGCTTGGCTTCTGAGTTCTTGATGTTCTGCGCTTCGTCTAGCACGATGCCTTGCCAAGTGACAGTTTGCAGGTCTTTGGTGTCTCGATGGACAAGCGAATAGCTGGTAATGACCAAATCCTGACCTTTGACGGCTTTGGCGAAGGCTTTGCCCTGGGGACGGCGATCGCCATGGTGCAGCACTGCCTTTAAGCTGGGCGCAAACTTTTTCAGCTCTCGCTCCCAGTTGCCCAGCACAGAAGTTGGGCAAACCAGTAACGTCGGGTGCTCTAGGACTTCTTGAGCCTTCAAGTGAAGCATTAAGGTGATGAACTGAATGGTTTTGCCTAAACCCATATCATCTGCCAAACAAGCGCCTAAGCCCCAGCGCTCTAAAAACGCCAGCCAAGATGCACCTCGCACCTGGTACGGACGCAACTCTCCTTGAAAGGTGTCAGGAATGGCGATCGCCTCCACGTTTTGATTCCCTGAAGTCAGCGCATTAATCAGTTCTTGTAACGCTCCATTTGCCTCAAATCCCACGACTGGGAGCTTTTCCACCATTTGCGTATCGCCCGTACTAATTCGTAGAGCATCTTCCAAAGACAGCGCCATTTGATCTTTGCGGCTCTCGAAGAAGGTCTGTGCCGCTTTGACATCTTGCTGACGCAGTTCTACCCATTCGCCGTTAATTTCGACTAGGGGCGAATTTAAATCGACCAGGCGATCGAACTCTGCTTTCGATAATCGCTGTCCGCCAATGGTTAGTTCCCACTTAAAGTTCAGCAAGCTCTGCAAGCCTAAACGCTGATTCTTCTTGAGAGTTGGCGTTTCTGCCTGCACTCTTAGCCCCAAGCGATTTGCCCAGCCCTGTTGATTAGACAAACTGGGCGGCAAAACTACACCAAATCCGCTATCTTGCAATCGCCAAGCCATCGACTTGAGAAATTCATAGACCTGCATAGGGTTGAGCCGACAAGCCTGGGGCTGCTGCACATGCAAACTGGGTTCTATCAACGGATACAGGCGAGAAGCTAGCCCTAGACCTGCTAGCAAGCTTTCCTGCGGCTGCTCAATCGTTCGTCCCATATACTTAAGTTGATCGACGGGATTATTCCAAACTGTTCGCGCCCCCACTAAGAACTCTGGATCATCGATCGCCTGTAAAAAGTATTCCAGCATCCATTCGCTCTGTCCGGGTACAGGCGGATTGAGGTAAAAACAGGTGCGGAAAGAAGCAAGTTGTGGAGTGAGATGCTGCTGAAGTGGCGCAATCCATTGGGTTAGAGCAGATTCCAGACGACCCCTTGCGGGTATCTCGAAGAGATCACTCCTTTCCACAGTCGGGATTTGTCCCAGCGCTTGTAGCCATTCGCGCAAGGGTAAATCTTTGGGAAAAGTCGCTGTTGGCACTGCTGTTCGAGCGGCGATCGCCCGGATTTGCGCCGCGATCGTGCTGTTCAAAAAATCAAAAATCAATGCTTGCGATGTGGCGATCGAGACATCAGCTTCTAGGTCATGATCCGCATCCCAATAAGCCCGACAAGCCCCTGGAATCTGCCGACAAAACCGATCAAAATGTGCCTGATCCACTGCACTATCTAACAACACCTGCCACCGCACGACTCCGTTTTCTAAAATCGGCAAAAATTTGGCGCGTGCTGACAAATCTAACTGCCACCGCGCCAAGTGCGACCAAAACCGTAAATCATCGCCTAGCCAAGAATTCTCATCATCTAAGACTGAGCTTAAGGGCAGAGATTGGAGGAATTGTAAGGCTTCGATCGCCGTTAATCGAATCCCTTGTACTTGCCATGAAAACAGCTCTAGAGAAGCGTGAACATCCTCTTCGCTAGCGGCAGAATGCTGGGGCAGGGCAGAATTTTCAGACCGTTGAGTTGGAACCGTAAAGCCAACCGTTTGCCATCGGACAGAAGCCGCAGTAGAAGCCGCAGTTGCCTTACGTTTACGAGTTCCAGATTGTTCAGCAGCAACTAATTCTTGTAGTGGGAACTCGGCAACATCCCATGTGAGAGATTTAGAGGTGTGGAGCGATCGCAATAATTCCCTCAATTCCTCCTCAGCCATTGCAAACGGGTGATTAACGTTGGAAGATCCAGCAGGAATCTCGATCGGGTCAATTCTGCGCCAGATTTCTCCCCAAACGAAGAAATGCCCCGCAGCTTTGGAAGCCTGAGATGGAGAAATCCAACTACCGTGTAGAATTGCCATGCTAGGTCTAAATCCTTAGAGCGCTCTGAGATCAGAAAAACAACGGTGAGATTCAGGAAAGCGAGACATGCAGTTACCGATTCAGACAATTCTTAAAGATGGCACTCAGATTGAACTCGACGATATGCGTGTGCATGAACGAGCAGATGTCAGAGCACTGCTCAATATTGTCATCATCGAAGGACAAACCTATCCGCAAGCGCAGCCATTGAATGAAGAGGAGTTTGCAGCTTACTGGATGAGTGGAGATACATTTGTCGTCAGGTTATTGGACGATTCAGCAGAAAAAACAAATATTGAACCGGGAAAGATTTTGGGAGCCTTTTATCTCAAGCCCAACTTTCCGGGACGGTGCAGTCACATCTGCAACGCTGGATTTATTGTACAACCTTCAGCGCGAGGGCTGGGTATTGGTCGATATATGGGAGAAAACATGCTGGCGATCGCCCTTGCTAAAGGCTACACCGCCGTCATGTTCAACGTCATCTTCTCGACCAACACTGCCTCTCTTAATCTTTGGAAATCCCTGGATTTTTCAATCCTCGGCATCATTCCCAACGCCGCCAACTTGCTCGACGGCAGAAAGGCTGATGCCGTGATCATGTATCGGGCGTTGGGATAATTGACTTGTAAGCTTTCCAGCTAGACAGCCGCCGCTTCTCTAGCCGCAGTTGCTTCGTCAGGATGAATTCCGAGTCGAGTCAAGTTCACTCGCCCTCGACCATCAATTTCGCGGATTTTGACGATCACTTCATCGCCAATTCCCACTTCATCTTCCACCTTGCCAACCCGATAATCGGCAAGCTGAGAGATGTGAATCATGCCTTCTTTATTGGGCAAGAATTCTACGAACGCACCAATAGGAATGATCCTCACCACATGACCCACATAGACATCGCCCGCGCTGAGCTTGCGAGTCATGCCTTCAATAATGGCGCGGGCTTGTTTGGCCTTGCTGCCATCGACTGCTGAAATTGTCACCGTACCATCGTCTTGAATATCAATCTTGGCTCCGGTTTGCTCGGTGATGCCTTTGATATTCTTACCGCCAGGTCCAATGACCATGCCGATAAACTCAGGATCAATTTTGATGGTTAGTAGACGAGGTGCCCAAGGCGAAAGTTCTTCGCGCGGCTTGTCGATCGCCTCCAGCATTTTCTCTAGAATGTGCATCCGGGCAGGCTTGGCTTGAGTAATGGCAGCCGCGATCGTTTCTAGGGGCAAGCCAGAAATTTTCATGTCCATTTGTAGAGCAGTGATGCCCGTCTCGGTTCCAGCCACCTTAAAGTCCATGTCGCCTAAGAAGTCTTCAATACCCTGAATATCGGTCAGAATTCGGACTTCTTCACCTTCTTTAATCAAACCCATTGCCGCGCCGCTAACAGGCTTGAGAATGGGAACTCCAGCATCCATCAGCGCCAGGGTAGAGCCGCAGACTGAACCCATTGAGGTGGAGCCATTGGAGGAAAGGACTTCGGAGACGACCCGGAGGACGTAAGGAAATTCTTCTCTCGGAGGCAAGACGGGAATTAATGCCCGTTCTGCTAGCGCACCGTGACCGACTTCTCGGCGACCGGGCGATCGCATAGGGCGGGTTTCTCCGACCGAGTAAGGCGGGAAGTTGTAGTGGTGCAGGTAACGCTTCTCTTCATCAGGGTGCAGATCGTCCATGTCTTGCGCGTCGCCGGGGGTGCCTAGGGTGGCGATCGACAGGACTTGGGTCAGCCCCCGATTAAACAGTCCGCTACCGTGAACCCGCTGCGGCAAAACTTGGGTGCGGCAAGAAATGGGGCGAACTTGATCGAGCTTGCGCCCATCAACCCGCACATTATCTTCCACGATTTGCTTACGCATCAGCTTTTTGGTGACGCTCTTGAAAGTGTTGCCTAACGCTTTGGGGTTGCTGCTAGCAGCGACGCGAATGGCATCTTCTTCAGGAAGCTCGGCGATCGCCTCAACAATCGTTGCCTTGACTACATCCAGCTTGTCATCCCGTTCCGGCTTCGTCAGTTCAAACTCAGCCAAAATTTTCTTCACCGCATCTGTTGCCCGATCGGTGATAAAGTTTTCTAAAGTTGGGTCAACAACGGGTGCTTCTTCAGTCACCAGCTCAATTCCCAACTCTGCCATCAGGTCGCGCTGAGCCTGAATCAAATCACGCACGACTTCATAGCCAAAGTCGATCGCTTCAATCACATCTTGCTCAGGTAATTGGTTTGCGCCTGCTTCAATCATGATCACGCCATCAGGAGAGCCAGCCACGACTAAATCCAGATCGCCTGCTTCAATTTCGGCGTAGGTTGGGTTGATAATAAAGTCATCACCCACCAGCCCCACTCGGACGGCTGCCATCGGACCATTGAAAGGAATTCCGGCTAGCAAAGTGGCGATCGAGGCTCCTGTGACTGCCAACACATCAGGCGGAACTGCTTCATCCATCGACATTGTGGTCGCCACAATTTGAATATCGTCGCGCAGCCAGCTTGGGAAAAGGGGACGCATGGGGCGATCGATCAGCCGACTAATCAGCGTTGCCCGCTCTGGCGGACGACCTTCTCGCCGCAAGAAGCCACCCGGAATTCGTCCGGCTGCGTAAAGACGCTCTTCGTAATCTACTAATAGAGGTAAAAAATCAATCCCTTCACGTCCAGCAGCTCTTGTAGCGGCAACGAGTACTGACGTTTCACCCGATTCAATCAGCACAGAACCGCCTGCTTGCGGTGCAAGCAGACCTACGGTGAGCCTAATATCCCTTCCAGCGTAGGATATTGACTTTGTTATTTCATTCACCATGAAGCGCTCAATCCTTTTATTACGTCCTTTTTTTCTTCTCAGGTTATGGTAACACTCATCTTCTTATCAGGATCTAAGGGAGCAATTTATGCTATCCCTCGATATATTTTTTAGCAGAAGTTTTTTTAGCAGAAGCTTGTAGCTGAGTATTTATACTTAATATTACGGCTTATTATCAGGTTTAATCCAGGTTCAGCCTGAAATTATTAGATCAGATTCATCAAAGGGGCAATCTGTCTTAAGATTGTCGTAAGCATTTAGTGTTTACAAACCGCCCGTTGCTCATACCCAATTAGGAGGAATTTCTTATGGCATTAGTGCCAATGCGACTACTGCTGGATCATGCCGCCGAGAATGGCTACGGTATTCCTGCATTTAACGTCAATAACCTAGAGCAAATTCGGTCGATCATGTACGCTGCACATGAAACCGATAGCCCAGTCATCTTACAGGCATCGCGGGGCGCTCGTAACTATGCGGGTGAGAACTTCCTGCGTCACCTAATTTTGGCGGCGATCGAAACCTATCCCCACATTCCTGTGGTCATGCACCAAGACCATGGCAACGAGCCAGGGACTTGCTACTCTGCTATGAAAAACGGCTTTAGCAGCGTCATGATGGATGGTTCTTTGGAAGCGGATGCTAAAACTCCTGCTAGCTACGAGTACAACGTGGCGACCACACTAGAAGTTGTTAAAGTGGCTCATTCTATTGGAGTCAGCGTTGAAGGCGAACTGGGTTGCCTCGGTTCCCTTGAAACGGGTAAAGGTGAAGCTGAAGACGGTCACGGGTTTGAGGGTGAGTTGGATCACTCCATGCTGTTGACCGACCCTGATGAAGCCGTTGATTTTGTCGAAAGAACCCAAGTCGATGCATTGGCAGTGGCGATCGGCACTAGCCACGGCGCTTACAAGTTCACCCGTAAACCCACGGGCGAAATTCTAGCCATCAGCCGCATCCAAGAAATTCACGATCGCCTGCCCAACACTCACTTGGTCATGCACGGCTCTTCTTCAGTTCCTGAAGATTTGTTGGCGCTGATTAATCAGTACGGCGGCACAATTCCTGAAACCTACGGCGTTCCGGTTGAAGAAATTCAAAAGGGCATCAAGAGCGGTGTGCGTAAAATCAACATCGACACCGACAACCGTTTAGCCATCACAGCGGCAGTTCGGGAAGCGTTGGCGACAAACACCAAGGAATTTGACCCCCGTCACTTCCTCAAGCCTTCAATTAAGTACATGCAAAAGGTTTGCAGCGATCGCTACCAAGAGTTTGGCACCGCAGGCAACGCCAGCAAAATCAAGCAAGTTTCGCTGGAAGATTATGCAGCGAAGTATGCTAAGGGTGAGTTAGCAGCTAAAGTGGCGAAGGCTGCTTTGGGCGTATAGCTTTGGATTCATCAGGCTAAGCAAAGCTGAAGTTTGATCGACCAATTTTAATAAAGCCGGGTGGCGTCGAGCTACTCGGCTTTTTTGGTAAAAACTTTGATGTGGATCAGCAGTTTAGGAAGTGTGTTCGGTGGGGTGTTGCGTTTTGTGTAACGGAATATTTGCAATTTCGATCCAAAAGTGGGTATTTTCTCCGAAAATAGCGTTCATTTTT
>JBBRCV010000171.1:0-11794 GCA_038204505.1 Elainellales cyanobacterium
AATGCTCTAAACCTCAACGCCCTAAAGCACTGTCCGAATCGCTAGCCCGCACCGCTTTAAACATTCCAAACCGACAAAGGCCACTGCCAAAAGCTAAGCGCATCAACAGCAGCGTCGGCACTTCTCGCACAGATTTAATGAAGCCAGAAAAGCCGAACTTGACCAATCCTTGCGGGCGAATGATGCCTTGCCAAATCGAATCTAACCAGGAAGGGAGGGTCTCTTGCGACCAGTCCGCTGTTTCTACTCGGCATCGGGTCATGCCAGTGGCTTCTAGCAGCTCAGAAAAGCCCTCAATACTAGAAAATTTTGGATGCGACCACTGATCGAGCAGTTGCTGCATGACTGGGCGCTCCCAAGAATTGAGCGGAATTTGGCGATCGTCTCTCTGGTTCCAGTCTGCCATCACCATTACGCCGCCGGGCTTGAGCACCCGCATCAACTCTTTAGCAAAAATGGCTTTGTCTGGCATGTGAGGTCCAGCTTCGATCGACCAGACCACATCGAAGCTAGCATCTGGAAAAGAAAGTGCCATTGCGTCGTCTACCCGAAACTGCGCGTTGAGTCCTGGAGGCGTTAACTGCTGAGCACGGTCGACTTGCTGAGGACTGATGGTAATTCCTGTCACTGCAAACCCGTAATCTCGCGCCAAAATGCGGCTGCTCCCCCCAATGCCACAGCCCACATCCAAAACAGTGGTGCCACGGGGTAATTGATCTAAACCACCCCAGCGCACCATTTCATGCACAAAGTCAGACTTTGCTGTTAAAAAATCTTTCTGTCGGGGCGGCGAACCATAGTGACCCAGGTGGATATGTTCGCCCCAGTAAAATTCCAAAATACCGTCCTCTGTCCATTGGTCATAGGAATTGGCAACAGAGTCAGAGGATTGATAGCGGCGGGCAGTTGCTAAGTAAAGAGCAATGCCTAAAATCGGTAAGGTAAGGAGTAATCCAAGGGCAAAAAATAGGTTCATTGAAGTCGATCATTTGAGAGAGAGGCTTATTCAATATACCAAACTGCCTGAATGACCCCGATCGCTTTTAAATCAGAATTCTATATCAGCGATCGCACCCATTCCTAATCCTCATCCTTCAGCTTTAACCGAGGCGGATGATCATAAGCGATCGCCAAATCCAATGCCGCCTCTTCATGCACTTGACCTAATAGTATTTCCAAATTAATTAAGGGTTCGCGATCGCCCCTAGTCATCATAGTGATACTTACAAGCTGCAACCAAAATCTCGTCTTCGGTCACTGTATAAACAAGACGATGCTCATCCGTTATTCGGGGTGACCAGAAGCCACTAAAATCATACTTGAGCGGTTCAGGTTTACCTAGCCCCGAAAAGGGCGAACGATCAATATCTTTCAATAACTCCACGATTCTGCGATGAATCTTTTTATCGAGCTGCGCCCATTCGTTGAAGTCCTCAAAGGCATCAGGCTCAAAAATAATTTTGCGTTTCACTCCACGTTATCCAACGCAACCTCTACCAACTGCGATCGCTGCTTAATATTTTCAACCGCCTTCAGCAGCCGTGTCCGATTTGCCTCAGAAGCCATCAAATAATCCGTTTCGTCGGCTGGATTCACGATGATTTCAATCTCCTGATCCTTGAACTTTGCCTTCAAGCTCTCCAGAAAATTCTGATCTAGGTCACTAGCATTCAAGCGGTAAACATTCTGCATAATTGCCACCTTAGAACGTCGGATGCGTTAGCGCAACGCATCATTCATTTCCAAAATTCTGCGTTGCGCTAATACACCCTACAATTTACTGCCCTATCACACAGGCATCCCCAACAAATCCTCAATCCTCGGCATCTCTTCCAACGAAATCACCCGCCCCTCATCTTCAAATCCAGCAATCTCATTAAAGTTCAGGTAGCGATACAAATCTGCCGCAAACGGATCAATTTTCTCCGCCATCACCTCCAAATACTCCGCTACCGTTGGAATTCGCCCCAGCAGCGCACAAACTGCCGCTAGTTCCGCCGAGCCTAGATAAACCTGAGCATCCTTACCCATGCGGTTGTTAAAGTTGCGCGTTGAAGTTGAAAAGACCGTTACGCCATCGGCAACCCGCGCCTGATTGCCCATACACAGCGAACATCCTGGCATTTCCGTTCGGGCACCTGCCGCCACAAAAATGTCATACATGCCTTCTTCACGGAGTTGCTTTTCGTCCATGCGAGTCGGAGGCGCAATCCACAGTTTCGCTTTTGCCATCCCTGCTCCATCTAGCACTTTTGCTGCCGCCCGATAATGTCCAATGTTGGTCATACAAGAGCCAATAAACACTTCATGAATTGGATCTCCCGCACATTCCGACATCAGCTTAATGTTGTCAGGATCATTAGGAGCGGCAACGATCGGTTCCTTAATATCGTCCAAATTGACCTCAAGAGTTGCCACATATTCCGCATCGGCATCTGCCTCCATTAGAACCGGGTTTGCCAACCACTGCTCCATCTTGACCACGCGCCGCAGAATGGTACGGGCATCGCCATAGCCGCGCGCCGCCATATTTTTCAGCAACGCCACGTTAGAACGGATATATTCCGCCACGGTTTCGGGGCTGAGCTTAATGGTACTGCCTGCACAAGAGCGTTCAGCAGTGGCATCGGTCAGCTCAAAGGCTTGCTCTAGCTTGAGATCGGGCAACCCTTCCATTTCCATAATTCGCCCAGAAAAGATGTTCTGCTTGTTCTGCTTTTCTACAGTTAGCAAACCTTTTTGAATGGCAACGTAAGGAATGGCGTTGACCACATCCCGCAGCGTCACACCCGGTTGCAACGAGCCAGTAAACTTCACCTTCACTGATTCGGGCATATCCAACGGCATCACGCCCAATGCTGCTGCAAATGCCACCAAGCCAGAACCCGCTGGGAAGGAAATGCCCAACGGAAAGCGCGTATGGGAATCGCCGCCCGTGCCTACGGTATCGGGCAGCAGCATTCGGTTGAGCCAGGAGTGGATGATGCCGTCACCAGGGCGTAGAGAAACGCCGCCACGGGAGTTCATAAAGTCGGGCAATTCGTGTTGAGTGATTAGGTCTACGGGTTTGGGATATGCCGCTGTGTGGCAGAAGCTTTGCATCACCAAATCGGCGCTAAAGCCTAGACAAGCCAGCTCTTTTAGCTCGTCGCGAGTCATCGGTCCCGTCGTATCTTGAGAACCCACGGTGGTCATGAGGGGTTCGCAGGAAGTACCGGGGCGCACACCAGGTAAACCGCAGGCTTTGCCCACCATTTTTTGTGCCAGGGTAAAGCCTTTGCCCGTATCGCTGGGGATGTGAGGGCGACGGAATTCGGGGCTAGGCTCCAAGCCCATAGCAGCGCGAATTTTGTCGGTGAGCGTCCGCCCAATTAGTAGAGGAATACGTCCACCTGCTTGGACTTCATCTAAAATTGTGTCGGGCTTGAGGGTAAACGTTGAGATGACGGTTCCATCTTCATTGGTGATTTCGCCCTTGTAGGGATAGATCGTAATCACCATACCTGTTTCCATAGTGCTGACATCGCACTCAATGGGTAGGGAGCCAGAATCTTCAGCGGTGTTGAAGAAGATGGGTGCAATATTGCCGCCGAGAATGAAGCCGCCCGATCGCTTATTCGGGACATGAGGAATATCATCACCAATGTGCCACAGCACTGAGTTAATGGCTGATTTGCGCGAAGATCCTGTTCCCACGACATCGCCTACGTAGGCTACGGGATATCCTTTCGTTTTTAGATTGGCGATCGCCTCCAAAGATCCAGGCTGCTTGGTCTCTAACATTGCTAAAGCATGAAGCGGAATATCGGGGCGGGTGGTCGCATGAGTTGCAGGCGAGAGATCATCAGTATTGGTTTCTCCCGGCACTTTAAAAACCGTGACGGTAATGGCTTCTGCCAACTTGGGACGAGTCGTAAACCATTCTGCCGCTGCCCAAGAATCAATCACCTGCTGGGCGTAGGAGTTGGTTTCCGCTAGTTCTTGGACATCATGAAACGCATCGTAAACCAGTAGCGTTTTGCTGAGGGCGGCAACGGCAGTAGGGGCGACTTCCTCGACCTGGAGCAAATCGATGAGAGCATGGACGTTATAACCGCCCATCATGGTGCCGAGGAGTTCGGTGGCGGCTGTGGGAGTGATCAGGGGACTAGTGATTTCGCTTTTGGCGATCGCCGTCAAAAAACCAGCCTTAACATAAGCCGCTTGATCAACGCCTGGAGGAATGCGATCGGTCAACATTTCCATTAGCGCCGCCTCTTCACCCGCCGGGGGATTTTTCAAAAGCTCACACAGCCCCGCAGCTTGTTCGGCACTGAGGGGCAAGGGGGGAATTCCGAGGGCAGAGCGTTCGGCAACGTGTTGACGGTATTGTTCCAGCATATTCTTTCTTAATGGATGCGGCTGTAGAGAAAAGATTGGGCGATCGCGCGCCACAGATCATATTTAACCGCATCGGGATACTTTTACAGTACCTCGTGAACAGTTCTATCGACAGGGAAACTGGTAGGGCGATCGGCGTTGTAGACAGTCATTGATGTCTATACCCGCTCCCCCTTCGATACATTTTTTCAAAAAGAATTGCAAATAATCACGGAAAACCTTAATAAAATCCGTCCCCTAGAAAGAATTACAGTGAAACAATGAAGGTAGAACACTTTACATTTCGCAAGGTATTTTTATATGCACCTGAGTGAAATCACCCATCCCAACCAATTGCACGGGCTATCGATACAGCAGCTCAAGCAAATTGCGTTACAGATTCGTGAAAAACATTTAGAAACGGTAGCCGCCAGTGGTGGACACCTGGGCCCTGGGCTGGGAGTTGTCGAACTCACCCTGGCGCTCTATCAAACGCTCGATCTCGATCGAGATAAAGTGACATGGGACGTAGGACATCAGGCATATCCACATAAGCTGCTGACCGGACGCTACGATCGCTTCTCTACTCTCCGCCAAAAATCAGGCGTGGCGGGTTATCTAAAGCGAAGCGAAAGTCGGTTCGACCACTTTGGCGCAGGTCATGCCTCCACCAGCATTTCGGCAGCGTTAGGCATGGCGTTGGCACGAGATGCCAAGGGCGAAAAAAACAAAGTGGTGGCGGTGATTGGAGATGGAGCGTTGACCGGGGGCATGGCATTGGAAGCCATCAACCACGCAGGACATTTGCCTAAGACCAACTTGCTGGTGGTGCTAAACGACAACAATATGTCGATTTCGCCCAACGTTGGAGCAATTCCCCGCTACCTCAATAAAATGCGGCTCAGTCCGCCCGTGCAATTCCTTAAAGACAACCTTGAGGAGCAAATCAAGCACTTGCCGTTTGTGGGTGAGTCTCTACCACCAGAGCTTGCCAGGATTAAGGAAGGCATGAAGCGGCTGGCGGTTCCTAAAGTGGGAGCAGTCTTTGAGGAATTGGGCTTTACCTACATGGGACCCGTCGATGGACATAATTTGGAAGAACTGATTGCTACCTTCCAGCAGGCGCATCAGCATCCGGGTCCAGTGCTGGTTCATGTGGTCACGGTCAAGGGTAAAGGGTATGCGATCGCCGAAGCTGATCAAGTTAGTTACCATGCTCAAAACCCCTTCAACATCGCAACGGGCAAAGCTATCCCTGCCAGCAAGCCCAAACCTCCCAGCTACTCTAAGGTTTTCGCTGATACGCTTACTAAATTGGCAGAAAATGATTCGCGCATTATTGCTATCACTGCCGCGATGGGGACGGGCACAGGTTTAGATAAATTCCAAGCCAAGCTGCCTGATCAGTATATTGATGTCGGCATCGCTGAACAACACGCCATTACGATGGCAGCAGGGCTTGCTTGTGAAGGAATGCGTCCTGTCGCTACCATCTACTCAACCTTCTTGCAACGGGCATACGACCAGATTGTTCACGATGTTTGCATTCAAAAGCTGCCCGTGTTTTTCTGTCTCGATCGCGCTGGCATTGTTGGTGCAGATGGACCGACTCATCAGGGCGCGTATGATATCGCCTATCTGCGATCGATTCCTAATATGGTGCTGATGGCTCCCAAGGATGAAGCGGAGTTGCAGCGGATGATTGTGACTGGGGTGAATTATACGGAGGGGGCGATCGCCATGCGCTATCCACGGGGCAACGGCTACGGCGTACCCCTGATGGAAGAAGGCTGGGAGCCGCTACCCATTGGTGAAGCCGAAATTCTCCGGCAAGGGGACGATGTGCTGATGTTGGGCTATGGCTCGATGGTATATCCCACTATGCAGGCAGCAGAGATTCTGAGTGAGCATGGCATTGAAGCGACGGTCATTAATGCGCGATTCGCTAAGCCGCTGGATACTGGTTTGTTTGCGCCGCTGGCTCAGCAAATTGGGCGAGTCGTGACCTTAGAGGAAGGCTGTCTTATGGGCGGATTTGGTTCTGCCGTTGCTGAGGCGCTGCTAGATCTCAACGTCGTCGTGCCTATCACTCGCATTGGCATCCCCGATATATTGGTAGATCATGCTACGCCAGAAGAGTCGTTGATAGAGTTGGGTCTAACGCCCTCTCAAATTGCCGATCGCGTCTTGAAGTTGTTTAGCGCTCAGCCTGTATTAGTTCGCTAAAGAAAAGTGGATTGGGATGGGTGATTTCTTGGAGTATCTCGAAGCGACCCCTTGCGGGTACCTCGGAGCGATCGCCCCTCCCCAAAAAACTCGTTAAGCTAGAGCTAAACCACCTCGGAGATATCAACAATGGTTTCTCAAATCCAAGATTCTACAGAGGTTATCTATCCGGATAACGATGGACAACCTATGTCGGATAACACCAAACAGTTTCGATGGATTGTAGTGATCAAGGAAAATCTAGAGTGGTTGTTCGCTGACAATCCAGCGGTCTTCGTCGCGGGTGATCTTCTCTGGTATCCCATTGAAGGCAATAACAAAATTCGGACTGCGCCTGATGCGATGATCGCTTTTGGTAGACCTAAAGGCGATCGCGGCTCCTACCAACAGTGGAAGGAGGACAATATTGCTCCTCAAGTTGTCTTTGAAATCCTTTCTCCTGGCAACACGCGCACTGAAATGGAGCGAAAGCTGCTGTTTTACGATCGCCATGGTGTAGAAGAATATTATCTGTATGACCCTGATACCAATGAGTTCCAGGGTTGGTTGCGGACAGAGGGATATTTAGATGCGATCGAACCGATTGACCATTGGGTTAGTCCTCGATTAGAGATTCGATTCGAGAGTTCCAGCGAGGAGCTAGAGATCTGTCGTCCAGATGGGAACCGATTTTTAAGTTATGTAGAAATTGCTCGAAACGTAGAGCAGGAGAAACAACGAGCTAACCAAGCAGAAGCGGCTCTAGAAGAGGCAGAAGCAGCTCTAGAGGCAGAACAACGGCGATCGCAAGCCCTCACAGAGCGTCTTAGAGCCGCAGGCATTAACCCTGATGAAGCTGTCTGACGACGGCAAGCGTAACTAACAGACCTAACTCAGTTTTCTGCGATCGCTTTGATACCGCAAATGTTCAGCCGTAAACGCCAACACTCCCGAAAACAAAATTAGCACTACGCTCAATGCGTTAATGTCTGGCTTAATACCCGTCCGAACGCGGCTAAAGATTTCCATCGGCAGTGTGTTCGCTCCTTCGCCCGCCGTAAAACTAGAAATTAGTAAGTCATCCATACTCAGCACAAACGCGAGTAGACAGCCAGAGAGGATGGCAGGCATTAGCTCTGGTAACAAGACTTTAATAAAAGCTTGAGCAGGCGTTGCTCCTAAATCGAGAGCGGCTTCTTCTAAAGAGGGATTTAGACCAGATAAACGAGTGGAAACGACTACGGCAATGTACGCCAAGCAGAACACGATATGAGCGGCAATAATCGTCCAGATGCTGCGAGATAGCCCGATTGAAACTAGAAAAACTAGGGTGGCAACGGCGATCGCAATATCAGGAATAATCAGCGGCAAATAGGACATCCCCTGATACAAGCTTTTGCCTGGAAACTTATATTTGAACAACCCCACCGCCATCATTGTGCCTAGCACTGCGGAAATGCTGACTGCAAAAAATCCTACAAACAAAGTATCTCGCAACGAGGAAAGGAGACGCGCATCGTGGAGCAAACTGGCGTACCACTTAAGGCTAAATCCTGTCCAACTGGCGCTAAAGCGAGACTCGTTAAAACTGTAAATCGCCAAAATTAAAATGGGGACATACATAAAGGCGAACATCAGCAGCGTGAAAAGGAACTGCCAGGAGGGCGGATTTTTCGTAAGCGGATTTCCCGATGTTTGTCCTTTCACGTTAGATTTTCTCCTTCTCGATCGTCATATTTAATTAAGAGAGCGATCGCCACACTCACGCCCAAAATTAAAATCATACTTAAGCTGGAGCCAAAGCCCCAGTTCAAGGTTGCCCCCAAAAACTGGTTGTAAATTAAGCGCGAAACTGTCATACTCGCCGCGCCGCCTAATAGCTCTGGCACGACAAAATCACCTAAGCTAGAAATGAAGACTAGCAAGCAAGCCGCCGCAATTCCCGGCATCGTTTGGGGCACAGTCACTTTCCAGAAAGTTTGCTGGGGCGTTGCGCCCAAATCAGCAGAAGCTTCTAGCAGACGCTTGTCTAATTTTTCTAAAGAGGCGTAGAGAATCAGCACCATGTAGGGCAAAAAACTGTACGCCATGCCAATGAATACGGCGGGCGGACGATTGAGCAAATCTTGACTGGGTAGCCCGATCGCCCCCAACAAAGAATTCAACACTCCCGACGGTCTGAGAATTGCAATCCAGGCGTAGGCTCGAAGCAGCGAAGAAGTCCACAGGGGCAGGACAAAGGCAACTAGCAGCAGGTTACGCCAGCGCGCCGGAGCCATGACCGCAATCCAATATGCCACTGGAAAACCTAGGATGAGGCTGGAGAACGTGGCTCCGAGGGCAAACGAGAGCGATCGCCAAATCACGGGTAAATAGATTGCCTGGAAAATTTGTAGATAATTTCCTAGCCCATAGCCACCCGCTGAATGCCCCAACCGAAACCCTGGAATCAGGCTGAGTTCTAATATTAATAGCGTTGGCGCAACCAGCAATAGCAACAGCCATAAACCAGAAGGAGCCAATAAAGCCAGTGGTTCAATGAATTTGGAAACCCTGTGCCGAAGTCCAGACGGTTGAGCTAGGGGCGTGGGGGATGGGGGAGAAGTTGCCATAGGAAAAAATAATGGACAGGTTAGGCGCTCGTTAGTTGAGTCCAGTAGCGATCGAAGGTGTCAGAAATTTTAGGGGCAACGGGAGCGATGCCTTCGCATTGATCAATCACGGTACTTGATGGAAAGAGGTTCTGATTACTCTTGATGGTTTTAGGCAGTTTGTCGAAGGCGATTTGGTTAGGCGTAGCAAATTTTAGTCGTTCTACAACCTTGGCAGCGGTTTCAGGAGACAGCATGTAGTTAATCCACTCATAGGCTGCATCTACGTTTGGGGCGGTTTGAGGAATGGCGACGGTATCAGTCCAGAGCGAAGATCCGGTTTCGGGAATGACGTAGCGCAGGTTGGACTGTTCGCGCATCAGATTAAGGGCATCGGTGGAATATGCCATGGAAACCAGCACGTCCCCACTCGCAAGCTGTTCTTCCCAGCCATTCGTTAGGAAAGCGGCGATCGCTGGCTTAAATGCCACCAGCTTGTCGTATGCCTCTTTAATATGCTTAGGATTTTCTGTATTCAGCGAATGCCCCAAAGCTAGTAGCGTTGCTCCCATCACTTCGCGCACATCATTGACTAACGTGACTCGGCGGGTCAAAGAATCTTTGTTGTCCCACAAATCAGCCCAACCCTTTATCGCGCCGCCAAATTTCTCTGGATCATAGGTTAACCCCGTAGTTCCCCATGCCACTGGCACGCTGTGACTATTGCCCCGGTCGTAGATCGGATTCTTCCACTTTTCCTTCAACCCCTCTAATCCTTTGAGACGAGATTGATCCAGGGCAACCAGCATCTTGAGATCCATCATCTGAGTCACCATGTAGTCAGTAGGATAGATAATGCTGTAGGCATTGCCGCCTCCTGCCTGCATCTTTGCCAGCATCGCTTCGTTGGAATCGTAGATGTCAACAGTCACTTTGATTCCTGTTTTCGTCTCAAAGTCTTTCAACAAATTATCATCGGTATAATTCACCCAGCCATAAATCTGAAGTTTTTTGGAATTGCTTGCTGAAGCATTGCTACCCAATTTTGGATCGGTCAAGTTACGCGCACAATTGGAAAGTGCCATGCCCGAGACGGCGGCTGCCGAGGCTTGCAAAAATCTCCGCCGAGTTGTAAAAGACTGTCTTATCGAAAAAGACTGAAGATTTGACGAGGGTCGGGAATTGCTAGGATTCGTGGGAGGCATTGCACGCAGGGATGTAAACAATATGTAAATAACATTAGATAACCGCAGATAACCACTCAACCACCAGTAGGCATAGTTTGCCCTAGTTCAGCGCTGGCAAGCTATCTCGCTAAGCTCTATCTATAAGCGCTAGGCTTTACGTCTGAAGCGCTAAGCAGTCGGTCGCTGACCAATAGACATGTACTAGGGTATGTAAATCAATTAGGCTTTCGGGGCGATTTGGCTGCAACACTGTTAGCCTTTCGCCTGTCAGCAGTTCTACGACATAGTGGACATGCGTGCCCAGATACATAACATGTTTGAGCCGACCTTCATAGCAATTCATCTGGTCACTGGGTTCGTTGGAGCCGACCTGAATCTTTTCAGGGCGAACGCTCACCACTACATCTCTAGAATTAGAACCGTTCCAAGAATCTTGGGGGCAGACTGAAATTTTTAGTCCTTTGTCGGTCACGACATGCAGCACGGCGGAGTAAGATTCGTCGATTTTGCCTTGGAATAGGTTCGTATCGCCAATAAAATCTGCAACGAAGGGAGTTAGGGGCGATTCGTAAATTTCGCTGGGTGTGCCAATTTGCTCGACCTTGCCACTATTCATGACGGCAATGCGATCGGAAAGACTGAGCGCCTCTTCTTGGTCGTGGGTGACCAGTACGAAGGTCACGCCTAACTCTTGGTGCAGATTAGAAAGTTCGACCTGCATTTCCTTCCTAAGTTTCAGGTCGAGCGCACCTAAAGGCTCGTCGAGTAAGACGACAGTGGGACGGTTAATGAGTGCTCTGGCAAGCGCCACCCGCTGCTGTTGTCCGCCGGAAAGCTGGGCTGGAAAGCGCTGGGCGAAGGAATCCATTTTCACTAGGCTGAGTGCCTCGCCTACCCGTTTTTGCACCTCTGCGTTGCTGCATTTTTTAAGGCGTAAGCCAAAGGCAATGTTGTCCCAAACGGTGAGATGACCAAATAGAGCGTAGCTTTGAAAGACTGTGTTGACAGGGCGCTGGTGAGGAGGCACACGATTCATGGATTGTCCACGAATGAGGACATCTCCGCCAGTGGGTTCTTCAAAGCCTGCAATGAGGCGAAGTGTAGTGGTTTTGCCGCAACCGGAAGGACCGAGGATGCTGAAGAATTCGCCCTTGCGAATGTCGAGGTCAATACCTCGGACAGCCGTCTCACCATTAAATACTTTGAAAACCTGACGGAGTTCTACATCAGGCTGAGTTTCAATTTCAGAGCTGCGGTTTTGCATCACGGTTTGAGACATTGTTAGCGAATTCCCCCATTTCTATAACTTTCAACCGTTCCCTTAATTTATCGGTAATTGTTGAAAGGCGATCGTTGCGTATGATGCAAATTGTGTTTGCCCCAAACATAGCGCTATCATTCTACTTCTGACTTAATCTTCTAAAAAGAGCCTGTGGTTTCAGAATTTTCCTC
>JBBRCV010000172.1:0-11765 GCA_038204505.1 Elainellales cyanobacterium
CAGCACGATGGCGTTTAACCTGAACGGGTTCAACTTTAACCAATCGATTCTGGATTCGCAAGGACGGGTGGTGAGCACCTGGGCGGATGTGTTGAACCGAGCGAACTTGGGGATGGAAGTGATGCACGAGCGGAATGCTCACAACTTCCCGTTGGACTTAGCAGCGGGTGAGTCTTCACCAGTAGCATTGACGGCACCTGCAATCAATGGCTAGGGTCTAGCTTGAAACCATAGAAAAGCGCCCCTTTGCAGGAGCGCTTTTTTGGGCTTATTAGTCTTCATAAATTAATCACGTCAGTAGATTGGACAGCGCAAATCGCATCTAATCTACTGACTAGAATTATTAATCGAAATAAAACAACGTCACGACCTTACGCTGATCTTCTGCATCTCTACAAGTTTTTAGAAGGGTTGTGCTGTCATGAAAGGCAAAACAGATTAATTGCTGACAACGAGTCACAATTTCTTGATTGCAAAGTGCGCTTGCTTCTCCCAAAGATAAACTGTCATTACCAGGATTTTCGACCAAGTGTATGACTTGCTCTAACTGCTCTCGCGACTCCCGAGGTTGCCGCTCCAAGCTTTGGGGCAGAATGACAGTTAGCAAATTTGGGTCAGCCCGCATGGCTCCCCGAATTGCGGCAGAATTAGCTCCAGTTGCGCCCGAAGTTAGTAGCTGGTTACCCGCTAGAACTAGCGCGTAACTCATAAGCTCAATGAGGTGTTGATGGGTGATAGGAACATGGCGCGTTCCTAGCAAAGCAATACGCTTTGAGCTAGTTTGCTGAATGGCAGCCAGTTCTTGTAAGAATTCATCAACTCTAGGCAGATCTACAGATTGACTCAAAGAAGGATAGTCTCTATTGCCACGACGACGATATTTTAGCAGGTGTTAGGGGTCGTAGATCAGCAAATATCGCGGCATTACCCCTTACTGGGATCTTGTTTACGAATAAACCTGTAAGTATCTTCTAGAAAATTAATCCCGGCGTTATTTTCTTGCGAAGAGGTAGAGTCAATTTCTACCAGCTCAACCTCGGTTTGGGCTTGAGTAAGGGGTGTTAAGGAAACATGAGTGCCCACATCTGCCAGTAGATTGGGATTGTCGAGATTAGCGGGTTGAAAGCTATGAGTAGATTGACAAAGGAAGAAGGTGAAGGTGAGACTTCCCAAGCGGATGCGATCGCCATCTTTCAGTAAAGTGGCTCTTTGAATCAGTTCGCCGTTGACAAGAGAGCCATTACTACTGCCCAAGTCTGTCAAATAAAAACCTTTCTCTTCGACATACTGTACTGACGCATGGCACCGTGACAGTCGGCGATCGCACAAAGCAATGGTGACTTGTTCAGAATCACGTCCAATCAGCCAGGTATTTTGGGGCTGGGTTGTTGCTTGGGTTCTACCCTGGAGCAGATTCGTAACTAGGGAAACCTGTTTATGAATGACCATGCCTTGAATGTAGGGGGTAGTGCTATGTCCGAGCGACCGGGTTCCAGCACTTTCTAATCCCAAAATGTCATCCAATAATCCTCGGTGGCTCTCGTATAGTCGGAGAAATACTTGGTAAAGCCCCAGGCGCTCTTGTAATTCAGAATTGACGGACGTGTCCATAGATCTGAGATGGGAGGCGGCACTAGAACTGACAAAATGGGAAGACGATCTATCTATACTGGTCATGTTTAGACTTTTGTGGAAGCGTTCACTATAAGTTACGTAATCTACATAGACGTTAGATTAGGTGGTTTTCCCGTTGGTAAGATCCGCATGATTACGGGAAGAATACTGACGATCGGTTACGACAACCCAGATCCGTACAGATCTTATCCTTGACGCAGGAACTCTAGTAGCTCTCGATTGACAGTTTGAGGGGCTTCTTGTTGAACCCAATGACCGCACTGGGGCACAAGTTTCAACCGAAAGGGTGCGGTTACCAGCTTATCAATACCCTCGGTTAGCTTGGTACTGAGAAATTGATCTTCTTCTCCCCAGAGGACAAGAGTAGGAGAAGTAATGAGATGGGGCGATCGCCCCCAGTTACTCACCCAAGCTTGAGGAGACAGCAAGGAACGATAGTATTTGAGGGCAGAGGTCAGCGCTCCTGGCTTCTCCAAAGCTGCCTGATACATCTCTATATCCTGTGTCGTAAATGCTCCTTTGCGAACAGATTGTCCTTGAAAGAGGTTCTTGACAAAACTGCTCAAGTCGCGCCTAATCAGCCATTCTGGTATCGCTGGAACCTGGAACGCCAACATGTACCAACTGCGCTGAATCTGGTCGAAATTGCTGAGGAATTCGTGCTTGAGCCGCTCTGGGTGAGGAGCGTTGAGGATGGCAAGGCGATCGAGAAGGTTCGGAAATTTTTGAGCAAAATGCCAGGCGATCGCGCCACCCCAGTCGTGTCCTACCACATGCGCCTTGAGATAGCCAAAACTGTGAATCAATCCTTGAACATCAGTAGTCAGGGTATCAATGTCATAGCCGCTCTCAGGTTTATCAGAATCGTTGTAGCCTCGCAGATCAGGTACAACGACTTTGAAGTGCCTGGCTAGAGCCGGGATTTGATGTCGCCAAGAGTACCAAAATTCGGGAAAGCCATGCAGTAAAACCACCAAATCGCCTTCACCTTGAATGACACAATGGAGACGGATATTGTTGGTTTCAATGAAGTGATGTTGCCAACTCAACTGATCTGCTGCGGTCATAGGATTAGAGAAAGTGAGGGAATTTTTCGCTACTGATACAAATATATAGTAAGTTTATTAGCTCAAAGGCTAATGGCTGGTGTAGATTCCCCGCTGCCGGAGTTGCTGCACAAAAAAATCTTCTAGGCTGGGGCGTGATAAATTCATGCCAATTAACTGGGCACCCATTAAGTCTAGGCTGGCGATAAAGTCCTGTGGATTGCCCTTAAGATGCCCCTGCCAGTGGCTTTCTTGAAACTCCAGGTCGGGTATCCACTGGCGCAATACATCAGGTTTACCGCCTTTGATTTTGACTTGGTATGAATCTGCGTTACCCAAAAGTTCTGGAAGTGAGCCAATGCAGAGCAGTTCACCCCTGGCAAGGATGGCGACGCGATCGCAAATCTTTTCGACATCCGACAGCACATGGCTATTAAAGAAAATCGTCTTCCCCTGGGCTTTGAGCGACAGAATAATTTCTCGAATTTGGTAGCGCCCTAATGGATCAAGTCCTGACATCGGTTCATCCAGAAAAACTACTTCCGGATCATTAATTAAGGCTTGTGCCATGCCAATCCGTTGCAACATCCCTTTAGAGTACTGATGAAGCTGCTTTTTACGGGCAGCAGATTGCTCTAAGCCCACCAACTCTAAAAGCTCTGGAATTCTTCTCTTTTGGACAGATGCGGGAATTTGAAATAGTCCGGCGACGTACTGCAAAAACTCCCACCCCGTCAGGTAATCGTAGAAGTAAGCGTTTTCTGGCAGATAGCCCACCCGTTGTTTTACGGTGCGATCGCCCAAAGCCTGACCTAGCAACAGTCCTTTGCCCGATGTAGGACGGGTAATTCCTAGCAAAGACTTAAGTAAGGTGGTCTTGCCTGCGCCGTTTGGACCCAGCAGCCCAAAGGTTTCACCTTGAAAGATTTGTAAGGTGCAGCCTTGCAAGGACACCATTTTTTGATTCATCCAAAAGCCCGTGCGATAAACCTTGCGAAGTTCGTAGGTTTCGACAACAGTGGGGCGATCGCTCGTCACAGGTAAAACGGGGGAAGTGATGATGGCATTCATATCGTTAGCAAGAACAGACGGGTTATCCAAATTTTGCCCATTTTTTGTGTCAGGCTAGAACTACAAGGGTTAAGAAAACTAACAATCGTAGCGCTCAAAAGATTATGGATCGTTCAAAAATCATCGCAATACTGACTGGGGCGATCGCCATTATTTTAAGCCTTGCCTACCTCCTACTGGTTCAGCTTTTAGACTTTCGGGGCGAGATGGTTCCAGCCCCCGATCTATCAGTACAGCCAGTACAGCCTGCTTCAGTATGGGTGGCGCAAACCGAACCCGGAAAAATTCAGCTTACGTTAAATTGAAAAAAACGCGAAGGATATTGATATGAGTGCCGCAACTATCTCTGCAAGTCCGCTTCTGATTGGCAAAGGCTTACCGCCGTTTGAGCAAATTCAAACCGAGCAAGTGATTCCAGCTATCACGCAGCTTTTAGCTGAATCAGAGGATAGTCTTGCTCGACTGGAAGCAACCTTTGTGCCGACTTGGCAAGGACTAGTCGAACCACTAGAGGAAATTGTCGATCGCCTCGGCTGGAGTTGGGGCATTGTGGGACATCTCATGAGCGTTAAGAATAGCCCAGAACTGCGCGAAGCTTACGAAACTATGCAACCCGCAGCCGTCCAGTTTTGGAACCGCATGAGCCAAAGTCAGCCCCTCTACGAAGGCTTCAAGGCACTCCGCCAGAGCCAGGATTGGGACAAGTTGGAAGAAAGCCAGCAGCGCATCGTCGAAACCTCGTTGCGAGATGCCGAGCTTTCAGGCGTGGGCTTAACGGGCGATGCCAAAGACCGATTCAATGTCATCCAGCTTGAACTTGCCGAGCTTTCCACTCGCTTCTCTAATCATGTTTTAGATGCAACCAAAGCCTTCAGCATTACCCTGACTCAACCCGACGAAATTGCTGGCTTGCCCCCTAGTGCTGTGGGCTTGGCGGCACAGATGGCACGGGCAGCAGGCGACGAGAATGCCACGGCTGAGACAGGTCCTTGGCGCATCACGCTCGATATGCCCAGCTATATGCCTTTCATGCAGCACAGCCGCCGCCGTGACCTCCGCGAAAAGCTGTACAAAGCCTATATCAGTCGGGCTTCGTCGGGTGAGTTCGATAATTCGCCTTTAATTGAACAAATCTTAACCCTGCGCCAGGAAAAGGCAAAGCTTCTAGGCTTCAATAGCTTTGCAGAAGTCAGCTTAGCTGAAAAAATGGCTCCTAGTGTAACCGCTGTTGAAACGTTGTTAGAGCAACTTCGGCAAGCGAGCTATGAGGCAGCGAAGCAAGATTTGGCAGAACTTCGGGAGTACGCTCAGTCAAAAGGTGCAGCCGAGGGCGCTGATCTTAAGCACTGGGATATTTCCTTTTGGGCAGAGCGGCAACGGGAAGAGAAGTTTGACTTTAATGCAGAAGAATTGCGTCCCTACTTCCCCTTAGATCAAGTGCTAGAGGGATTGTTTGCGCTGTCGAAGAAGATCTTCGGCGTGGTGATTTCCCCAATGGATGGGCAGGTTCCAGTCTGGCATCCAGATGTTCGGTACTTTCAGGTAGCGGATCAGCAAGGAGGGGCGATCGCTTCTTTCTACCTCGATCCCTATAGCCGTCCCGCCGAGAAACGCGGTGGAGCCTGGATGAACGACTGTATCAGCCGCACCAAAATGACTGATGGCAGCGTGCGTCTACCCGTGGCGTACCTCGTGTGTAACCAAACTCCGCCCGTAGATGACAAGCCCAGCCTCATGACCTTTGGCGAAGTCGAAACCCTGTTTCACGAGTTTGGGCATGGTCTGCACCACATGCTGACTCGCGTGGATTACGCAATGGCAGCCGGAACCCGCAACGTAGAATGGGATGCGGTCGAACTGCCCAGCCAATTTATGGAAAACTGGTGCTACCACCGAGCGACGCTGTTGAGCCTGGGTAAGCACTATCAAACAGGTGAGCCTTTGCCCGATCGCTATTACCAGAAGATTTTGGCAGCCCGGACTTACATGAGCGGTAGCGCCATGCTGCGTCAAATCCACCTGAGCTGGGTCGATTTGGAACTGCACTATGGCTATCAGCCTGGGGGCAAAGAAACGGCGGCAGACGTGCGGCGGCGACTGGCTCACACCACAATGGTGCTTGATCCGTTGCCCGAAGATTCTGTTCTCTGTGCTTTTGGTCATATTTTTGCTGGAGGATACGCGGCAGGCTATTACAGCTACAAGTGGGCTGAGGTGTTGAGTGCTGATGCGTTTGCAGCGTTTGAAGAAGTAGGGCTGGAAGATGAGGGAGCGATCGCCCAAGTGGGTCAGCGCTACCGCGATACGGTTCTTGCTTGGGGCGGCGGTAAGCACCCGATGGAAGTTTTCAAAGCTTTTAGAGGGCGTGAACCCGACACCAAAGCCTTACTCCGGCATAATGGGCTGGTCGCTGCATAGGAGCATCAAGCCATTGTGAACGCATCAATCGTCGTCGTCCTGGGTGCGGGAGCCTGGGGATCAGTTTTGGCTACCCTTGCCACCCAGGCAGGGCATCAGTCGCGGCTATGGTCGCGGCGAGGCGACTTGAGTCTAGAAGAGGCGCTGATGGATGCTGATGTCGTTGTCTCTGCCATCTCAATGAAAGGGGTGGCAGAGTTGGCGAAGCAAGTGCAGGAGATTGGCTTGCCTGCTGCTGCCATTTTGGTGAGTGCCACTAAGGGACTTGATCCGGCAAGCGGTCGCACTCCGGCACAAATTTGGCAGGCGACTTTTCCAGATCATGCGATCGCTGTCCTATCGGGTCCCAATCTGTCTAAAGAAATTGAGCAGGGATTGCCAACAGCAACAGTAGTTTCGAGCCGAGATAGCGCTGCGGCTGAGAAGGTTCAGGCAGTTTTTTCGTCAGAAAGATTTCGGGTGTATACCAATCAAGATCCGTTGGGGACGGAGTTGGGTGGGACGCTGAAAAATGTGATTGCGATCGCCGCTGGAGTCTGCGACGGACTCAACCTCGGCACCAACGCCAAATCTGCTCTCCTCACTCGCGCCCTCGCAGAAGTCATTCGCATTGGCACACACCTGGGCGCACAACCCGAAACCTTCTTCGGACTGTCTGGCATGGGCGATCTGCTAGCCACATGCAGTAGTGCCCTCAGTCGTAACTATCAAGTCGGCTTTAAGCTGGCTCAAGGCAGATCTCTAGAGCAGATTCTTATCGAACTCCAAGGCACGGCAGAAGGCGTTAGCACCACCAATGTACTGATTAGCCTTGCAGAAAGTAAGGGCATCCTGGTTCCCATTTCTTGGCAGGTTTACCAGCTTCTAAATGGCAAAATTACTGCACAACAGGCAGTTGAAGCTCTAATGGAGCGAGACTTGAAAGCAGAGGCAAGAGATTAAGCCAATTCATCCAATTTTGCTTTTACTGTCTGGATATCCTGCCACATCAACCATTTTGGTTGTCCCTTTTCGCGCGACTGGTTCCGCAATAAATAAGCCGGGTGGAAGACGGGCATACAGAAGCGACCTTCCCACTCAATCCATTCTCCTCGGATTTTGGTAATGCCTCGCTTATCGCCCAGTAGCCCCCTGACCGACGACGCGCCTGATAGCAAAATTACCTTCGGATCGACCAGGCGAATCTGCTCCATTAAATAGGGGCGACAGGTATTCATCTCTGCATCCGAGGGGGCACGGTTAGCCGGGGGGCGGCACTTGACGATATTGGCGATGAATACATCAGCCTCGGTTAATTCTACGGCAGCCAAAATCTTGTCTAAAAGTTGACCCGATTTACCTACAAAGGGTAAGCCTGTCTCGTCTTCATTCTGTCCAGGACCTTCGCCGATAATCATCAAATTTGCATTGGGATTTCCTCTCCCGACCACTGCATGAGTGCGGGTTGCACCCAAATCGCAGCGCTGGCAACGATTACAGTGAACTTTAATTTCATCCATTGAGGCGTATGTGCCTACCGGGATGGGCATTTTCGCGTCGGTGGGAATGAGGTCAGGGTTAAAATCTTTTCCTGGCAAAAGGTCGGGCAAATCTGCTGCGCCGAATAAAGCCATTTGGTCTTCGGTAGACATGGGGCAAGTAGAGAGGGGGATGGGTTTGTATCTTAAAGCATCTGACGTGCTGAGTCCAACCGCCTACAGGACAGATCCACGGGTTATCTTCAGGGAGAAGCTAGGACGCTAAGGAATTTTGATGGCGCTCAATAAAAAACCGACAGATCCCAATTAAGGTTCCTGTCGGCAAGTCGTGTGTTCCCTGTTGATGACTCGGCTAGAGTTGAGTCTCTTACAGTATGCTGCTCTCACTCTGGGGAAATGGCGATCGCGATCAAGGTTTTCTGTGATTATGATCACAGGCTCTAATTAAACACCATCAATGCTTTCAAGCGATTATTGATCTAGCCTCAAAGCTTACGAAACAGCGACTTCGTTGGACAAGACATTTGCAGGCAGTTCCAGGCAATATCCTGCCCCATAAACCGTTTTGATGTATTGGGGATGCCGAGGATCTGGCTCTAGCTTAGTGCGGAGATGTCTAACGTGAACCCGAATTGTTTCAATATCATCGTTAGGATCGTAGCCCCAGACTTCCTTCAAAATTTCGCTAGGAGAAACAGTTTGCCCATGGCGTTGCAGGAGACAGTGGAGCAGCTCAAACTCTAAGTGAGTGAGTTTAACGGTGCTGGTAAACCAAATTGCCTCAAGGCGCTCGGGTACTAAAGTCAATGGACCGTGGTTCAAAATTTCGGAGTGCTTGGCGGCTTGGGGAATGCGATCGGTGCGCCTGAGCAGGGCACGGATGCGCGCCAGTAGCTCTTCAACTTCAAAGGGTTTAGTTAGATAATCATCTGCACCTGCATTAAAGCCCTCTACTTTGTCTTTGGTTTGCCCCAAAGCCGTCAGCATCAGGACAGGGATTTCGGAGGTGCGATCGTCTCGTCGTAACCTTTGGCAGACCGTGAAGCCATCGACATTAGGCAACATCAAATCGAGCATGATCAGATCTGGCAAGAGCTGGAGCGCTAATGCCTGTCCTTTAATGCCATCCTCGGCTTGGCTGACATCGTACCCAGCCATTTCTAGGTTTACGGCGACAAGTTCTGAAATTGCTGAGTCATCGTCGATGACAAGAATACGAGGCATCTTTTAATTCTTTTATGGGTGATTGGATGAATGGCGAATCGCGTGGAGGTCTAAAACTTGAAGGCTGTAAAGCTTTTGCACAGTTTAGTTAAGAACAGACAACAAATATTTAGATTTCTTGAACGATTGGAACTGATTGTAAATCTAAATTCTTTATAAAGGAACGGAGATAGAGTAAATTCGTTGGTAACTTTTAAAGATTTCCTCTGGAAAACATTAGCGATCGCTATGAGTCATGGCATTCAGCAATTTGGGTATTCACAACCTGTAAAATTCACTGAAATTACCAGGAACCAGACTATTTAAGGCATTTAAGCTAATTAATTCTCAGAATGAGACAAAGTTTCTACCCGGTCAACTAAGCCAACGTTCATGGAGATTGAGGGCTGTTCTGGTTCTGTTGGTGGCTTTAACTAGACAAGTCTACTGAACATAAGATTATCTAATGAATGACTTTACTTAGTGAAACTTTACAGAGTCCTACCTTTCAGAGCAATAATGAGAGCAGAGCACGAGAATCAAGATCTGTTGTTTATAGATAGGAGCGTGGAATATGGTTGCACTTGCGGAACGTTCCCAGACTCGACTGACGCTACAAACATTGGGCATTGCTGAAGAAACTACTGCCATTCGATCGCTTGATTGGGATCGCGATCGCTTTGACATTGAATTTGAGCTACAAAACGGCACTACCTACAACTCTTTTCTGATTCGGGGCGAAAAAACCGCGCTGATCGATACTTCCCATGAGAAGTTTCGTCAGATTTATATGGATATCCTGACTGGATTAATTGATTTAACTCAGATTGACTATCTAGTCGTGAGCCACACCGAGCCAGATCACAGTGGTTTGATTAAAGATATTTTGCAGCGATCGCCTCAAATCACGTTGGTTGGCACTAAAGTTGCGATTCAGTTTTTAGAAGATCTGCTGCACCAGCCGTTTGAGCGCATGGTCGTGAAAAATGGCGATCGCCTCGACTTAGGCAACGGTCACGAGCTAGAGTTTGTCGCTGCCCCCAATCTCCATTGGCCCGATACGATGCTGACCTATGACCACAAAACTCAGGTGCTTTATACCTGCGATGTTTTTGGGTTGCACTTTTGTGACGATCAGCTTTACGACGAAAATTTAGCTTTAATCGATGCCGACTATCAGCTTTACTACGATTGCTTGATGGGTCCCAATGCCCGTTCGGTGCTGGCTGCCCTGAAGCGCATGGGAGACTTGCCTACGTACAGCACGATCGCCACAGGGCACGGACCTTTGCTGCACCACCATATTCCTGAACTGGTGGAGCGCTACCGCGACTGGAGCCAGTCGAAGGCGAAGGCTGAAACAATGGTGGCGCTATTTTATGCAGCAGATTACGGCTATGGCGACGAGTTGGCACAGGCGATCGCTCACGGAATTACTAAGACTGGGGTTGCCGTTGACTTGATCGACCTGAAAGCCACCGATCCGCAAGAAGTGATCGAAGTAGTGGGTTTGGCGAGTGGCATTGTCATTGGGATGCCGCCCCAATCGGTGGCAAATGCTGCTCTCAGTACTCTTCTAGCCGCAGTCAACTCGAAGCAAGTGGTGGGTTTGTTTGAGTCGGGTGGTGGCGATGACGAGTCGGTGTATCCGCTGCGTAATAAGTTTCAAGAAATAGGAGTAAGAGAAGCGTTCGCGCCGATTTTAATTAAGGAAACGCCGGGGAATGCGATTTATCAGTTGTGCGATGAGGCGGGTACTGACTTGGGGCAATGGTTAACGCGCGATCGCACCGTTAAGCAAATGAAAGCGCTAGACAACGAGCTAGATAAGGCGCTAGGGCGGTTGAGCGGTGGTTTATATATCATTACGGCTGAAAAGGGCGGCGTATCGAGCGCTATGCTTGCATCTTGGGTTTCTCAGGCAAGTACGAAGCCTTTGGGTTTGAGCATTGCTGTGGCGAAAGATCGGGCGATCGAATCGTTTATGCATGTGGGCGATCGCTTTATCCTCAACGTTCTGGAAGAAGGCAACTATCAACTGCTAATGAGGCATTTTCTGAAACGGTTTGCACCCGGAGCCGATCGCTTTACAGGCATTAAGACCTACCCTGCTGCTAATGGTTCGCCCATCCTCGCGGATGCTTTGGCGTATGTAGAATGCGAGGTAGTCAGCCGCATGGAATGCCCCGACCATTGGGTTGTATACAGCACAGTGGATGCAGGGCGGGTGTCTAAGGCAGATGGGCTAACTGCCGTCCATCATCGCAAGGTTGGCAATCATTACTGATCAATTATTGATAGAGACCTTCTAACTGCTCTGTTTTGCTCTTGTTGAGCGGGTTTGTCATCCGCTCAACCTTGTCTAGCGAAAATCTGCCTCATAGGCATGATGCCTAACTAAATGCTTTGCATTAGACTTATTGATGCAAGTAGGTATTAAATATAAGCTGACTAAATGTAAACTAGAACTTGTACAGACAGCTTCTAAGGAGCGTTTCATGCAGAATGTAGGGCAGAACGTAGGACAAAACACAGGGCAAAACGCAGGGCAAAACAAAGTTACCCCGACCTCTAGCGATCGCTACAATTCGTTCAAACGTCTTCGTATTGTGACTACTTTAGAAGTTGTCCAGGATTTGATTGTGATTTCGCTTTGCATTGGGCTGTTCAGTTTTATGCTGATGCAGCTTCGAGAAATGTTTCTGGCTCTGTTGCCGCCCCTAGATTTTTCTGCCGTAACCGCAGATATTTTGTCCTTGTTGATTTTGGTGGAATTGTTTCGTCTACTAATTATTTATCTACAAGAGCAGCGCGTTTCTATTGGAGTAGCAGTTGAGGTTTCTATTGTTTCCATTCTCCGAGAAATCATTGTTCGAGGAGTGCTCGAAACGCCTTGGACTCAAGTTCTTTCTGC
>JBBRCV010000173.1:0-11625 GCA_038204505.1 Elainellales cyanobacterium
CATCTTTTCTTCTAAGGCTTTTGCAATCTCTAAAAGTTGCTCAAATCCTTTAAATATGTCGCTCATGTGTTTTGCCTCGCCCAACACCTTATAGTCATCCCGATTTGGTGGGCATCCTAACGAGCAAAAGGCTTTCGTGAGGTTTAATATGAACCAACTTGATAATTTGCAACTGACTAATCTGCAACTGACCGATTTGCAACTGACGGATCTACAGCTAACCGATCTGCAACTGACCCTGTTTAGCGGTAAGGGCGGCGTGGGTAAAACAACTTGTTCCTGTGGATTGGCACGGCACTGGGCGCAGAAGTTTCCCCACGAACAAATTTTGCTGATGTCTACTGATCCAGCGCATTCTTTGGGCGATGTGTTGCAGATGACGGTGGCAGATACGCCTCGTCTGGTGGCAGATTTGCCGAATTTGCAGGTCAGGGCGCTAGACTCTCAACGATTGTTGGAAGAATTCAAAATTCGCTACGGCAAAGTGCTGGAGCTTTTGGTAGAGCGAGGCAGCTTTGTCCAAGGCGAAGACCTCAGCCCTATCTGGGATTTGAGTTGGCCCGGACTGGATGAATTGATGGGAATTTTAGAAATTCAGCGCATCTTGCGAGAACAGGAAGTCGATCGCGTGGTAGTTGATATGGCTCCCAGTGGTCACACGCTAAATTTGTTTGGATTGATGGACTTTTTAGATAGCTTTTTGGATGCATTAGATCTGTTTCAAGAGAAGCATCGGATTATGAGTCAAACCTTTGGGGGAATTTATCAACCCGATGAGGCAGATGCTTTTTTATTGGAGATGAAGGCAGATTTGGCGACAGGACGATCGCTGTTGCAAAATACAGAACGTGCTGCTTGCTGGATAGTGGCGATCGCTGAACCCCTAAGCTATCTCGAAAGCCGTCGCTTTGTCGAATCTCTCAAAGAACTCAAAATTCCAGTGGGCGGTATCATCGTTAATCGTCTCACCGAACCCACAGAAATCCTAGAAAAATTCTCGGCTCTCCCCGTTCCTCAAGTTTTTAGCTTACCCCAACAAATCACAGAACCCATTGGTTCTCTGGCTTTAGATGCTCTCTTCGCCCACCTCAAACCCCTTGCATCTCTTCCTGTTGCTGCTGCTTCCCAGCCTGTCAGCTTCACTAAATTTTCTCCCAACTTCCAAGACTTCATTACTAATCAGCGGCGATTGATCTTGGTGGGTGGTAAAGGCGGCGTGGGTAAAACTACTGTGGCAGGGGCGATCGCCTGGGGTATGGCAGAGCGTCATCCCGATCGTAAAATTCGCGTCATTTCCATTGATCCGGCGCATTCATTAGGTGATGTTTTATCAACTCAATTAGGACATGAACCGACTCAAATTACTGCTAATCTCAGCGCTCAAGAAATCAACGCCAAACAGGTCCTAGAGCAGTTCCGCGAAGATTATTTGTGGGAACTAGCTGAGATGATGAGCGGACAGTCGAATGATGATTCGATGCAAATTGCCTATACGCCTCAAGCATGGCGACAAATTGTGGCACAGGCATTGCCAGGAATTGACGAAATGTTGTCGTTAATCACGGTGATGGACTTGCTAGAAAAAGGAGAGCAAGATCTGATTATTTTAGATACGGCACCGACGGGGCATTTGCTGCGGTTCTGGGAAATGCCGATCGCGTTGGCTGGCTGGCTGGCGTGGATTTTTAAGCTGTGGATTAAGTATCAAGATGTAGTGGGGCGAACAGAGTTGATGGGGAGACTGCGATCGCTCCGACAACAGATAATGCAGGCTCAAAAGAAATTAAAAGATGCTCAGCACACCGAATTTGTCGGCGTTCTCCAAGCTCAGTCGGCAATTGTTGCTGAAGCAGAACGGCTGACTCAAACTCTGGCAGAAATGGGCGTGAACCAGCATTATCTGGTGCATAACCGCTTTGAGTCAGGGCAAGAAGACCTCAGCCCACTCTTCAAGGCACAAACAATAGTGCGGCTGTCAGCATTACCCCAAACGCTGCTGCCCTTGGAACAGGTGAAGGCTGCTGCACGACTTGTCTTTTAAAAGATTGTCACCCATTAATTTAACAGCGATAATAGCCACGTTCTCTCAGATGGAATTAACCCATGAGTCTGACCTTGTATTTTCTACGGCACGGGGAAACAATCTACAGTCGTACAGGTGGATACTGTGGCGCTCTTGATCCTGACCTGACGGATGCCGGACTTGAGATGGCACAGGCTTTTGCTGATGCTTATCACACGCTGCCCTGGACAGATGTGTATGTCAGCCCCATGAAACGAACGATCGCCACGGGCAAGCCGCTTTGTGATGCATTAGGGATAGATATGCAATTGCGAGATGGACTGAAGGAGATCGCCTACGGTGAATGGGAAGGGAGAACAAATGAGGACGTGAAGCAACACGATGGTGATACCTATATGCATTGGATGATGGAACCCGCTTGGAATTCGCCACCGGGTGGTGAAACAGCCGTTGAAATTGCTAGTCGCGCCTCGTTGGTCATTGCTGAAATTGAAAGCAAATATACTGAAGGCAATGTGCTGATCATCTCGCACAAGGCAACCATTCGGATTATGTTATGTGGTCTGCTGGGGATTGACTTAGGACGTTACCGCGATCGCCTGGATATGCCTGCGGCTTCGTTGAGCACCGTAAAATTTAGCAAGTATGGTCCCATGTTGCAGTCGTTGGGCGATCGCGCTTACATGGGCGATCGTTTGCGTGAGTTGCCCGGAACTTAGGGCTACCTGGTAAAGACTTAAAATTGATTATAAATTGATCAGTTTTTTGCAAATGGGTGACCTGGGACTCGAACCCAGAACCAACGGATTAAGAGTCCGATGCGCTACCATTGCGCTAGTCACCCTCTTCTAGATCATCTTACCAAACTTTCCAGCATTTCTCAGGCCATTTTTGAAGTTGCAGTAAGCCTTCTTGACTAGGAGATCTGAAAAGTTTTTAAATAAATTTAGGTAGCCGAAAACACCAACAAAAGATTTTCGTATTGATATAAACCGCTCAAGAAGACCGGAAATTCATGGGTTGATGAGTCTTGCCTGTGTGTTTTTTCGTAAATATGTTATTCACGCTACCCGTAAAAGCCGAGGAAATCCTCTAAATAACAGATACAGATTCGTTTACTTGTTTAAAAGTCCTATGAAGCACCTGCTGCTTTGGCATGATCTAAGGCATTTTCAGGTGTAGGACTAATTGAGGTGCATCTTGCGTATGTTCCTGAATTGTGAATGGAGTAAAAGATCTTGGCATCTATTAGCGGCGATCAGAACGACAATATCCTCTTAGGAGGAGCAGAACCCGACGCTATCAGCGGCGATAAGGGTAACGACACTTTATCTGGAGGCGAAGATGACGATCTTCTTTACGGTGGCGAAGGCAATGACACCTTAAATGGTGATAGCGGCAACGACCAACTTTTTGGAGAAGCCGACAACGACATCCTCAATGGGGGGGCTGGCAATGACTTTCTTTACGGCGGTGAAGGGAGCGATCGCCTAGACGGTGGTACAGGTGACGACGAACTTTACGGAGAAGCCGGAGATGACACGCTACTAGGCGATGCTGGCAACGATAAACTCCGAGGTAGCGTCGGCAACGACAGTCTCAATGGCGGCGATGGCGACGACGACCTGGCGGGTGAGTTTGGTAAGGATACGTTGATCGGTGGCGCTGGCAAGGATCAGTTAAACGGCGGTGAAGGCGATGATACGTTGGAGGGTGGCGACGGCGATGACTCCCTTTTTGGTGAAGCTGGCAACGATATCATGGTTGGCGGCTTGGGCAACGATATGCTGTTTGGGGCTGAGGGCAACGATATCGCAGACGGTGGCGATGGCATTGATGAACTGTATGGCGAAGCTGGAAATGACACGCTTTCAGGGGGAGCCGACTCCGATAAACTGTTTGGTGGTACTGGGTTGGATATCCTCAACGGCGGTTCTGGAGCCGACGAATTGTATGGCGAGGCTGACAGCGATATCCTCAATGGCGATGCCGGAGACGATAAGCTGTTTGGCGGTGAGGGTAACGATACTTTGAATGGTGGCGAGGGCAGCGATCGCCTTTTTGCTGAAGTGGGAGATGATACGCTTTTTGGTGGAACTGGAGCCGATTTTCTGTACTCCGGGGAGGGAAATGATGCGCTGGATGGCAGCGATGGAAATGACTTTCTCTATGGTGAACTGGGAAATGACAGTCTTGCAGGAGGATTGGGAAATGATCTGCTCTATGGTGGCGAAGGTAACGATATCGCGGATGGCGGTGGCGGCGATGATCAGGTTTTTGGAGAGGCGGGCGATGATATTTTGCGCGGAGGTGCAGGGAGCGATCGCCTCAACGGTGGCTCTGGCAATGATACAATTTTGGGCGGCAGCGGCAACGATACGCTCGTTGACAGTAGCGGCGACGACATCCTAACGGGCGGTGCAGGCAATGACCGTTTTCTTTACAGCACTGGATCTGCCTTTGTTCTGGGCGACATTGGGCTAGATACTATCCAAGGCTTCCGGTCTGGCAAAGACCGGATTGTTTTAGATAAAACGACCTTTGCAGACGTGACCAGCAAGGCTCAAAAAGGCTTTAGCAAAACCACTGAGTTTGCGATCGTTCGCAGCAACCTCGCCGCCTCCCAAAGTAAAGCAGTCATTGTCTATAACGAGAGCAACGGCAGCCTATTTTATAACCCCAACAAAGGAGTCATTGGGTTGGGAGAGGGCGGATTGTTTGCTACCTTGACGGGTAAACCCGCGATCGCCGCCTCAGACTTCTTGATTCAGGCGTAATATGATTCAGGCATAGTGTGATTTAGGCGTAATTCTAAGGAGATTTCCATCAATTAAAATCCTTTTGTGGGGCAGGCATCTTGCCTGCATACTGCTTTCAATGCAGGCAAGATGCCTGCCCCACGGGTATATTCTGATTCAGAAATCTCCTAACTTCCTACTTGTGTCAACTCAATCACATTCCCATCAGGATCTTGGGTAAACAAAGCAGCTCGACCGGATGCACTCATTTGTACAGTGCATCCGTGATCTGCAAGCTGTTTCTGGGCAGTCTCTAGATTTTCTACGCCTATTGCCAGATGGGGATTTCGTCCCATTTTTTCAGAGTTTTGCAACGATGGGAGGAACGCTAAATCTACAATGAGATGAACTTGAACAGCACCCACTTGATACCAGACACCTGGATACTTAAGGATGCGATCGACTTTTGTTAAACCTAGTACAGTGCCGTAGAAATACTCTGACTGTTCCAGATGGGTGACTAATATCGCTGTGTGAAGGTATTGAGTAATTTGCATTATTTACTCTATGAAGTCCTCTGAAAGCTCTACACCATCCCGCGTGCGAATCACCTTTGCAGGAACGCCCACCGCGATCGAGTAGGGTGGAATATCCTTAGTGACTACTGCTCCAGCGCCAATCACGCAGCCGCGCCCAATTCGTACACCGTCTAAGACCTTAACGCCCGTACCCAGCCAACAATCATCCTCAATCACTATGCCCTCAGCCGTTTCACCTTGCAGTCGCATGGGACGGGAGAGATCGGTAAAAATGTGGTTATTGGCATAAATGCCACAATGAGAAGCAATCATGCAGTACTCACCAATATGGATACGCCCTGGTCCAGCCATGCAAGTGTAAGGACCTATAAAGGTCTCCCGACAAATTTTAATTTGACCGTCTTCACAAGACTTAATATCAACCCCTCTATCCAACATGACCTGACTTTGCAAAAGAACTTCACCCTGCTTACCAGCGCAGTGGATGCGAACCCCATCATAAAGGCGAACTCCAGAATTCAAGATGATGCCGCTGCTATCGTCCGAACTGATAAGAAAGCAGCCCTGTGCAATCGATACATTGTCACAAAGTTCAATGGTTTGCAACCCATAAAAATAAACGCCCTTCCCAATGCTTGAGGTGTTGCCAATTCGCCTGAAGAGTTTGGCATAGACCTGGTGACGTAGAATTGTGCCTAATTTACTAGGCATCCAGCCTAGTAATGCCACAGACAAAGACTCAGATAAGCGATGCCATTTGTTAAGAGGAGGATTTTCTTGGAGAGAGCCTACGTTAACACTTGACTGAAGAGAATTATTTTGTGTCATGAGAATTTTCTGGAGGAACTTAGCAATGATGAAAGCCGCCGCGATTATGGCGATCGCGTCTGTAGCACGCCTCTAGCTTGATGTATTTCATCCTACAGATTGCCCAACCAGAATTTTGCAAGAGATTCGGGAGGATTTCGGGAGGTTTAGCTGGGATAGGTGCGTCAGTTCTGCTTCATGCGATAGCCCAAACCGTGAACAGTTTCAATTAAGTCTTCAGGTGCGCCCGCCGCTCGGAGCTTTTGGCGAAGTGTTCGGATATGGGCTTTGACAGCATCTTCGGTAGGTGCATCGTCAAGCGACCACATGCGATCGATAATGCCGGGGCGACTGAGGACACGCCGTCCGCTGGTCACCAACAGTTCCAAAAGCGTAAACTCTTTGCGGGTTAGGCTTAAGGGTTGCTCTTGGTACAAGACCTCGTAGGTGCTGGGATTGAGGCTTAAGTCCTCCCATTGCAAGATGGCGTGTATGCTAGCACTGCCCCGACGCAACAGCGCCCGAATTTGTGCCATCAGTTCTTCGAGGTCGAAGGGTTTGACCATGTACACATCTGCGCCAGCATCCAGTCCCAACACTTTGTCTTCGAGGGTATCGCGGGCAGTTAGCATGAGGATAGGAACTGTGGAACGGCGATCGCGCAATTTTTGACAGAGCCGGATGCCGTTTATTTTAGGCAGAGTCACATCTAGCAAAATCAAGTCATATTCGCAGACCTCGATCCAGTTCCAAGCCATTTCGCCATCTTTAGCAATATCTACGACATACTGATGATTTCCTAGGGCTTCCGCCAGCATGTCTGCAATTTGCACATCATCTTCAACAATTAAAATCCGCATGAAAACTCCTCACTGCTCACATATCCATGATCAGACTTTGCTCTACCCAACAACATCAGGGACGATTCTACCTGTTCACACTTAGCTAAAATTGCTTGAAACTAATTTTCATCGTTTGCTGAAGTCTAGAGCGTTATGTCGTTACTTGCTCAAATCAAAAGGTTAGCCTCACGGTTCTATTGGAAATACTCTCCCGGCGGCAAAAGATTGACTGTGGGGTACGGTTTAGCATTAGCACTAATGGCAGGCTTAAGCATGGTGTCTTACCAAAATGCAACACAGCTAACGGAAGACGATAGACAGGTTGAGCAAGCTTACGAAGCCCTGGGTCTTCTTAATGAAATTGAAGCTAACTTGATGGATGCGGAGTCGGCAAGACGGGGATATTTCTTGTTTGGCGATGCCACTGAACGAAAGCGCTATACTTTAGCAGTCCAAGCACTGCCACCTAGAATTGCCAGTCTTAAAGTAGCTCTGAGCAATCCACAAAGCCGCCAAAAGCTTGAGCAATTAGATTTGATCATTAGGCAGCAGCTTAGCCTCTTTCATCAATCGATTGAAGCATTTGAACAAAGCCAGACTGAGCCTTCTGTAGAAAATCCTCTCATTGTCAAAACCCAACAGACTCGACAAGCCGTGAACCAACTGTTAGGAGAGTTACGAGTTCAAGAAAGGCAGTTGTTGCAGGTTCAACAAACTGAAGCCCAAGTCACCTTGCGATCGCGCCTATTGATTGAATGGCTCGGAAATGCGCTTACCTTCTGCATTTTGCTAGGGGTCTATATCATTCTTCGTCGCCAAAAATTTCGACGAGAAAACGCCGAAGCTCGGCAACGCCAAATGGCACATCGCAATGAACTCAATGAACTAAAGCTGCAATTTTTCTCAATGCTATCCCACGAGTTTCGGACTCCCTTGAGCCTCATTACAGGTTCTGCCCAACTGTTGAAAGAGAGCCTGAAGCCTGCGATGGAACCTGGCAAGCTCAAGAATTTATCCCGAATCCAAGCGTCTGCCAAACTGATGAACCAACAACTCAATGACCTATTAACGGTAGCGAGGGCAGATGCTGGAAAGATGGAGTTTAATCCTGTGTCTTTAGAAATGCAGACCTTTTGCCTCAACTTAATCGAAGATTTCCAAACCTTTGGTGAAACCCAACGAGTAATTCAATTTAGCAAAAGAGGGCAAAGCGCGCATTCTATGGTTGATGAAAAGCTACTGTACTCCATTCTGAGCAATTTGCTCTCCAATGCTCTCAAGTACTCTGACCCTCAAAGCACCGTCTATTTTTTGATGATTTGTGAATCCTATGCGGTCACGTTTGAGATCCGGGATGAGGGCGTAGGGATTGCTCTAGAAGACCAGCAGAACCTCTATAGCCTGTTCAGCCGAGGCAGAAATGTTCAGGAGACTTCTGGGAGTGGTTTAGGACTGGTAGTAGCAAAGCGATGTGTGGATTTACATCAGGGGAAAATTTTGGTGGAAAGCCAGACTGACGTTGGCACAAAAGTTACAGTCAAGCTGTCGAATCTAGGTTATTTGATTAAGTGATCGCTATGACTCCCGCGATCAGAATGATTACACCCAAGCTGGCAATTTCTGGCAGTTTATGGATGATGCCCAGAAGGATCGTACATGCTTTTAATAGCAGCATTAGCATTAATATGAGTGCGAGCCTCGAATTCCAGCAATCAAGTATTCTCGCATTTCGACAAACGCTTGAGAAGATCGAACTTGCGAGGTCGAGTGATGCCCCAACTCATGAGCAAAAGGATTGACCATCTCTTTGACAATTTGCCCTGGATTAGGATACATCACTACAATGCGAGTGGCTAGAAGCATTGCCTCTTCGACATCGTGGGTAATAAAAAAAATACTTTTGTGGGTTTGCTCCCAGATTTGTTTAAGGTGGAGCTGCATGGTTTCGCGGGTAATCGCATCAAGAGCGGCAAACGGTTCATCCATCAAGATGATTTTGGGGTTAGCCGCCAGGGCACGGGCGATCGCCGTCCGTTGTTTCATGCCGCCCGACAGTTGATAGGGCAATAGCTTTGCAGAATCATGCAGTCCCACCATCTCTAAATATTGCTTCACCTGTTGTCGGCGATCGACTGCTGCAACTCCTTGCATCTTCAGCCCAAATTCAACATTTCGTGCCACAGTCAGCCAAGGAAAAAGATTAGGCTGCTGGAATACCACGCCTACTTCAGCATTCGGTTGATGGTGAGGTTGTCCTGCCAGAGTCACTGTCCCACTGGTGGGCGGGATATATCCTGCCATAATGCGTAGCAGAGAGGTTTTGCCGCAACCCGATGAACCAATCACACAGACAAAATCATTCTGTCCCACTTCCAGGTTAATGTTCCTTAAAACTTCTGTGGTTTGCCTCGATCCATGAGCCAATGGATAGCTTAAATTGACCCCCCGAAGACGCAGCAGAGAACTACGGCTGGTGAGAGGAACGGAGTCATGAATTGAGGAAATTTGAGTCATGGCATCAATGCGATCGCAAGTGATCTGTTTCTTAATTGACGAATTGCCCTCACCCTAAATCCCTCTCCCCACGGGCGAGGGACTTTGAATGCTGGCTCCCGTCTCCTTTCGGGAGAAGGGCTGGGGATGAGGGAGCAACCTACTTGGTGGCTAAAGCACCACTGTAAATGCCTGCCTTGAATACCTCCAGATCAGGAACTGCTGGGATTGCGCCTTGGGCTTTCATAAAGGTGGCTGAGTCTTTTAGCACGTTGGCAAAGGCTCCGGGCTTGTCAACAGAACCCAGGTACTTCTCGCCAGCTTGCTCTGATGAACTGAGCCAAACTAATTGTTTCATGACCGCAAGGCTTTCGGTAGGTGAAATTCCTAACTCAGGGGCGATCGCCGCCGCCGCTGCTTCTGGCTGCTCCCGATAAAACTTCACAGCATCATCTAAAAGCGACACATACTTTTGCAACGTCGCCGGACTCTGAGTGATGAAGTCTTTGTGGGCAACTCCGACATCGGCAGTAATGATGCCTTTTTGGTAAAGGTCTTTAGCAGAAACTAAGACTGAACCTTTAGCGTCAATCATTTTTTTCAACGTGGGCTGCCAAACAAAGCCAGCGTCAATATCGCCCCGTTGCCATGCCGCTAGCATATCGGGAGGCTGCATATCTAAAATAGTGACTTCATTTTGATTTAGCCCCAGTTCTTGCAGGGCAGACAGCAAGCTAAAATGCGTCGTTGAACCAAAAGGAACTGCAACTTTTTTTCCTTTTAAATCAGCCAAAGATTTGATATTGCTCTTGACGACTAGCGCCTCATTGTCGCCAATAATATCGTGAAGGAAGTAAACCCGATAAGGGAGCTGGTTAGCAATGCCAATGGAAGTGCCCGTAGAGCCGACTAAGCCTAAATCTAGACCGTTTGCTGCCATTGCAGTATTTACATCTCGCCCAGAGTCAAACGACTTCCAACTGATCTTAGACTTAGGAAAAGCTTTTTCAGCAGTTCCCGTAGCTTTCACCAATAGTTCTGCGTTGGGAATGACCTGGTAGCCAATGCGAATTTGGGCGGGGTCAGCGTTGCTAGGCGAAGTAGCGGTTCCCGTTGAGGTCGGTGAGCAAGCAGAAAAAGTCAGCACCATGCCGAGGGAAAGCACTCCCAGCAAGAGGTTAAACTGACGACGGTGCATGATGCGACTGAGCCAATTTTGAATCATAGTTTTGCATTATCCTTTTGACTGTGTTCTGGTTGACTGTGTGCTGAGTATGCTGATTTACTGCGTGCTGAATTCTAATTAACTAACGTTGCTGCAATGATTCTAATGATTATTCGGGTGATGTCCAGTGATCTCTTACTCGCGTCCCATCCAAGGGAGTTGACGATGCTGTATCCAGCGAATGCCTCCGTCTATCAACATAGCTATTCCTCCCATTAAGAAAATTCCAACGACCATCACGTCGCTCCGCAAAAACTTGCTGGCATCTAAGACCATCCATCCTAACCCCGAAACAGCAGCAACCATTTCAGCAGCAACTAAGGTGGTGTACATAAACCCGATCGCCGTTCGTAGTCCAGTAAATAATTCGGGGAGGCTGGAGGGAAAAATAACGTGGGTAAAAACTTGCGTCCAGGATGCGCCCAGGGTGCGGGCAGCGTTGATGCGATCGCTAGGAATTCTTTTGACTCCTGCCAGGGCTGCCAAATACAGCGGCGCAAATCCTGCTAAGTAAAGCAAGGCAATTTTAGAATTATCTTCAATGCCCAACCCAATAATTAACAGCGTGTAGTAAGCCAAGGGCGGCAGCGGTCGATAAAACTCAATAAAAGGATCAAGAAGGGCTTGAACTTTGCGTGAGCAGCCGCTGAGTAACCCCAAGGGAATGGCGGTGGCAACGGTCAGCAAAAACGCCCAAAATAAACGATTCATGCTGGCAAACACATGTAGCCAAAGGGGTTGACCTTTGTAGCCATGCTGTAAGATGTCGAAAAATGCTGCCAAAACTGCCTGGGGTGCAGGTAGAAATAAGGGCGACACCCACTGGAGAGAGCTAGCTATGAACCAAAGCAATAAAACGACTGCAACCGCGATTAGCGAAATCAATCGGGCTGAAGTTTGGGGCAATGGCTGCTGAGGCTTAAGGGGCGATCGCGTTCTTCTACTCATGAGTTTATGG
>JBBRCV010000174.1:0-11588 GCA_038204505.1 Elainellales cyanobacterium
CTGGCTTGAATGGACAGACACAGATCCGTCTGGAACTAATCAAGCACTTCAGGACAAGAACAAGAACAATCTATTTTTAATCAAACCGTTAGTTCGATTGATAAAATACTGGAATGCAGTCAAGGGATATCCGTTCTCATCATTCTCGATCGAGCAACACATCATTAATCAATCCTTTTGGGGTTGCGTAACCCTGAAAGATTACTTCTACGAGTTCTGGGCGCAATTCAGTTACAGCTATGACAGCCCACAATACGTCAAGACTATCGTTGATAACGCTAAGAAAGTAGCAACTCAAGCCAAATTATATGAGACTAACTATTTGCCGCTTCATGCGGAAACCGAAGTTAAAAAAATTGTGCCCCCATTATGACCAACATCAACAGCACGAGGATTGATGAAATATCTCAGTATTATGCTCCTATTAACCAGATCGGGGATATTAACACACTATTTTTTTGGGGTAATGCGCTTCTATCTTTAGTCATGCCATATTCAACATCCGTATTTGGAAAGTCGTGTTCGGACGTTCTCCAGGCATTCTTCCTTGTCTTAGTGTTAACGTATTTTATCCTTTCTCAGGTATCGAGCTTATATCTCATACCCAGAGCAGAACGAATGAGACGAAGACAGATGCTTTCAGACTCATTTGGGGCAGCACTTTCTCTTGATAGAACAGCCCTTTACTATAACAACTCTTATGCTCCATCAGTAGAACGTCTTGGGGCAAATACTATGGAAAATGCACTTTTTAGCAAGGAAATTACAGCGAGAATGCTGGAAAGAAAACGAATCGTTATCTCAGGATATCTCTTCATTTGGTTATTCGCCTTTTCTCTTCGACATGATAATCTCGAAGTACTGACGTGGATAACACAGTTAGTCTTCTCCAGCGAAATACTTACTGAATGGATAAAACTTGAGATTCTGCGATCTCGTTTTGAGCAGACATTTGATGACCTTCATTCTCATTTTCTTCATAAATTAGGTCATAGAACCCCCTGCGCTATTGCAAATATACTTGATGCTTTTGTTTCTTATGAATCAGCGAAGTCTACTGCTGGAATACTTCTCTCAACAACAGATTTTCAGAACTTGAACCCTGCTTTAAGTAAGAAGTGGCAACAGATTTGTCAAGAACTTGATATGCATGATATTCCAGAGTCCCTTAGCTGAGTACATGAGAATGTGCAGATGAAGCTCCCTCCTCCTCTGCTTAAGCTAAATAATCTGCTTAAGTAATTATTGAGGCGATCGCCCCTCCATTCCCACTTCAGTTAACTCATCGTTTCAAACAGCTTCTTTAAGATGAGTGAGGGGCGATCGCAAGCTGGTTTGGGCGTTCAACATGTTAGTAAAATGGGGTCAACCTCTATTCCCTGAATGTCAATGATGGATAGAACAATGGTAGAACGACAAAGGCTAATTGAAGCAGTCAGCACTTTGCCTAACGAGGCTCTGGTTGAGCTTGCTGGTTTTCTAAACTATCTTCACTACAAGTCAGCTCAACAAAGGGAGCCTGACCATCAGGCATCTAGTTTTCTACTTGCAGTTGCAGGTTTGGGTAATTCTAATCAACGCGATATCTCAGAGCGGGATGAGGAAATTCTACGCAATGAAATTGATCCTATTTATGGCTGGAATCTCAAGCCAAGTGATCCTACGTGACAGCCATACTGGACACCAGCTTTCTCTTTGCGTTGACTGATGAGAGCGATCGCAATCATGAGCGCGTATTAGCTGTTGCCCAAAACGTAAACGAATCACTGATATTACCCACAGTTGTCTTGCCTGAGATTTGTTATTTAACGGCATCAAGATTAGGGCATCAAGCAATGTGCCGCTTCGTATCTAGCCTTACAACCAGCGCTGTGCAACTTGAATCCATTTCAGCAGAAGATTTAGCGCGAATACACAAGATTTTGGAGCAATATGCCGATAGTCAACTGGATTTCACGGATGCGGCGATCGTTGCAGTAGCTGAAAGACTCCTCGTTAATCGCATTTATACGCTCGATCGTAGGGACTTTACAATAATTCGACCCAAACACTGTGATTATTTTGAACTGCTGCCATGATCTATGATCCGATTGGAATGCTAAAAATGATCTGCTTAAACTATTCGGTAGGGCGATTCTTTTACCTTTCGGGAAGCAAACTACAGGCACACTTTGCGATCGCCCCTCCAATTCCCAACTCAGTTAACTCATCGTCCTAGGCAAGTTCTTTAAGATGGGTGAAGAGCGATCGCATTTCAGAGACTTATTTCTGTGAGATCGTGAAGGCGATCGCTAAGTTCCCTAGAGGAATTGCCCAGCCTACAATGGAAGGGTAAAGTTGAAACGAGGTTAAACCTATGACAGTTCAACCCCTCCGCTACAGCAAAGAAGAATTTGCCCAGCGCGGCAACGAAATCTACGAAACCCAAGTGCGCGACGCTTTGCAGATGCCGCAAGGGTCGCCAGTTGAAGAAGGCAACCACGGCAAAATTGTGGCGATCGACATTGACACAGGAGCCTTTGAGCTTGCAGATAACACGATTACAGCTTCTGATCAATTGCTTGAACGTTACCCCGATGCCCAAATCTGGCGCGTTCGGATTGGGCATAAAGCCGTTCACCGTTTTGGGGTAGGTCGTCTGTTGTAAATATGATGCAAGGACGTGTTGATCAAAACTGCGAAGCGACTATTCGATTGGTCGTGGGCAATCTAAATTCACAGAGGCAAGTGATTGATGCTGTAATTGACACTGGGTTCACAGGCTTTTTGACGCTGCCTCTGACCATTATCACCAGCCTCGACCTACGGTTATATGGTCGTGAAGAAGGAACATTAGGGGATGGCAGCACTTGTATCTTTGATGTGTACAGCGGTTTGATAATCTGGGACGGAGAATTCCGACGAATTGATGTCAATGCATCCGAGACATCACCCTTGTTGGGGATGAGCTTGCTCTATGGCTATCAGATGAGGCTTGATGCGATCGAGGGTGGCATGGTTACGATCCAGTCATTGAGCAGTTTAAGCTAATCGGAAGGAATAGGCTTTCTCGTTGCCTAGCTAGGTTTCCTGCCTCCGCCTCTGCTAAAACTAAATGGTCTTCTAAGCTATTCGTGGGGCTATGCCAGTTCAGAGGTGCTGAGCGATCGCCCCTCCATTCCCACTTCAGTTAACTCATCGTTTTAGACAGGTTCTTCAAGATGAGTGAAGGGCGATCGCACTAAAGCATTTAGTACTGTTACAACCAGATTTATTCAATCGGGTCAAGGGGAATTGCTACTTTTTCCTCGATCGCCACCGACTCCACCGGAATCGCAGTAGATTCCAATATCGGTATTGATGCTGCTGGCAGTTGAGCAGGTTTAGGAATCTCTAACGTGTCCCACTTTTGTTTCAGGTGCAACGCTAACTCAATGCCGAAGAAAGCAGTGCTGGCGACCAAAATGGAGTCGCAGGAGAAGGTTAGAGCGTTTTGCAGAAAAATGTAATGCATAACTCTAGGGGGTAATGAATGTTACTTATTATCGACCTTCCATGAGTTCAATGAACCAATCGTCGCCCACGAGTTCATCAAAATTAGGATCGACCTTGGCTTCTTTACGATACTTAGGATTCAGGTCGATCGCCCGCTGTAAGCTTTCTAACGCTAAATCAGCTTCGCGGGTGGCGTAGCAGGAAGCTTTGTTGTAGTAGGCGCTGGCGTAGTCGGGTTTGATTTTAATAGCGCGGTTGAAACTGGCGATCGCTTCTTCGTTGCGCTTCAACTGCATTTGCACATAGCCTTTAGTGTCCCAGGCTTTATGGGAGTCGGGCTTGAGTTGAGTGACTTTTTCGAGGGAGGCGATCGCTTCAGGGTAGCGCTCTAGCTCGACGAGGGAGAGGGCGCGGTTGAGCCATGCAACGGCATCTTCTGGCTGGAATTGGGTGGCGCGATCGAATGCCACGAAGGCTTCTTCAGGACGTTGCAGGCTGCCTAGAACAACGCCTCGGTTGACCCAAGCTTCGGGATAGTCAGCATGAATTTCTAAGGCTTTGTCGAAGGATTCAAGAGCAGCTTCGGGGTTCTTGATACGGCTGAAACTGATGCCTCGGTTGAGCCATGCCTTAGCATCTTGGGGCTGAAGTTCCACAGCTTTATCGAGAGCCGCGATCGCCCCGTCGTATTGCTTCAATTCTCGTAGCAAAATCCCCTGGTGATACCAGGCGGCGGCGTTATCGGGCTGGAGCTTAAGGGCTTGTTCGTAGGCAGCAATGGCTTCGGCGGGACGTTTGAGGGCTTCGAGCGCTGTGCCTCGATTCATCCATAGCGTCGGGTCGTTCGGCTCAAGAGCGGCGGCTTTATCGTAGAGGGCGATCGCCGCTGCGGGGTCACTAGCGCTGAGGTCATTGGCTTGCTGAATATAGTCAGTGGCGGTGTAAAACAGTTCGGGCTGGCTGGCTTGGAGAATTGCCAGTTGCTCGGTGAGCCGCTGGAGAGTTTGCTGCACGTCTGCGGCAAAGGAATCAGCGAGGAACTGAGGCGAAACTTCGCTGAGCTTTTGCAGGATGCTGTCTTTCTGCGTCTGGGCATCGCTTTGAAGGGCGTTAAATTGCGCCGTAATTTCAGCTTCCAGCCGGGTCAAGTTTTGCAGACTCAATGCTTTTTGTTCTTCGGCGCTAGATTGGAAGTCGGCAAGTTGGTCAGCAAAGCGAGCTTCGACCTTTTCCAGGTTTTGCCGAATTTTTTCTCGCTGAGTTTGTACGTCAGCCCTCAGGGAAGTCAGTTGGGCGACCAATTCGCCTTCGGAGCGATCGAGGTTATTCAGAATGAGGTCTTTACGTTCTTGGCTGCCCGTTTGAATTTGAGTCAGTTGACCGCTGAACTCGGTTTCAAATCGCTCGATCATTTGCCGCAGATCTTCTTTCTTCGCCTGCACGTCTACTTGCAGGTCGGAGCGGCGGGCGGTGAACTCGGTTTCGAGGCGATCTAGAATTTGGCGCAGGTCTTCTTTTTTCGCTTGAGCTGCGGTTTGAAGTTCGGTCTGTTGTTGAATGAACTCGGCTTCGAGGCGATCGAGATTGTCCTGAATTGCCTCTCTCTGTCTCTGGGTGTCGGCTTGTAGATCGTTGAGGCGATCGCCAAACCCTGCCTCCATCCGTTCAACGGCTTGTCGCACGGCTTCTCGTTGCGCTCTAGTATCAGATTGAAGTTCAGATTTTTGCTGATTGAAATCGGCTCTCAACTCTCCTAAACCTTGGCGGATTGTATCACCTTGAGTTTCAGTGTCCGCGCGCAGGTCAGCTTGTTGCTTGGCAACTTCTGTTTTAAGTTGCTCCAGGCTGCGGCGAATAGAATCGCGCTGGGTTTGCGTCTCTGCTTGAATTTGAGCTAGCTCTGTAGTCAGATCCTCCCGCACGTTTTCGAGCTGACTGAAGACCTGATCTTTCCGCCCGATCGCGCTCTTCTGCAAGCTTGCGACCTGAGTTGCAAACTCCGCCTCCAGGGTTTTCATCAAGTTTAGGATCACGGTCTGCTGTTGCCGGACTTGCTCCTCTGCATCTTGCCGCAATTCTTCTAAGTATGGCGATAGATCGGTCACTAAACTACCCAATTGGCTCACGGTCAGTTCTTTGCGCTGTTGCGCTTCGCCATGTAGATCTACTAACTGGTGAGCGAATGCTGATGCCGACTCGTCTAACGCCAATAAACTTTGGTCTTGTCGAGACTGCACGACTCGCTGAATATCGGATACTTGGGTCGAAAAGCTCGTTTCTAGTGCGCCTAACCTGTCTTGTGTCGCTTTCAACTGCTGCTGTAATAGTTCTGCGCTTTGCTGCTTACGTTGAGAAAATTCTACGACTAATTCTTCTAGCTTCTCCTGCTTATCGACCAGGTTCTTCTGAAAACCGTCAGCTTCATCCCCTAAATCAGCGGCGTACTCTTCGTACTCCTGGAGCATTTTTTTGATTTCTAGCTTAGAGCTGACGATCTGGCTTTCTAAATCTCCCAGTTCGGCTAAGTGGGCTTGCACAATTTCAGTGACTTCTCGAATTACCGATCGCCGTAAAAGATATAAGGCAGCGATCGCCCCTGCTATCATTAGCGCAAAAACGCCCAGCATCACATTAAATACAGTCGCCGTTCGATCCAGCCGATCTAGCTTCTCCTGCTCTTGCACCGACAAAGCGGATACCGTGGTCGCCGAGCCATCACCCGTAACTGCCAAAGCTCGCGCTCCGCCCCCGTTTACTCCACCCGACATTCCGCCCAGCAACAGTAACGAAAGAACTATGCCGCTCTGGGTTGCCCCTTTGAGGATCTTTGGATTGTTCCGCTTCATGCAGCCTTCCTCTGTGTCTGGTTTTGTCGTAGTGGCGAGATGCGACCCCTTGCAAGGTATCTCGAAGCGATCGCTTGCGGGTATCTCGAAGGGCACGCTTAATCTTCTCAAGGGTACTCAAAATTTTGCTTGATGTTTGATGACAGGAGCGGATCTCTTGGAATATTTTAGGATTTAGAAGCTAATATTCTGGGGTTTTTAGTGAAAACAAGCCAAAAATTGGACCCAAAATTGCGCCAAAAATAAATCCGCCTGCGTGTGCCCAGTAAGCAATGCCGCCATTTTCCATGCCAATACTGGTCGTTACATCAAGGCTAGTCACGCTGTAAAAGGCTTGTTGAATGAACCAAAAGCCCAGAAACAAGTACGCCGGGATACGGAATACAAAAAAAGAGACGAGGGTGAGAATCCTGGCTTTTGGGAAGCGGATGACGTAAGCACCTAGCACTCCGGCGATCGCCCCGCTTGCACCCAACGAGGGAACGCTCGACGACTGCCCAAAATACCACTGCGTCAGCCCTGCCAAAACCCCACAAAGCAGATAGAACACCAAATAGCGCAGCCGCCCCATCTGTTCTTCTAAGTTGTTGCCAAAGACCCACAGGTATAGCATATTGCCGATCAAGTGAAGCCAGCCTCCATGCAGGAACTGCGAGGTAATTAGCGTTGACCATTCTGGAAAACCTCCGGGCACAGGCTGACCTTGCAAACTTTGGGTCAGTTCAGCCGGAACTACAGCAGCAGTGTAGAACAACGAATCTAATGCTTGAGGTGAAAGAGTCAGCTCGAACAGGAAAACTAGAACGTTTACAGCAATCAGCCCGTAAGTGACGTAAGGCGTAATGCGGACTGGATTATCGTCATTCAGCGGAACCACTGGCGCTACCCTCAAAAACTAATACTTCAATATCCTACGGGAAGACAGGGCGATTTTTTGTGGCTTGATATTAAAAACGTCTTGACTCTGGCAATTCTCCGCGAGACGGCAAAGCCAAACGCGCCAGCCCCTAAGTTATCCATAATCGACGTTCTTTAATGCGATCGCTGCGATTGAGCTGTAGAAGCCAAATGGTTGTTCGTGCTCTGCCTGTTAGAGGGAGCAATTCAAAGTCATTGAGTTGAAAATGCTCTGACCAGCGATCGCGTCTGGGATGATAGAGCAGCGTAATGTCGTTGGTTAACGGGTCAACAGATGCAATATCGCTGCCTTTGAAAGTGTTGCAGAGTTTGCAAGCCAGAGCGGGGTTGTCTTCTGTGGTTGTGCCCCCGTGCTTTTCAGCAATCACATGGTCTATTTCATGGGGACTAAAGGCAAAAAACTCTGGCTGCAAGCAATACTCGCAACATCCGTGAGCTTGCTCTGAAATCGTGCGTCGCAACGAAGCAGCGATATAGGTCTTGCTCATGGGGCAGGATTTAGCTTGGAATATGCCTTCGCTTTTGCCATGCGGATGACGTGTTCCAGATATTCATACTGTTGCCAAAGCTGTTGCTCAGCAGCCGTGAGGTCGTGAGCTTGGTACTTTTCAGAGAGGCGATCGATTTGGGCTTGTAGAGCAGGAGATGGGCGTAAGTTCAAAATTTCTTCAGGAGTGGGCAGGTTCGCTAAAAAGTCTAAAACCTCTGCAAAACCTGTGAACCCTGTCTGGGGTCTAGAGAGTAGCTCGTTGGCTCCTAGTTCCAAAATTTGGGGAAGATTTTGATCGAGTGTCCCCAATTTGGCAAAGAGTTCTTCCGGGATATCTAGGGTAATCTGCATCAGAATCAGCGTGCGCGACCCTTCCATTGTGCCATGGAGTCCAGAACACAGGCGATCGCTCATATCCTTGCGATTGGATTCTATAAATGCGCCAGCCCCTAAGCTGAGCGAAGGACTCCGATATCTTGAGATTGTCGGGCGCTGGAATAGAGTTGATGGGACAGAAAACCGTAGCTAAACACCATCTCATCCATTCTCTGGCGTAGCGCTTCCAGACTCATGATTTCTGCTTCATCTCCTTCTGTGCAGACTGAAATGATGTGGGCATGGTTCTTGTCCCAAAGGCTAATCGCAACTAGAAATTGGGAGTTTTCTTCACCTGCCCAGGTCTCTGTCAAACTCTCTATGGTTTGGGGAAGGGGGGCGATGGGATGGACAGGATAACCTACTAACTGTTCGTTGGGTTCTAGCTCAAACCCTGCGAATAAGTTGGCGGTCTGTAATTCCTCGAATTGTACGTGCCCTTGTTCAACCAGTAATTCAAAATTTCTGCCATCTTTTAAGGTCAACAATAATGTGTCCATCATCGGGGATGGGTCGCTGTCTGGGGTGTCTAGGGCAACTCTAGCAATAGAGGCGATCGCTTGTCCTAACAAGGGTTGAAATTGTCCTTTTATTTCTCCCATGCGATCGCCGCTCCTTTTTCAGCTTCCAGAAATGTAACAAATTCACTATCGGCTTGTCGAATGACAATTGCGTCACCGAGTTTGCTCCAGAGTGCGTCAGGAATTGCCATGTAGCGCTGTTGTCTTATTACGGCGATGTGATTTCATTGTTGCTATGTTCAGGAGATCGCTAATATCCTACGACTGTTGGATTGCGCTTTGCTTCACCTTACTTACAGATCTTCATTCTTTGAATCATTTATCTATTCAGGTAAACCATAAATCCTTATTGTTGCATCTGCGCCATAACTCGCAACCCATTCTCGATCTGAACTGAGGCAGATCGCTTTGATTGGTGATGCGCCGCCTAGAAGAGAGCAAATTTGTTGATTTGTATCGAGGTCCCGAAGCTTGATGTTATTTATGTCATCGCTGTATGCAAGCACTTTGCCATCAGGAGTCATCGTCGTATGAGAACATTCTGGGAAAGAGTAAATGATCTCATCTGTCTCAATATTCCAGACTTTTACTGAGTTGTCTCGAATACCACTGGCAAAATATCTTCTCTCTAGTGTGGTAGCAATTTCATGAGCAACCCAATGGGCTGAAGTTTCAAACTCACGAATCAATTCCCCTGTTTGTACATTCCATAATTTGTTCAAATCTGGAGGGCAAGGAATCCCCTTTCTGTTATGCCTACCTCTTCTACTATCCTGACTTAGCAATATGGTTCCATCTGGGCTGATCATCAGTGCTGAGATCTGTGACGTACCTCCTCCACTGGTCTGCCATTGAAGAAGATGAATTATTTTTTCAGCCCTTAGATCCCACACCACGATATTGCCATCCCAGGAATGCCCGTATGGTCCATAAACTGCCACAGAGCCATCACGACTCACCACAAGAGAGCCAATTTCTGAGAAAGAAGCTTTACGTAGATACTCGTATGCCTCATCATGTGCTAAACGAGGAGACAGCATCCGATAAGTGAGCTTGCCTCGCCAGTTTTCCAGCACCTCCAGTCTATTTAGAAACCCTGAAAGGATAATTGTCCCACTCTGATCTGTAGCCATGTGTTCGTGCAAACTGTACAAACGATCGACTAATTTACCCGTTTGCAAATCCCAAATGTTGATATCCGTGTACGCATCATACTTTCCTGTATCACTGTAGCAATTGCTCAGCAGGACTTTCTGATCTGAGCTGATGGCAAAATAATTTGGCTCTACTTTGTTTTGACCTTTAATTTCGTGCAAGCACTTCATTCTGGAGTAGGGCAAATAAGCTCTCAGTGCTTGCCTAGCTTCTTCTAATTGAGTTTCTGACAATAGCCAGCGACCAAGCTCTCGAACCTCCCGCGATTGAGCACTTAGAGCTTCGATAAGTAAGTCTATGTCTTCACCAGACTCAAAAGCGTAGATAAGGGCATCAAGTCTTCTATTCATGCTACTCACTCCCTAACCTTGGGGCGCACGATATCAGGCTAAAGTATCATCTTGTCCTGGTACTAAATCGGTCTGCCCAAGAATCGTAACACCTTGTTCACTGTATCAGCACTCGGAAAAATCTCTGCCACATCCGGCTCTAGGCTCACCACCAGTCCACCAAAGCTATTTCGCCAGTCCCCAGCTTTCTGACTCTCAATTGCTTCAAGTCATATTCTGAACGCAACTCATCATCCAATTCGGCATCATCCTTCTTCATAAACCTCTCGCTCCGATCGCCCTCCTCTCGTCTTTCAAGACGATTGATAAAGATACTAAAAAGGGCGCAGCCTTCGCTACGCCCTTTCTAAAAGCGATCGCCCCAACGACTCAACTTCATCAATCTGCTTCGATCGCATTATCGCTCTGCTTCGGCACAGAAAATTGATGCTCCTGAGTCACCCTGACCAAGAATCGTAATGCCTCGTTCACTGCATCAGCACTCGGAAAAACCTCTGCCACATCCGGCTCTAGGCGCACCACTAGTCCACCAAAGCTATTTCGCCCAGACCCCAGCTTTCTAACTCTCAATTGCTTCAGGTCATATTCTGACCGCAGTTCATCCGCTAATTCTGCATCATCCTTCTTCATAAACCTCTTGCTCCGATCGCGTTACTTCTCTGGCACTAATGAGACGAGTTGAACCGTCCCTCTATGCATACGACACAATCAGCAAACGCCCTCGATTTGACGCTCCAACAATAAGGTAACGCTCTTCATCGCCTGAATGATCTGGATCGTAGAAGTCAACATAAAGAGCATCGTCAAAAACGCTTTTCGCCTCCTCAAAAGCAACTCCATGTTTTGACAGGTTGCTTAATGCTTTATCCTGATCCCACTCAAATTTCATGGATTTCCTTCATCGTTAAGCTTCTACTAATGAATTAATGAATCATCCACCAAAAAAGGGGCGCAGCTTCCGCCACGCCCCTTCTGATTCAATCGTTTATAAAACTATTGAACGGTGATCTTACCTGCCATACCAGCGCCCCGGTGAGGAGCACAGTAGTAGCTAAAGGTTCCAGCGGTGTCGAAGGTAGCCTCGTAGGACTCGCCGGGAGAAAACAGCATGGCGCTATGGGACTTGTCAGCCAAAGCCTTGTCTTCAAACATGATGTTGTGGGGAGGCAGCTTGTTGTTGACCCACTTAACGGTGTCGCCTTGCTTAATGGTCAAAGTCGAAGGCTCAAATGCCAACATGCCAGAGTCTGCACCCATTTTGACAGTGAAAGTTTCAGCAGCAGCAGGCGCAACCGCCATTAGCAACGTGCCTGCAACCAACACCATCATGCATAGTGCCAGACTCAAACTCCGAGAGATGAGAGTGGTCAGTTTCATGGAAATACCTCGAAAAATTAAGTTGAATTCGTTCCCAGATAAATTTTATCTTGGTTTATCTCAAAAACTAGGCTTCAAAAGG
>JBBRCV010000175.1:0-11550 GCA_038204505.1 Elainellales cyanobacterium
GTGCGATCGATTTGCGTCAACACCAGGTCTAAGGCTTTTTCGCGCTCTGAACCTTCATTATTTTTAGTAGCTTTAGCCATTCGCACCTCAGGGCAAGATTTTGCAAAAGTTTAGGACTGGGCAGACAGATTGATCAAGTTGCAGCGTCTTATAGGCAAAATGCCTAAAGACATTACTAACCTCATGGAATTTTTTAGCGACTTCTAAGTCTACTCTTAGAATTTATTCTTGAATAAGCTCTGCTCTTTAAAGGCGGATTGACCGTTCAGCAAACTGCTTTAGGCAGCAGGATTCCTTTAAAATGGGAGCGTTGCAGCAACCTCTATTCTAGCTTTCTTTTGATTTAACCATACAAATGTACTAAATTAAATTAGACTTGGCGATAGGCTAAAAAATCTTTGGATTCATGAACGACAACTTGAACGACAATTTTCCCAGCCTGGTGCTTCCTGATACCGCCCTTTCGGTTGGCGGGCTGACTTCCTATATTCAAGACTTGTTAGAGCAGGATAATCAGCTTCATCAGGTCTGGGTGACGGGAGAAGTTTCGAGCACCAATCACTATCAAAGTGGTCTGTTTTTTACGCTGCAAGACCCGGAAGCCAAAGCGACCATTAGCTGCGTCGTTTGGAAAAGTCAGATAGGCAAGTTGGCGACACTACCAGTTCAGGGGGAGCAGCTTATTCTGCTGGGTGGGATTAGTGTATATCCTCAGGGGGGGAGCTATCAGTTAGTAGTGTGGCAAGTCCTGCCAGCAGGTGAGGGACTACGGGCATTGCGCTATCGACAGTTACGCAAGCGGCTGGAGTTGGAAGGCTTGTTTGATGACGATCGCAAACAACCTCTGCCGCCATATCCCAAAGCGATCGCCGTTGTCACATCCCCTCAAGCCGCCGCATGGGGCGACATCAAGCGCACCCTCAAACGTCGTCATCCAGGAATGCAGGTACTGTTCTCACCTGCCCTGGTTCAAGGCGACCAAGCGCCTGCTGCCATTGTCCAAGCGATTCAACGAGTTGAGCGAGACGGACGGGCAGAGGTGCTGATTCTGTCGCGGGGCGGTGGGGCAGTTGAAGACATGGCTTGCTTTAATGATGAGCGAGTGGTCAGGGCGATCGCCGACTGTCCCATTCCAATCGTCTCTGGCATTGGACATCAGCGGGACGAATCACTGGCAGATTTGGTTGCCGATGTTTGCGCTCATACCCCCACGGCTGCCGCAGAACAAGCGGTGCCCAATCTCAAAGATGTGTATGCCGATCACCGCGATCGCATCACTCTATTGCATCAATCCGTACAGCAAGTCATAGGACAGTCCGACGAGCAGCTTCATCGGCTCAAAGGTAAAATTCGTCGTCTTCACCTCGATCGCCAAATTCGGCAGCAGGGACAGGCGATCGCCTGGATGCGCCAACGCCTAACTCAAAGCGCCCTTCAGCCGCTCCAAGCAGCCACCCAGAATTGTGAGTTACTCCGCCAAAAGCTCAGCACCCTCGATCCTGCCGCAGTTTTACGCCGAGGCTATGCCTTAGTTCGACAAACAGATGGCACTGTTGCTCGCTCCACCGCAGAGCTAACGCCAGGGCAAGAACTTACCGTGCAACTTGCTCAAGGACAAATGCGAGTCGCCGTACAAGAGATCACAGTACAAGAGATCACAGTGCAAGAAACTATTACCCCTGATCAAAAATCATGAGCAAGCGTTCTAAAATTACCGAAACTCCCGAAGCTGTGGAAGTTGACATCTCCACGCGCCTTCCCGCAAATTGGCGCTATGAAGAAACTGTTGCAGAAATCGAGGCAATAATCGACCAAATTGAACGAGGAGAATTACCTCTATCAGAAGTGTTCGACCAATTCTCTACAGCCGTTGAGCAATTGCGTCAATGCGAGGGATTTCTGAATCGTCAGCAGCAGCAGGTAGACTTGTTGATCGAGACGCTCCTAGATGAACCTGAAGCTTCGTAAATCATTGGCTCCATTGATGTAAGGAGATTTCCATCAATTAAAATCCCTTTGTGGGGCAGGCATCTTGCCTGCATTGAAAGCAGTATGGAGGCAAGATGCCTGCCCCACGGATATACTCTGATTCGGAAATCTCCTAAGCATTATTTGCTTTGAGAGCTAAGGAGTCAGGCTTGCATCTAGCAAAAAAGTCGAAAATTACCCTCTCTCTAGAGCCGTACCAGAGCTTTCCTATCAGTTTCCTATTTTTAGGTTCTATTGTATTCCTCATGCTCGTCAGCTCGTACTAATCGAGCTGAATCCAATGTTGCTGGAAGACGAAAAACACGAGTTTACTGCAACAGTTAACATCCTATTGTTTAGTGAGATTTAACGAACATGGTGTCTACATCTTCACGAAGCTGTCTTAACCGCAAATTCAAATTGCCCAACCTTGGGCGCATTGGGCAAGCATTGTTGCTCGGCACAGGAGCCAGCCTGCTTTTTTCAAACGCTAATGCCCAAGCTGTTGAAACCATTCAACTCAGATACTTCGGGTCTAGTTCTACTGTTCCCGCAGAAATCACACTCTCGTTGGATGAACTCAAACAGTTTGTGCAAACAGGTGAACTGCGGCAGCAGGTTCGAGAGTATTTCGATATTAATCGGCAAGACGTTGGACCACTTCAGCAAGTTATGACCAAGCAAATTCAACTTCCCTCCAATGTAGGACAAAATCTTACCGATACTTCAGTGGGTCGGTTTGTTGTGAGTCAGCTTGAGAAGACCATTCAAGGTCAAAATGTTGCGCCCAACTTACAAACCGCGATCAGAGCATCGACTAAAGACGATCGCAATATCTCTTTATTAGAACTACTTGAGAACTATCCTACTGATCAAGTCACGCTAAACATCACAGGTCTGGTGCAAACCTACAACGATGTCAGTGCTTTCGTCGATCGCGTTCTACCAGTGCTAGAAGTAGCTAAAGAGTATCTCCAGGGTGTTGTTTGTGACTGTCAGCAACCTGCGGCGGCTCCTGCCAATGCGCCTCCCGCACCTCAAAGCAGATTGAGTGGCGATCGCTCAGCGACAGCTTGTTCTACGACCTCTCCTGCGGCAATGACAGTTCCAGCATCCAGTACAGCCGCTAATGCAATTAACCGCCCGACTCCTTCACAATCTCTTCCTACTCAAGCCCCTTAATATTTGGAACCATCAATGAAATGCTTTTCTTTACCACCGCTTCAGTATTTACTGAAGCGAAATATTACTAAGTTAATTGGACTAGGCAGCGCTTGGATTTTAGGAGCTGGAATGGCGACGTTGCTGCCTGCAACCCCGGCTATGGCTGCCGATCGCCTTGTCTTCTCATTTGGACCCCTTGGGCGCTCGATCGCTATTGAGGATTTAAGAACATTAGCTGAAACCGGAGAAGCGGCTAGCGACATTCGCTGGTACTTAAATCTTGCAAACGTTACCCCCGAACAATTCCAACAGACTTTAAACCAGCAGATCAGTCTCAAGCAACAATTAGTCGATCGCGTTGGGTATTCGCTTCCTGGGGAATTTGTACTCGATCAAATTGGCAATACCATTCACACAAGGTCTCGTCAAGCCAACATTCAAGCGATTCGCGGAGCTCTTCTGCTATCTACTCGCGAAGACAATAAAATCTCATTGCTAGAGTTCTTAGAGAATTATCCTACGCCATCAATTCACGTTGACGGCGTATCTCTACTGAGGTTCTCTAGAGATGTGAGTCGCCTCAAAGGCAAAATTGAGCCGATCGTCATGACCATTGAGACTTTGTTGGAAGGCTTGGTTTGTAACTGTGACAACCCAACTGCTTCATCCACTCAACCTACTCCAGCCGCTCAGCCTTAAAAAGAGTGGGTCATCGCTCTAGCCATTACCGAATCGGATCATGAACGGTCACTAACTTGGTGCCATCAAGGAAGGTAGCTTCGACTTGAACTTCGTGAATCATTTCGGAGATACCTTCCATGACATCTGCCCGTGTTAGCAGCGTTGTGCCATAGCTCATCAGTTCGGCAACCGTGCGCCCATCGCGCGCGCCTTCGAGAATAGCAGCAGAGATGTAGGCGATCGCTTCAGGATAATTCAGCTTAACGCCTCGATTCTTCCGGCGCTCGGCAACCAGCGCCGCCGTAAAAATCAGCAATTTATCTTTTTCTTGAGGCGTGAGCTGCATATTTAACCTACATTCCCATAATTTCGTAACCTGCATCTACATAAACAATTTGCCCCGTAATGCCGCTGGCTAAATCGCTACATAAAAACGCCGCCGTGTTGCCCACTTCCTTCTGCGTCACCGTCCGCCGCAGCGGAGCCACCTTCTCCACATGGTGAATCATATCTAGAATTCCACCCACCGCCGAAGATGCCAGAGTGCGAATGGGCCCTGCCGAAATGCCATTAACCCGAATCTTATGAGGACCCATTTCAGCCGCCAAATAGCGCACATTCATCTCTAATGCCGCCTTCGCAATCCCCATCGTATTGTAGTTAGGAATCACCTTCACGCCGCCCACGTAGGTCAGAGTCACAATGCTGCCGCCTTCCGTCATCAACGGCTTAGCTGCATGGCTCAGGCTCACCAATGAGTAGGCGCTAATATCCAGCGCTTGGGTAAAAGCCTCCCGCGAGACACCGCTAAAATCTCCCACGAGTGCATCTTTACTAGCAAACGCCAAACAGTGAATCAGGATATCTAACTTGCCCCACTTCTCTTTCACGGTATCAAAGGTAGCCTGTACCTGAGCCTCATTTTGCACATTGCAAGGCACAAATAACGAGGGATTCAACGGCTCTACCAATTCCCCCACTTTCCCTTCAAACCGTCCCTTCTCATCCGGTAAATAGGTCACCCCAATATTTGCCCCCGCCGCATGGAGCTGTTGAGCAATTCCCCAGGCGATCGAGCGACTATTGGCAATCCCCGTGACCAAAGCATTCTTCCCAGTCAAATTCAACATGTCTGCTGCCCCCAGCAATTTGGCGCACCTATCAATTTGGCGCACCTATGGAGAATACTGAAAAATGGTGCAGATGCATAGAGGCAAGATGAGATAGACACAGGATTAACGTTACGAAAACTTCACGTCTCTGAATCTCTCAGCGGAAAACTGAGCTTTTTTCTCTTTTTGGCAAATTCTTACTGAATTTTCTCTGTCAAAGCGGATGAAGAAGGAAGATATGTAATTCTTGATACATAAAATACTGCGAAAGTTACGTTTAGTGTTTTAAAGTCAGAGATTGCTCACAGAACTAAATCTCGGAATGATTATGTTCACATGTGAACAATTTAGTATGATTATGTTCACATGTGAACAATTTAGAAAATGCTCTGGTGCTGCTTCTAAATCCTTCTAATTTGGTGTTCTAAGCTCGTTGTTAGGGAAAAACTGCATGGTAGCGTTACAAGATAGACCATTAGCGAATGTATTCCGCCAACTGGGTGGCAGTGCTTGCCCACCCGTTATAGAAACCTTCGATCGCGGCAAAACGATTTTCTTTCCCGGCGACCCGGCGGAAAGAGTCTACTTTTTGGTTAAAGGTGCAGTGAAGCTCTCACGAGTTTATGAAGCAGGTGAAGAGATCACGGTTGCCCTGCTGCGAGAAAACAGCGTGTTTGGCGTACTATCCCTGATTACGGGGCAGCGAGCCGATCGCTTCTACCATGCAGTAGCGTTCACCCCCGTAGAACTGCTGTCAGTACCCATCGAACAGGTCGAAAAAGCATTAAGAGACAATCCCGAACTTTGCCTGATTATGCTGCGGGGTTTGTCGTCTCGGATTTTGCAAACGGAGATGATGATTGAGACCTTGGCGCACCGAGATATGGGTTCGCGGTTGGTCAGCTTTTTACTGATCTTGTGCCGAGATTTCGGGACTCCCACGGGCGAAGGGATCACCATTGATCTGAAGCTTTCGCATCAGGCGATCGCAGAGGCGATCGGTTCTACCCGTGTCACGGTGACTCGTCTATTAGGCGATCTGCGTACCGATGAAATGATTTCTATTCACAAGAAAAAGATCACGGTTCATAATCCAGTGACGCTCAGCCAGCAATTTAACTAGGTTGTGTGGTTGCTGGGGGGAGAAGACATGGAGAGTCATCCTACTCACTTTAGGGATGTCTTCCGTTTTTGCATAGAGGCGTTATGTTACCTCAAAAGAAACGGACACGACCTGCTAATTGGACTAAGCGAGAGATCCTCAATGGCCTCCTCTATCAACTCAAGAATGGTTGTAACTGGGAAGACTTGCCCAAAGACTTGCCGCCCTACTCAACATAGGGCGAATGCAGTCGCCCAGTCGTCTATTGGCACTACAAACAGTGGCGTAGTGCAGACGTGATGGAGCAACTGATGACCACTTTGCACCAACAAGTGCGGGAGCAGGTAAAAAAAGCCTAAATGGGCAAGGCTAATCATCATTGACTCTCAAGCTGTGAAAAATACCTTGTTGCAAACATAAAAAAGGGAGGTCGGTATAAAGCCGCCGTCTCTAGCTCCTGCTCCCGTCTCCCCTGAGAATATAAGGCTAAGCTAACCGCCGCAACAATTGCAGAACTCGATCTAAATCATTGCCATCATTGATGATCGACAAAAGATTTGAGGTTGAGTAAAGTGTTCCAACTTGCTTTAAAAACAAAAAATCACTGCCATTGGTTACTAGACCATAACCCGGACGATCGCCATCAGGACGGCTCAATAAGTAAGTCAAAGCCTGGGGAACGCCAGCATGAACAGAAATTTGCGTTCGTTTTGATTCAACTAAGACAATCCAGAGCGATCTCTTCGAGTTACCCGCAAGGGGTCGCCGCACAATCAAAGTATCAATTCGCCCCTGGATTAATCCTTCCTCTTCATTAGGAATTGCAAGCTGAATGGGTACTTCAGACTCAACTTGATAGGGCGCACAGTAAAATCCTGCCAAATCTAAAAGAGGCGAAACAACCCCTAACTTCACGGTTTCCTTAACCAGTAAGCGCGATCGCAATTGATCTAAAAAGTTTTGCTTATTTACTTTACTAAAAAAATTAGAGTTAGGCGATCGATGGAGCGAGAACCGTTCCTCTAGTTCAGCCAGCGTGATATCTAGAATTAATGATTTGAGCTATAGTGACCTAATAGAGCGATAATTCAAGCGTTATCGTGAGCCTATCTCATTCTATCTAGATCAAGAATTCAGACGTGCCTCTTACAGTTAGTCTTCTGGCAGCCAATCTTCTGCCAACACTAACGCTACAGAATAGGGGCAAGCATCAGGAAATGTCGAAGCTTCCAAGCGGGTTTGTTTAGCGGCTTGGCGGCGGACACGTTGATAGCTTGCTTCCAGTTGCTCCTCTGGATAGTCTGCGAGACTAGGACTGTCTTCAATGGCTAATTCAATTTGAGTCCGAGCATCGGTGATTGAGTCGAGCCAACTGTCTAATCACCGCTGAGGTTGATATTGCTATTTGAGCATGTGCTACATGTGGGTAACACCCGAAGCCGATCGCAATCTACTTCATTATCTATACTCAGGTTTTCTTCCCGTTAGCAGCCATCAAGGCTTGAAACTGTTCGTTATGTCGAAGGCGATCGAAATCGGGGTTATATTTTGCCTCTAAGTAGCATCGACGAGGAGCATATTTCATTGCCTGTCGTAGAGCTTCGATCGCCAATTCATCACGACCTTGTAGAGCATAGCAACAGGCTTTGCCATAATGTCCACCTTCGTTTTCTTTTAAATTTAGGGCTTGTTCACAAAGAGCTATTGCTTCTTCATAGCGACCTGCACGAGCTAAAACAATCCCTTGGTTTGCTAAAAACAGAGGCTCTTCTTTGTCGAGATCTCTTGCTTTACTGATACTTTTAAGGGCTTCCTCATATTGCTTTAAGAAGCTCAAGCATAAACTTCTTAAATTCCAAATACCTGCACTATCCTTTGTAATTTGGAGTGCTCTGTCCAAACTGGCAAGTGCCTCCTCATACCGCTCTAGCTCTTTTAGCACATTACCTCGATTATTCCAGGCTCCATAGTAGTCAGGTTCAAGCTCCGTAGCTTTGTCATAGCTAGCTAATGCCTCCTCATACCGCTCTAGCTCTTCTAGCGCATTACCTCGATTATTCCAGGCTCCATAGTAGTCAGGTTTAAGTGCAATAGCTTTGTCACAGCTATTGAGAGCTTCCTCATGGCGTTCTAGCTTCCTTAGCACAAGACCTCGGTTATTCCAGGCTCCATAGTAGTCAGGTTTAAGTGCAATAGCTTTGTCATAGCTATCGAGAGCTTCCTCATGGCGTTCTAGCTTCCTTAGCGCGTTACCCTGGGTATGCCAGGCTCCGTAGTAGTCAGGTTTGAGTTCAATGGCTTTGTTGCAGCTATCGAGTGCTTTTTGGGAGAGATCTAGGCTGTCACAAGCAATCGCAATGTTAATGAAGAGACCACTGCTGAATTCTGGATAAGCCAGAGTAAGGATTTTCTCTGCTTCTTCTCTTGCTTGCTCAATCAAAGCAAGCCGTTGGCTGGGTTGACAGCGCAGGGTCTTACCCATCAACCCTGCATATTTTGCCAACCCAGTTAGACGATCGACTTTCCGCAAGCAGCTTTCCAACGCTGACTCAATTTGAGATTTAATGGATTCGCTTTTGAGGTTCTTACCAGATCCAGATTTATTAAGATTAAATTCATACTGACTTGGATTATTATCAATTACCCGCCAGCCAAACATTACAGCAAACTGAATACTGTCTAAAAAACGTTGGGTATCTTTAGGTAGTAGTTCTTGTTGATGGGTTCTGCTTCAGCGGCGACTGCGGTAAAAGCAGCGATCGCAATATCAGACTGCTTCAGGTGTGCGCCTTCAAAAAAGTAAGTGAGAAACTGAAACTGCCCCCTATCTCGATAGGCAAATAGAGTGTGATAAGCCACTTCAGCAGAGTATCTACGCCAATCTGAATTTTCATATTTAGCTGGAGCAGACTGATCTGGAGAAACTTCTTGATCTGCCAACCCTTGAAAATATTGAGCCAACAGATCATGGACGTGACGACAGCCTTGCTCATTTTTCCTGTGCTGTGCTGCACGGATAACATCCCGTGCGACATCATGAATCCGATAGGTATCTTCTGAAATCACAAAGTCTCTCTCAATCAACCAGTCAAACCAGTCAAACTGTTCTTCTTGGTTCTTGCCAGTCAAACCAACCTTCACCAGATACTGGATCATTGGGCTGTCAAACCAACGGCAGTAAGAGGCTAGCTCGACTAACTGCTTTTGTATTGCCGTCAACCCATCCAGAAGCCGATCAACAATTTCATCACTCTCACGCAAGATGCTGATCGGTCGTCCATTATCCTTCTGAGCTTTAATTAGGCTAAGAAAATAAGGAAGTCCTTTTGATGCTTGCGTCATTCGACGAACTTCATCAGACTGAACAATCCCAATTGCCTTTAAATACTTTTTGGTTTCATCCTTGTCAAATTTTTCGAGCTGGCATTCATAGATCAGGTTCCCGTGATGCTGAAACATGCGCTGATAGCGTTTGTTTTTAAGAGAGTAACGCCCTGCCATGACAATTCGGACAGGATAGGTTTGCAGCGCTGTGTCTCCTAAAAGGTGCTTACACAAAAATGCATCAAAATCTGACGATGCTTTTTCGTAAGTATCTAGCTCTAACACAATCGGCTGTAACTGAGATTTTTGAATGACTCCTTCTGCAAAAGCTTGTGTCAACTTAGGCAACGGATCTAGCATCAGTTCTTGCAACTCTCGCTTGTTCTTTGTTGCCCGATGTTTTTTCAACAATTGCTCAGAGCGATCTCTATCAGCTAATACCAAAGATGCTATGTCCACAACGCCCTCGGCAGCACTCCCAAATTGTTCAGCCGCTTTATCTGGCATATTCCACGAAGCAACCGTTTTGACTGCTCCACCAAACAACTTTTTGACCAGACTAACCTGCTCCGGGCTAGCAGAACCTTTGCCCTCAGTTGATTCAGTTTCTAAGTGGTTTAGCGTTTCCTTATATTTTTTGCATAAATCTGTAAATGCCTCCTGTCCCCACTCATCCTCGGGCAACTGTTTGTATAGGTGCTCCATTAGTGCCAGCGGACTATCTATTTTTGAGGTAGGACCAAAAAATGCTCTAGCAAATTTTGCTTCCTTGCTATAAGTTTCCCGTAGTTTCTCTAGAAGCGTAGACTTCCCGACCCCTCCTATGCCGTAAGCATGAAAGACCAAGTGATTCGTCTCCGGCTGTTTTAGTGCTCCACCAAAATTGTCAAGCAGTTTCTGGGCTGATGTACGGGAGATGTAAGGCAGCAAGTCGGTCATATCAATTTCTACGGTTCATCTTTCCCCATATTCTAGTCTTCTCATCGAAAACTGCCTCAACTTCCAAGCTCTGAGCTAAGACCTAAGGTCATCATGGATGTTGAGGGTGATTTGTATGGTAAGACCGTTAGAGATAAATATAGGCGATCGTAACTAAAAAAAGAGGCAGACGGTTCAGCCGCCTCCCTCTTTCATTGATGTATCAGAAATAAACCTTAGTAGCGATAGCCAGTGCTAGTGTTGCTTGCACCGAGTTTGTGAACGATAAAGCTCATGACTTGGCACTGCTTCACGTTATCAAACGCAACCACGCGAATATAGCAATATTCCGTCTGACTTATGATGATATCTCTTACGCAGCGCGTTCTTTGGGCACCACTGAAAGTTTAAATCCCAATTTGTTCAGCATTTGTAAAAGTGTCGGCACATCTAAATGATTCTGTAGGAGGGGCATTTGTCCGTCATCAACTGGGCGCGCTTCCAAAACATGAGTTAGTGCCAACTGAAACTCCTCAAAAGTTCCATCTTCTAAAACGGTATCCAAGTACGCTGCCGCCTCCTGAGGATCTTGAAGCGATTCAATCAAATAGGCATGGTAGCTTTTACTAGTTGCCATTTTCCCGTTGTTTATAATCAGTCCAGAACTGCTTTGCCTGCAAAATATCCGAAGCTTGAGTCGTCTTATCTCCCCCACATAGTAACAGAATGACCAGACCTCTTACTTCAGCACAGTAGACTCGGTATCCAGAGCCATAATCAATACTTAAGTTCAAAAACACCCTGTCCAACCGACCGCCAATCACCCAGATTTCCTAACGTCACTCGGTCTAATCGTTTCCGAATCCTCGCCCTCGCCTCTCGATCGCGCAATGAATCTAGCCATTCTGAGAAAGGCAGTTTTCCCTGTTCTGTTTCATAAATTCTTAGTTCACGCGGTTGTGACTCCATTTAAGCTCTTATGCTCCAAAAAAGGGAGGTCGGTCTAAAACCGCCTCCCCAATCGTTAGTTTATTTAGAAATAAACCTTAGTAGCGATAGCCAGTGCTCGTGTTGCTTGCACCAGGCTTGTGAACGATAAAGCTCATGACTTGGCACTGCTTCACGTTGTCAAACGCAACCACGCGAATATAGCAATTGCCATACTCAGAGCGGCACTGCTGCACTTCATTCAAAACTTCTTGAGGAGTTTTGATGTTGAACAAAGGCAACTTCCACATCGTCCAGTAGTAGATTTCTGCGTCAGAGTTTTCGTTGAACTCA
>JBBRCV010000176.1:0-11348 GCA_038204505.1 Elainellales cyanobacterium
ATGTACGCCCGACATGGCGTTACACAACCCTCAGAATTTGATTTCTTCCAAAAGCCAGACAGTCGCTGGGGCTATAACGGTTGCTTGAATCAGCTTTGTGGTATCTCGTCGCCACAGCATAATTTTTTATCGTTCCAACTAGAGGAGTTGATTGCACCCGATCGCATCATCCATAGGCAGGAACATCACACCCCACTTTACACCACTGAATCCTTTCGCTACCGAGACGAAGTAGTGGCGACCAATGGCGAGAATAACACCTACCATGCCGGAGCCTACCTTGGGGATGGCTTACATGAAGGAGCGATCTCTTCTGCCTTTCGAGTCGCTCAACTCATTGATCAGACAAAGCTGAAAACTGTGTCGCTACAGCGGTCTTCTTAGTAATAGCAATGATGAGAGAAGACAAAGAAATAACCTAAGCAGCAACCTGCATCAAACTAGATACAAAAGCTGCTGCAAGAATCACAAAAGCAGTAGACCCTGATAAAACCAGGCTTCTTGAGGAGTTAGTTGATATGGATAAAGAATCTAATGCTTATCTGTTGGGTAGTGGTATCGGCTCTTTGGCTGCGGCTGCCTTCATGATTCGTGATGGCGAATTCCCCGGCAGAGATATTTTTATCCTAGAAGAAAAGCCCATTTTGGGTGGAAGTTTGGATGGAGCCGGAAACCCTGTAGATGGCTATTCGATGCGGGGAGGACGAATGTTAACGACCGATAATTACGAATGCACTTGGGATCTTTACAAATCAATCCCCTCGCTGAGTTCACTTGGTAAAACGGTATTTGACGAAACGATGGAGTTCAATGAGCAGCACAAGTCAAACTCTATGGCACGTCTCGTTGACAAGCGCCGTGCGAAAGTCCCTGTGAGTTCGATGGGCTTTTCCATGCACAACCGTCAAGAACTACTGAAGCTCAGTCAAGCTAACGAAGATGAGTTGGGTGCAAGTTGTATTACAGATTGGCTTTCCCCTGAATTTTTTGAGACTGAATTTTGGTATATGTGGGCGACTACATTTGCATTCCAGCCGTGGCATAGTGCTGTTGAATTCAAGCGTTACTTACATCGCTTCATGCTCGAATTCTCTCGGATTGAAACATTAGGTGGGGTGAAGCGAACTATCTATAATCAGTACGATTCATTGGTTCGTCCCCTGCAAAGCTGGCTCGCAGATCAGGATGTTCATTTCATCATAGATTGCAAGGTGACAGATCTCGATCGCCACATCGAAGCAGGCAAGTTTGTGGTAACAGGGATTCAGTATCAGCAGCAGGGTGAAAGCAAAGCGATTGCAGTTGAAGAGAGCGACCTAGTTTTTCTGCAAAATGGGTCGATGACTGATGCCTCAAGCCTGGGTTCTATGACCAGTCCGCCCAAGAAGCTGACCAAACCAGACAGTAATAGTTGGACTCTGTGGGAAAAACTAGCGGCGGAACACCCAGACTTTGGGAATCCGTCTGCGTTCAACAGCAGCATTGCAGAGTCTTTTTGGGAATCTTTCACCGTCACGCTGAAAACCCCTGCCTTCTTCGACAAGATGATTGAATTTAGCGGCAATCAGCCGGGAACTGGTGGGCTTGTCACATTCAAAGACTCAAACTGGCTCATGTCTATCGTGATCGCCTATCAACCTCACTTTATAAATCAGCCTGCCGATATACAGGTCTTCTGGGGATATGCCCTGTTTCCCGATCGCGTAGGTGATTTTGTTCCTAAGCCGATGACCGAGTGCAACGGTGAAGAAATTCTGCGAGAACTCTGCGGTCATCTGCGGTTCGATTTAGATGTCATGGAATCGGCAAACTGCATTCCTTGTAGAATGCCTTACATCACCAGTATGTTTATGCCTCGATTACGCACAGATCGACCGTTGCCGATCCCGCGGAGCTCAAAAAATCTGGCTTTCATCAGCCAGTTTGTTGAAATTCCCGATGATGTCGTCTTCACGGTTGAGTATTCGGTGCGAGCGGCTCAGATCGCGGTCTACGAATTTCTGGGTATCGATCGCCCAATCCCACCCATCTCGCCTCATGACAAGTCACTAAGAGTACAGTTTGAGGCTTTAATCAAAGCGTTTAAATAAGTTTTGCTCAAGCAAATGGGGCGATCAGCTTTCAAGCAGGTAAATCTTTTCAATAATACAGAATGATCTTAGCGGTTACCTGATCTATTCAAGGTATTGCAACGGATAAAGACAGGGTTACCATACTTCAAGCTTGAACCACGGTTAGCTAATTCAAAGACTCAGGAAAGAGAATCTTATTTCAATGAATAAACAACTGTTTTTACTGCTGTTCTGCCTGTTTGTTGTCATGATTGGTTTTGGCGTGACTTTACCTGTCTTACCCTTCTACGCCAGACATCTTCATGCTGTGGGAGTATCGCGTGAAACAATGGCAATTCACATCAGCCTGTTGACGAGTATCTATGCTCTGACACAATTTATCTTCGCTCCATTGTGGGGTCAATGGTCAGACAAGGTTGGCAGGCGACCGCTGATTTTATTGGGAATTGCGGGTTCTGCGATCGCGCAGGTGTTGTTTGGGCTGGCTTCTTCCCTGGCAATGCTCTACATTGTGCGGGCGATCGGCGGCTTTTTATCTGCTGCGATGTTGCCTGCTGCAACGGCTTACGTTTCTGATATTACACCGGAGCGCGATCGCAGTCGCAACATGGCTTGGCTGGGTAGTGCTGTGAGTTTAGGGGTAGTTGCTGGACCTGCTTTTAGTGGTTTAACGACTCGTGAAGATATGCACTTCACACTGGGATTTCTAGACATCAAAATTGAAAATTTCGCACCACCGTTCTTTCTGGCAGCCATTTTGATGTTTCTAACGCTGCTGGTGGCAATTCGATGGCTTCCAGAATCTCTGTCCGTTCAGGCAAGGAGCATCTCCGGTAACAAGTTCAGCCTTGATTGGAAGAATCTGGAAAGTACGTTATTGGTGCTGCTAGGATTAACCCTTGCTAGTCAATTTGGATTAGCGGTATTTGAAGGCACTTTTGCCCTCTATGCTCAGGAGCGATTTGGGTACGGACCCATTCAAACTGGCATCGTTTTTATGGTGTGCGGATCGGTAATGGCAGTTTTTCAAGTGGTCGCAGTTGGGTATCTGACAGGACGCGTCCGAACAATTTCTCAAGTGGCATTAGGCTTTAGTTTGATGGGAACTGGCATTACATTACTCCTAGTTGCGCCCACCTTACCGCTCTTGCTAGGAGTTGTCAGCTTGCTGTCATTGGGCATGGCACTGATTTCCCCTAATCTCACTGCCCTCGTTTCAAAGCATGGTGGTCAGCATAAAGGAGCCGTGCTGGGACTACAAAATGCTGCCACCAGTTTGGGGCAGGTCGGTGGACCTGTGTTCGGAGGAATTCTATTCGCATGGCGATCGAGTGTTCCCTACCTGTTTGCCGGAGCTTTTCTAGTAAGTGTTAGTTTATTGATTGGTTTGTCCAAGAAACGTAAACAGCGGTTGTTTAATTAAGCGATCACGTTGGCACGGAGGCACAATTGGATATTTCATCCTGATTTTATTCTCACTAAGGAACTGAATTTTTATTGAAGTGAGCAACTATGTGGTTCTCAATTCTGGCAACTCCTGCCAGTTCTGAAATTTCGATCGAACAACTCCAGGCGGCTCATCAAGCAGAGCTAGACGCAATCATACGTTATTGCCGCCTGACAGATTACCTTGCGGCGGCTCAAATCTACCTGAAAGACAATTTTCTACTCAAGGAACCCTTACAGCCAAAGCATATCAAAGACTATCTGCCAGGAGACTGGGATAATTGCCCTGGCATCAACTTAATCTATGCTCATCTCAATTGCCTGATTCGGCACCATGACATCAGCCTTTACCTCATTGCAGGGACAGGAAACGGCACACCTGCAATGTTGGCAAATCTTTACCTGGAAGGGTCTCTCCAGGCGTTTTACCCCGAACTTACCTTAGATGCTAATGGACTTGCAAACTTGATTCGCGGTTTTTCTCGTTCCTATAATGTTCTAAATCATTGTTCTGCTGGAACTCCAGACACAATTTACCCAGGTGCAGAACCCGATTATGCTCTCTCTCTCGCTTTGGGGGCAGTTATGGATAATCCTGATTTAATTGTGGCTTGCGTGATTAGCGATGAAGCCGCAGAAACAAGAGCGACAGCCACTGCTTGGGATAACTACAAGTTGATCGATCCAGTAAAATCTGGTTCAGTGCTGCCGATCTTGTATCTCAATGGCGATAAGACTTCAACTCCCGATGTCTACGGCGCGATAAGTGATATTGAACTTCAGCAAAGATTCACAGGCTACGGCTTTCAAGTCCAAATTGTCGGCAGTCAGAAAAATCATTCTGACCAAGGTACAGTGACTCAAAACGAGATCGCTCTAAATGCTGATCTTTACGACTCACTTACTTGGGCATATCGAGAGATTTGCAGCATTCAACAAGCGGCACGTTTAGGAAAATCGATCGCTCAGCCCAAGTTTCCTTTGTTGATCGTGCGATCGCCGAAAAGCTGGGCAGGCATCCAAGAAACCGATGAAGCATCAAGCGAGGAGTCTCGTCGCTCTCACCAAATTTCTACTAAAGATGTAAAGACTAATCCGCAACAGTTACAGCTTTTAGAAGACTGGTTACGCTCCTATGAGATTGAAGAATTGTTTGACCCACAAGGGTGTCCAACTCAAGAGATTCTAAACCTTTGTCCCCAAGGTGAGCAACGCATAGGCTGTCATGCTTATACGTCTGTTCATCATTGCCAGTCCTGATCCAATGCCGCAATGGTTAACGATGACGGAAGCGATCGCGCACTGTCGGGTTGATGCTTCAATTTGGTATTGGGCAAGCACTGATAAAGGCATTAATCCCGATATAGTGCTGGTTGGCATTGGCGATCGTTCCACGCTTGAAGTAATAGCCGTTGCTCATATCTTGCGGGATGAAATGCCAGAACTGCGGCTGGTGAATGTCACCGACCTGCGAGTGTTGAAAGAAGACGCGGAAAACTCTCAGCATTTAGACCAGGAAATGTTTGGAGCATTGTTCACCTGCGATCGCCCAGTCATTATAAAATCATCTCGTCATTTAGCAACGCCAGCACTTCCACTATGATCGAATCTTTTGAAGTAGTTTGAGTGTCTTCTGATAGTTTGTATCATCGCCTTGTTGTTGAAACAGTTGAATTGCCTTCTGGAGGTCTGCTTGTGCGGCTAATGGGTTGCCCATTTGACCATAAAGTACGCCTCGGCTACCATAAGCTGCTGCTAGATCAGGATTGAGTTTTAACGCTTCGGTATGGTCAGTGATCGCCGCCTCAGTATTGTTTAACTCAGCGTAAGCAAGTCCCCGATTGTAATAGGCATCGGCATTTTGAGGATTAATCTGAATAGATTTATTAAAGTCTGCAACTGCCTTGTCGAATTTATCTGCCATGCCGTAGAGTACACCCCGACCCATGTAAGCTTGTGCATATCTAGGGTTTAGCTGAATCGCTTTGCTTAAGCTCTCGATCGCCCCGACAAAATCATCAAAACTGGCTTGGGTTTCTCCAAAATTGTAATAAGTTTCAGCGTGACGGGGAGCAATCTGAATTGCTTTTTGAAAACTGGCAACAGCTTGAGTCGGATCTCTTAATTCGCGGTAAGCAATGCCTCGGCTAATATATGCTTCAGTGTAATCTGGAGCAATTTGAAGGGCACGATCGTAATTTTGAATAGCGCTCTGGAAATCGCCTTGCTTTGCTTGTGCTAACCCTGCCTGTAAAAAATCTACTGCTGCTTTGGGAATGGGTTTGGTCAGAATTATTCCTAGCGGTTGCCCTAAATTGGGCTGTGCTCGGATAAAAAGAGCAACTCCACCTAATAAAAAAGTGGTGATTCCAATAGCTGCAATTGCTCCACGTTGCCACTTCATCTAAGTTCCTCGTGCCAATGCGGTCATAGCGGGGGAAAAGTTAGTAGACTTCTTTCCTCTCCACCGGATTACTGCTTGTACCATGCCTTTTTCCATTGACTCATCTGATCAATTTCTTTCTGCTGACTATCCACAATGTTTTGTGCCAGCTGCTTAACTTCAGGGCGATCGCTTTTCTCCAACGCCTGTTGCGCCATAGTGACTGCTCCTTTATGGTGGGGAATCATGGCGTTGAGGAAGCGCAAATCAAACTGATCGTCTGCTGCACCTAAATCTCCGTTCATCATCATGCTAGAGCGCATCGCTTCAGACATCGGCATCATGTGCCCCATTTGAGCGTCATACATCATCGGTGTAATGTTGGCTTTGGGATACCAGGTCGATCGCCAAGTTTTCATCTGAGCCAGCTCTTGCTGCTGAGCATTGATGATGTCTTGCGCCAATTTTTTAATTTCAGGACGATTAGACTTTTGCAATGCTTCTTGAGCCATGGCGATCGCCCCTTCGTGGTGCGGAGTCATGCCATCGATAAACCGTAGGTCGAAGTTGGCATCCTTAGGACCTAAATCCATGTTCATCATAGAGCTATCACTCATTGGCATAGGGCTAGAGCTACTGGGACTCATTGACCCGTTACCCATCTGTGCCATCCTGGAATCATTAGCGTTAGCGGTTTCAGCCGCCTTTGAAGACGTTGCACCACTGCAAGCCGCTAAGGCAAGCGGAAGGACTCCTAGCAAAATGGAAGCAGCAATTGTTTTTCTCATAAAGTCACACTCTCTACTTGACAATGGTTAGGGTTGGATTACAGACGTTGCCAAAGATAATACTGACAGACAAAAATAAAATCAGAGTGAAATTCTGACTTGTTATTACGCAATAAGTGATGAGGCATTTTGTTAGAGATGCACAGAAAGATAAAACTAAGATGAAATACAGATCATAGTGGCAGGAACTTTCTGATGATCTTTCTACTTCAATAGTTAGAAGTATTTTCTTAAATAACCTTCTAATCTGAGTTTCAGAGCAGGAGATCTGCTGCTAATAGAACTTATAATTTTGGAGATTAAATCCTATGGTGATGACTCAAGACCATCAATCATTACTTGAAACCTGCATTCGCAATTGCCAGGATTGCTTGCAAGATTGTGAGAACTGCGCTACGGCTTGCTTGGACAGCGACATGGTACAGATGATGGCGCAATGCATTAAACTCTGCCGCGATTGCGCTGACACTTGTAATATTTGTGTTCGTTTCATGGCTCGTAAATCCGACCTTCATGCTCAACTGTGTGGTGTGTGTGCAGAGGCGTGCGATCGCTGTGCTGCTGAATGTGAAAAGCATGACCATGACCACTGCAAGCGCTGTGCTGAGTCCTGTCGGCGCTGTGCTGAGTCTTGCCGCCAAATGGTAGCTGCAATGGTGTAAGAGTAATGTTGTTTTGAAAATCAGCGTTTTGGAAATCAGCAAATTTCTGATTCCCCCAGCTTCTACTGACTTAAGAAGAGGGGGGAATTCTGTGTATTAGCTCATTTCACTTCTTTTTTATTTTCTGAAGCTAAGCTTTAGTCTAGGAAACATATTGGTTTTGAGAGCAATGCAACCATAACAGCGAAATCGTAATAGCCGATTTTGGATAAATGCATAATAGATTAGGTCAGATTTTGGCGTTTTGTAGATTAATATGCGAATTCTGCTGGTTGAAGATGAACCCGATTTAGGCGCTGCGATTCAGAAAAGTCTGAGTCGAGAAAAGTATGTGGTGGATTGGGTGCTGGACGGAGCAGAGGCTTGGGACTATCTGGATACACCCGGAACTCATTATGCGGTTGCTGTGGTCGATTGGATGCTACCTGGAGTCTCAGGGTTGGAACTCTGCAAACGGTTACGGAAAAGGCACAATCCGTTACCTGTACTAATGCTCACCGCAAAAGACCGAATGGAGGATAAAGTCACTGGACTGGATGCTGGGGCAGATGACTACTTGGTTAAGCCCTTCGGGATAGCTGAATTGCTGGCGCGGCTGCGGGCACTACAGCGGCGATCGCCCCAGCTTCAACCGCAGCATCTCCAGGTGGGTCACTTTATTCTGGACTATGGCACCTCAACGATTGCGATCGAACAGAGTTCTGGTATTCCACAAGTCATTCCGCTAACAGCAAAAGAGTTTCAGATTCTAGAACACTTTATGCAGCACCCCAACCAACTTTTTACCCGTGATCAACTCATGAGTCAGGTCTGGCAGATGCAGTCAGACCCAATTAGCAACGTGGTTCCTGCCCAAATTCGATTGCTACGACGTAAGCTAGCAGAGCATGGCTGTGAGGGGTTGATTGAAACACTCTATGGCTTAGGCTATCGACTTAAAACGCCATGAATCGTCATCAGGTTTTTCGGGTCACGCGTTGGCGGCTAGCAGTGCTATATGCCGGAGTCATGGGCGTGATTTTGGCGGTGTACAGTTTTGCTGCTTATCGGATGATGGTCGAAGATCATTGGCAAACGATCGATCAAAAGCTGGAGTCTTTAGTAGGAACGCTGCACGATGGACTAGAGCCATTTTTTCAGACCCCAGGGCAGATAGAGCCGATCGCCAAACAATTGCTTCCAGGGCTGTGCTTAGCTAAAACAGTTTGCCCTCCGGTGGAGCAACGGCATATTGCGGGTATCGTTCAGCAAAAAGGCTACTACGTCCGTTTTCTCGATCGCTCTGGGCAAATGCTAGCAAGCGTGGGAGAACTACCCGCTGGTTTTCCGTTTGTTCATGAAGGCTGGCAAACCTTCCAAGCGACGGATGGTAACCGCTATCGCCAAATCTCGATGCTGCTAAAAACAGCCGATCGCGCTCCTTGGGGTTACGTTCAGATGGGGCGATCGCTGCAAGAGCTAGACGCGCATTTAGTATCCGTCCGACTGTTATTGCTAGTGGGATTACCCGCTGTGATGTTAGTGGTCTGCGCTGCAAGTTGGTGGTTGGCGGGTTTAGCCATGCAGCCGATTTATCAGTCTTATCGTCAGATCCAACAGTTTACTGCCGATGCGGCACATGAATTACGGACTCCGCTCTCTGCGATCCAAGCAACTGTAGAATCAAGTCTTCAGGAAGAATTAACTCCTTCAGAAGCACACAGTACGCTTCAGGTTTTAGAAAGACAAAGTCACCGACTGGCGAAGTTAGTCCAAGATTTGTTATTGCTCTCACGCATGGATCTTAAAGGATTGCCGCTCAATCAACAGCCTTGTTGTCTCAACGATTTGATAGAAGATTTACTAGAAGGATTTTCAGCACTGGCGATCGCGGCTGACCTGGTGCTGATTTATGAAATTCAAGCCCCACATCCCCTCATGGTTTTAGGCGATGAAGAACAACTTTATCGGTTAGTGGCTAATCTAGTCATGAATGCAATTCAGTACACGCCTGCGGGGGGCAAGGTTATCCTCCAGTTGTTGCAAGAGGAATCTGCTGCTGTAGTTCAAGTGCAAGATACGGGCATTGGCATTCGTCTTGAACATCAGCAATACCTGTTCGATCGCTTCTATCGAGTCAGTTCTGACCGCTCTCAGCGAACAGGTGGATCGGGTTTAGGACTAACTATTGCTTCAGCAATTGCTAAAGCGCATCGAGGGAGTTTGCAAGTGCAAAGTAAACCAGGGCAAGGCAGCTTGTTTAGTCTACGCTTATCTCTAATTCTGCCAATCGAGAAGAGTTCTCAAAAAAAAGCCACTTCTGATTTCCCCCAGATTCGCCCTAACAAAGATCAATAGCGAGAGAATGTTGTTTATAGCAAGTCTTGATCTAGCTGTTGATCTTGTCATGAAAGTGGATCTTTTAAGGGAAAGGCATTAGCTCTTTAAAAAGGATGTCCTAAGTTGTGCCGTATATTTCTAGTCCCCTATCTGTACGCTGATGCTAATTTACCCTCAAATTAATCCTGTAGCCTTGAAGCTGGGACCTCTAGCAATTCACTGGTATGGTCTCACGTACCTGATTGGTATTGTGGGGGGGTGGCGACTGTTGCAGTACCGCATCCGCCGCTTTAAACTCAATTGGACAGCCGATCAGCTCGGTGATTTGGTGATTTATATTGCGATCGGTGTTGTGTTGGGTGGGCGGCTAGGCTTCGTGGCATTCTATAATCTACCGTTCTACCTGACTCGTCCATTGCAAGCATTTGCTATCTGGGATGGAGGTATGGCGTTTCACGGCGGGCTGTTGGGCGTAGCGATCGCCCTGTTACTCTACGCTAAAAAGTTTAAGCGCAGGCTATTTGAGCTAGCAGATCTAGTGATTCCGGTCGTGCCGATCGGCTTGGGTGCAGGACGAATTGGCAACTTCATCAATGGAGAGCTATGGGGGAAAGTAGCGAATGTTCCTTGGGCGATGCAGCTTCCCTGTGCTGATATCCGCTTTGAGCGCTATTGCAACGGATTCAACACAGGCTATAGCTTACCCCGACATCCCTCGCAGCTCTACGAATTTCTGTTGGAAGGCGTAGTGTTGTTTACATTGTTGTGGCTGTTTTCTAGCCAGTCCAGACCAAGAGGCTCTGTAACAGGATTATTTATGCTGCTGTATGGAATTTTTCGCTTCGGGGTTGAGTTTGTCCGCTTACCCGATGCTCAGCTTGGCTATTTGGCATTTAGCTGGCTGACGATGGGACAAGTGCTATCGGTGCCGTTGATGGTGATTGGAATTGTGCTGCTGGTGCTTGCTACTCAATACAACAGAGCTAACATTTAACTAAAAAGTCGTTTCAATTAGAAAATGGCGGCAAAACTTGGATAGCGTTGAGATGATCATTATTCATGACACGAACTACCGGAAGTCATTTGTATCTGTCGATCGCCCTTGTAATTTTGCTTCTTTGTTTGCTGACTTGATATATACAGTGGGTAACTGCTCAGTGGTTGTATGACAAATTCTCCAAGTGTGCTTCGATCGCTTCGCTGGCTGAATTTACCAGAGTGGAATGTTGGCATATTCTCGTTCCTGCTGAATTTCTTTTGGGAAATGCAACAAATGCCGTTTTATCAGATTCCGGCTGAGTTTTCCCATTTAGATATAATCAGAAACTGTACGCTTGCAACCGTTGGAGATGTCGGCATTTCGATCGCTGCTTTTTGGACGGTTGCAGCGATCTCGAAATCGCGTCAATGGTTTCATTACCCCAGTCATTGGCAGATTAGCGGCTTTATCCTGGTAGGCGTTGTAGTTACAGTTGTCTTTGAAGCCCTGGCTACTGGAGTGCTGAACAAATGGAAATATGCTGCTCTGATGCCAACGCTCCCATTTTTAGGGACTGGACTGCTGCCACTATTTCAGTGGGTGCTGATCCCGCCTATTATTCTCTGGTTTGTCAAGCGTCAACTCTCCGACTCTAGACGTAGAAGGTCAAACCATCCTCTCATCTAGATCTATGTCAGT
>JBBRCV010000177.1:0-11331 GCA_038204505.1 Elainellales cyanobacterium
GTCGAACAGCCCGCCACCCAAATCCGAATGGGAGCCTCTGCCGATTTGTTTTGAGTAATGTTAGGAAAAACTTGTTCTTTTAGCGCTTGGAAGGCTTCCGTGTCACGAAAAAAGCTGGTAACGTGAATCAAGATTTCTTCATACAAAGCTTGGACTTCATCTGGATGTTCTTGCAGATATTGGGCGTAGTCTTCTAATTGCTCCAGCTTGTATAACAGCATTCGGCGCTGCATTCGGCGATTAAGCGTGTTTGGTTTATAAAAGGTGAAGTCAACGCCCGTCGTCGCCAACAACAAAGCAAAGATCGTCGCCAAGGCATCTCCCGGTTTGGGCATTTCTTCAATGAGTGGGGGAGGCAGCAGGTTAGAGAGAAAGGGACTACGGCTGAGGGCTGCCAGCTCTTGGGCAATGGCTTGAGGCGGCAGGACAAAATCAACATCGCCAGTCGCCACGGCAGTGTTTGGCATACTCTCAAATTTTGCCGTGGCTTCACATTGGGCAAAGGTCACTCCTCCGGCCGCCTTGACTGCCTTGATCCCCATAGAACCGTCTCCATCCAAGCCAGATAATACGACTGCGATCGCCTTATTCCCGCGATCGGCGGCAAGGGAGATAAAAAACGCATCTCCCGGCATATATTTCCCCTGAAGCTTCTCACGAGGACTCAGGTGCAAGACCCCTTCAGATAACAGCATTTTCGTGTTGGGGGGAATGATGTAGACCTCGTTTGGCTTCACCGCCATTCCTTCCAACACTTCAGATACAGGCATTTTCGTCTTTCTGCCAAGAATCTCGGTGAGCAAACTTTTGTGACTGGGGTCTAGGTGTTGAATCAAGACAAATGCCATACCCGTATCGATAGGCAAGTGGCTCAGTAGCTGAGTAAAGGCTTCTAGTCCACCCGCCGAGGCAGCGATCCCGACGATCGGGAAAGGGGCATCTATTTTAGCTGCTTGATCAAGATCGAAAATTTTAGAGGTAATCAAATCAGATGAAGGATGACTCAAAATTTTACCTGGGCTGGTGTAGTGGTGAAGCCTGTTAAGCAACCATTAATTCCGATTCGATACACGGTGCAGTGAAGGTTTATCTGATTATTTCTATTCTTTTCTAAGGAATTTAAACTATTTCTGGAAAGGAACACTTTTTATAGACGAATTACCATAATTTAGAATTGAATTGATATTCAATAAACTCATTACATTATAGGCACATTACCACTCTAGACAAGTTGAGCAGATTAATTGTCTTAGAATCTCCAACTGCAAAAAGTAAGTTTGTAAAGAGATCTAAAATTTTCATTCAACTTATACAAATCAAACACTTGTGAATACTCGATTTCAAACCTCTAGTTGTTATCTTGTCTAGAATAAAGACCATTAAATCCATCTGTAAAGGCTTTTAAGAGGTTGTCTGAGAAGTCTAGATTGCTGCCCGATCCGCCCCCTAAATCCCCCAATTCTGGGGAACTTTGAAAGGCTCGGAAGTCCCCCAGAATGGGGGATTTAGGGGGCTGAAGTTAATGCATCCCACTGGAGTTTTATTTTCACGCAACTCCCTAATGGTTTGTCTAGCTTCAAACGGTGGGTTCACAAAATCAATTCAAAATTCAAAATTAGAAATTCAAAATGGACTGCTCTGGATAATCATCATTTTGACTTTTGAACTTTGAATTTTGAACCCATCAAATTAAGCTAGACAAACCACTAACCTTAAAGTTGAGGCAAGGATGTCAGTTGAGTTGATCAATCTAACAAAGACTGCCTAGCAAAGACTGCCTAACAAAGACTAATTGCAGCTTTATGTGACAGGAAAACAACTTTGCCAGAGAATTACCGACTACTGACCCCATCTGTCATTCGCCCGGTCATCTCTGTGGGATGAATGCGGTAAATTTCGATGACTTCGGCACGTCCGCCAGCATCAATCCAGGTTCGGTTGATCGCAGGTGACAGCGTTGGATTTCGTGCTTTGATGAACTGCATTGCTTGGTCAATGTCCTGCTGCTCTTTGAGGTGCTCGGCTCGACCTGTCACAATCACACTGCGCCAGTGCTCTGAAGTATGAATTTCTTCAACCTGTAAACAAATATCTGGATTTGCATCCATATCATGAGACTTCATTCCTTCGGTTGTAAAAATATAGATGTCTGTATCCTTGAGGTAAAAGTTCATTGGCATTACGTAGGGCTTTCCTTTGTGAATACAGCCTAGATGTCCGTATCCTTTTTTCTGTAAGAGATCTAAAATCTCTTTTGAACTCATTTCGTCGATGTCTACCATGAGAATTGCACCAAATTGATAAGGGTTTGTAAAAAAGCTGTTCTGTGTTCAGGTCAGATCAATTAGCTTTACTCTACTCGATCGCCCTTGTGCTTTGTATAACTTAATCCGTCAAAAGCTGATTAGCATAGGTCATACAAGGCACAACACTCCCTTTTGTATAACTTTAGATAGATTTTAGGCAGATAAGAATTTGTTAAGTCGAAGAGGTCATACAATAAAGGCGAAACGTTTGAATTCTTCAAGTTTCAGACCAGGAGGTTTGTCTCATGGTCAAGCGATCGCTACAAGCATCTACATACGGTATTCAACGGGCTAAACGCGCGTTTGCGCTGAAGGGGTGGACGCAGGAAAATTTGGCAGGGGAAGTTAATTTAAAAACACGACAACCTATCTGGCGATTGTTCACTGGGAGATCCGTCGATCGACAGATTTTTCTAGCGGTTTGTTTAATTCTCGATTTAGATTGGCGAGAGATTGCTGATCATCCTCCCGCAGAATTTCCTGAACTGAAAGAGGCGATCGCCCTTCTCGGTATTGATAATCTTGTGGAACAGGTGCGATCGGAACGCCGGGACACGATTGAGAACCAGTGCGGTATCTTACAGTTACCAGATATTGGTCATCCGATCAGCATTGAGGACATCTATGTAGATGTCAATATTTTGGAAGAGATTGCCAGCCAGCAATACCTTAAAATTGCTGACCTGCAAAGCTTAGAGCCTGCTGAGTTCGATCGAGTTGGGATGGGATCGGTGGAGCAGAAGCAAGTATCAGGAATGCAAGCCGTTGAAACTTACTCGAAGCTTAGATTACTCGGTAAACCAGGCGTTGGGAAAACTACTTTTTTGCAGTATCTGGCGATTCAATGTAATAGAGGAGCGATCGCCACCACTCAAGTGCCGATCTTTATTACGCTGAGAGATTTTGCCGAAGAGTCTAAGGAAAATGGTAAGTTCAGCCTCCTGAATTATATTTCTCAGGCATTCCTCGCCTCTGGAATTTCAGACTCATCTGTGCTTGAAACTTTACTGCAATCGGGTCGAGTCCTGCTGTTATTAGACGGCATGGATGAAGTGCTGCACCAAGACAATATGGCGGTGCTGAAAGAGATTCGCAAGTTCTCAGAAAAATATCACAAGAATCAATTTGTGGCGACCTGTCGCACCGCCTTGCAAAAGATGCAGCTCCGGGGCTTTACCGATGTGGAAATTTCTCCCTTTACTGAAGCTCAAATCGCTACCTTTGCACAAAAGTGGTTTGCGGCATTTACCAAAGGTCACCCAGAATTGGGACAGACACAGTCGATGCAATTTATGCGGAAATTAGACTTGCCGGAAAACTGGCAGTTTCGCCAACTGGTGGTCACGCCCCTGTTTTTGCATCTGGCTTGCTGGGTATTTCAGGGGCAGGAGAAATTTCCGACCAAGCGAACGGAGTTTTATAAGCAAGGATTGGATCTACTGCTGGGCAAATGGGATGAAGCTAAAGGCATCGAACGCGATGAAGGATACCGAGGATTTTTATTGCCTCAAAAACTGAGGTTACTGAGTCAGCTTGCGGCAGTTACTTTTGAACATGGGCAATACTTCTTTGAACAACGCGTGATTGAACAATACATTGGAGACTATTTACAGACTTTGCCAGGTGCGACCGTAGAACCCGAGGAACTTCAACTTGAAAGCGAAGCCATGTTGAAAGCGATCGAGGCTCAACATGGGTTGCTGACCGAACGAGCGCGAGGAATTTTTTCGTTTTCCTATCTAGCCTTTCAGGAGTACTTCACAGCCCGAAAAATCGTTGCCAGTCATAATCTTCGGTCATTAGAGCAAGCGTTGGAAGGGTTAGTCAGTCACATCACTGATCCGCACTGGCGCGAAGTCTTTTTGCTAACGGCGGCAATGTTGCGTAGTGCAGATTCGCTGGTGCAGTTAATGAAGCAGCAGATTGATGTATTAGTCGCTGAAGATCCTTATCTGCAAGAATTTTTGATGTGGGCAAGTCAAAAATCTCAGACGATTCCGACCCAACCCAAGGTTGCCACCTCACGAGCGTTTTACATCGCCCTCGCTCAAACCCCTCACGTAGCGGCTCACTTTGCTCTAGCAGGGACGCTCGATCAGGGAATGTTTTTAGACGCAGCATTAGATAACTTGCTGCTAGAATGCGCCATCAACCATAGTCAGGATTTTGCTCATGCTCATGCCTGTAGTGAAGCGCTCAACAACATTTTGGTCATGGTAATAGATGCAGGGTTTTACAAGTCTCTCCAACAATTGAGAGATCAATTGCCCGGTGAGAGTCAAAGCCGGGAACGGCTTCAGGACTGGTGGCAGAAAAATTATTCAGATTGGGTAGAACAGTTGAAGGACACGCTTGTCCACTATCGAAATATTAATCATCCCTGGCAGTTTAATCCTGAGCAAGAACAAGTGCTGCAATGCTACTACGATGCCAATCAACTCTTAATTGATTGTTTGAATAGTAACTGTGAAGTCACGACAGCAACTCGGCAAGAAATTGAAACCACACTGCTACTTCCTCAAAAAGAACTGGAAGATCGGGAATGGCAAGGAGATTGAATACGCAGCGGCTGTAAAGACATTTCATACTCAGTCTTTCTACTCTCTCTATTACAATTTGTATCGTAATCAATCAATTAACCCAGTAAGTCAATCGACAACGCTTCAAAGTGATAGGAAGCAATAGAAAAGCAGCATTATCTCTTCAAGGTAAAAATAGTGTACGAATTAATTAATTTAACATTGCCAAGAGTCGTTCAATCCATTGAAGAAGTTCTAGAGGATTATCCTGAGCATCCCTATCAATCAGCCTTTTTAATTCATCAATTGCGGCAAAAGCTCATTGCTCATGTTCTGAGTAATGTGCCGAACCGTTATGCGATCGCTGGAGAGCTGCCATCCTTCGGCAAGCTCAAAAGCCCCCACAGTTCTCCTCTAGCAGAGCGGTTGCACTTAGAAACCGTGGTTCGAGGCAGTATTCTCCATCTCTTGCGAGAAAATGCTGACTGGCTGAGTCAACACCTTCCAGACCTTAATGATGTAGAAAAACTTTCGTAAAGGCTTTTGTCGAGTCTTCAAGTTTTTAGGGTCTTTGTAAAACCAGTGAGTTAAATCTATGACTCAAGCCCTCCCATCATTTTGGCACCTGCCAACCGAACAGGTATTGCAGCAGCTTAAGAGTAGTCTCCAGGGCTTGAGTCGTAAGGAGGCACAGCAACGGCTCACGGAGTATGGCGCAAACAGTCTGAAGCAGAAGCAGCAGTCTCACACGCTATTTCTATTGCTGAACCAGTTCAAGAGTCCGATTATTTTAATTTTAATCGCAGCAGCTATTCTCTCCGGTTTCCTGAGAGATGTCATTGACACTGTTATTATTTTGGGGATCGTACTAATTAGCGGGCTATTAGGATTTTGGCAAGAGCGGGGAGCCACAGATGCTGTTGCCAAGTTACTGGCTTTGGTGCAAGTGAAAGCCACTGTTTTGAGAGACGGTCAGTCTCAAGAAATTCCAAACGAGAATGTGGTTCCGGGTGACATCGTGTTGCTTGCCGCTGGCGATAGTATTCCCAGTGACTGTCTAATTTTAGAGTCGAAAGATTTGTCGGTGAATGAAGCCGCACTGACGGGAGAAACCTATCCTGCTGACAAATTCAGTGGCGCATTACCTGCCGAAGCCGGACTCAGCCAACGCACTAACACCCTTTATACAGGCACCAATGTCATCAGCGGTACTGCAAAAGCGGTGGTGGTACAGACTGGTAAGCAGACCGAATTTGGTAAGGTTTCAGAACGCCTGAAACTGAGACCGCCTGAAACCGAATTTGAAACAGGACTCAGCAAGTTTGGCTACTTTCTGATGGAAGTAACGTTGATTTTGGTGGTGCTAATTTTTGTCGCCAACGTCTATTTGCACCGTCCTGTTCTTGAATCTTTTCTATTCTCTTTAGCACTTGCAGTCGGTCTGACTCCTCAATTGTTGCCCGCGATCGTTAGCGTTAACTTGGCTCGTGGTGCCAAACAGATGGCGAAAAAACAGGTGATTGTGAAACGATTGCCCGCGATCGAAAACTTCGGCAGCATGAACGTGTTTTGTACCGATAAAACGGGCACGTTGACCGAAGGAGAAGTAAAAATCCATGCTGCGGTGGATGTGGATGGGAACGAGAGCGATCGCGTCTTACTTTACGCCTATTTAAATGCCGCATCGGAATCAGGCTACGTCAATCCAATCGATGCCGCCATTCGTGAGCACAAGCAATTCGACATCTCCAGCTATCAAAAGCTGGATGAAGTACCCTATGATTTCAACCGTAAACGTCTGAGCATTCTGTTTGCCAAAGAAGAAGCGCATCTGATGGTCACTAAGGGCGCACTGAAGGCAATTCTTGATGTTTGCTCAACGGTTGAAACTGGAGAGGGAAAAACCATTGATATTGCAAACCAGCAGGACAAAATTCAACAACGGGCTGACCAATTAGGCAGTGAAGGATTTCGGGTTTTAGGAGTAGCTTACCGCAATTTCGATCGCCCCTCCTTCAGCAAAGATGATGAAACGAACATGACATTTCTGGGCTACCTTGCCCTATTCGATCCACCCAAAGCAGGCATTGCTGACACGCTTAAAGAATTGAAGCTGCTAGGCATTACCACAAAAATGATCACGGGCGATAGTCGAGCCGTTGCCATCTGTATTATTAAACAGGTGGGACTACCAGAACCCAAAGCTTTGACAGGTGCCGAACTGCAAAAGCTCAGTGATGAAGCGCTGATGCATCAAGTTGGGGAAACAAATGTATTTGCTGAAGTGGAACCCAATCAAAAAGAGCGAATTATCATTGCGCTAAAAAAAGCAGGAAACGTGGTCGGCTATCTGGGTGACGGCATTAACGATGCCTCGGCGCTCCATGCTGCCGATGTAGGGATTTCTGTGGACAGCGCAGTTGACGTTGCCAAAGAAGCCGCAGACATTGTGTTGATGCAAAAAGACTTGAATGTCTTGGTTGAAGGTGTGAAAGAAGGACGAATCACCTTTGCCAATACGCTGAAATACGTGTTCATGGCAACGAGCGCCAATTTCGGCAATATGTTTAGCATGGCAGGTATTTCTCTGGTTCTGCCCTTCTTACCGCTGTTGCCCAGTCAGATTTTGATCACGAATCTTCTCACCGATTTTCCAGAAATGACGATCGCTACCGATCGCGTAGACCGAGAACTGGTCAATCAGCCCCGCCGTATGAACATCAAGTTTATTCGTAACTTTATGCTGGTGTTTGGGTTGCTCAGTTCTGTGTTTGATTACCTCACATTTGCAGCCTTGCTGTTGCTGCTGCACGCCAATCCAGCGCAATTTAGAACCGGATGGTTTATGGAATCGGTGATTTCTGCCTCCATGATTGTGCTGGTAATTCGGACACGGCAATCGATTCTTAAAAGCAAGCCGGGAAAGTATTTATTGATGGCAACATTGGCGATCGTGGGGATCACGCTCCTGCTCCCCTATACCCCGATTGCAGAGCTATTAGGGTTTCAACCTCTGCCACTTGAGTTCCTGTTGGTATTAGCAGCGATTGTTGGACTATATATTCTTTGTGCAGAGAACGTTAAACGAGTTTTTTATCAACACGTACAGTCCTGACACCATGACCAAAATAAACTGCCAAAATGGAATCGTAGTGAGACTATGAAGTGTAGCGTCTAGGGCTGCATGTGTACTGGGAAAATTAACAACAGATTTCTTCTCAGAGTGATAAATTGGGGATATCTTTAGCTCACAATATATTCATATACTGAACCTAAGATAGATAACAATAACTACACATTATGGGAACGTTGGAGAGTCATTAGAAAGTTATTTCATTTCTTCCTAAACAGAGCAAATGAGGTCACTCGCAACAGCGATTTTTACATCTGATGACAATTTAATGACACAACACAAGTCCTAGAAACACAACACACTAGAGGAAACATCATGAGTACTGCAATTGACAACTTCACCCAGCAACTTCATGACAATTTAGAAGCAGTTGAAGATCGAGCCAAGTCGCTGAAGGAAAGCCTCCAATCTGCACCGAAAAAAACTCAGGCTGAGATTCAACTGAAGCTTGATGAGGCGAAGAAAAACCTAGACACGAGGAAACAAGAATTCGATGGGTACCGGGCAAAGCTCAAAGCTCAATTCGAGGAGAAAGAATCTGAGATGAAGTCGAATGTCGAGGAATGGAAAACGAAGCGCGAAGTTAAGAAGCTCGAACATCGGGCAAGCAGAGCTGAAGACTATGCTGCTACCAGGACCTTCCTAGCAGTGGCAGCGATGGAAGAAGCTGAGGAAGCGACCTTGGAAGCGATCGCCGATAGACTGGATGCCGAAGCCGCTACGAGAAAGCCAGCGAAGTAAAAGCTGATTAAACCAAGCCTGTCTAGGAGTTAGTTGACCTAGATAAGGGCTCTAAGTAGCAAGGCGGATTAAAGATTGAACGTGGGGTAGGTATCTTGCCTGCCCTATACATCTAATAAATAATTCGTCCCACCTACTTATCAACTCGACGAGTACTGACAAAGCTCAGAATTTAATGAACCAAGAAACGTGATCATTGTACAAACAAGTTTGCAATACAAGGAAACAAATCCATGACATATACTCATACGATTGTTGGTCATTTCCCATCTCATACGGAAGCAGAAAAGGCTGTATTGGAGCTGCAAAAGGAAGGCTTCGATATGCAAAAACTCTCGATCATTGGCAAAGACTACCAGACGGCTGAACAGGTGCGTGGGTTCCTAACCTGGAAGGATACAGCTAAGGCTGGAGCAACAGGGGGTGGCTATTGGGGTAGCTTCGTCGGAGGCTTGTTTGGCATTCTGGTAGGGGCTGGAGTGCTGTTTATTCCTGGAATGGCTCCTCTCATCGTTGCTGGTCCTATTGCTGGAGTGTTGGCGGGTTGGTTGGAGGGAACGGTGGTGGGTGGCGTTGGTGCTGCGGCTGTAGGAGGACTAGCGGGTGCTTTGGGAGGGCTGGGAATTCCGAAGAACGAGATAGTGAAGTATGAAACTCAAATCCTCCAGGCAGGTGAGTTCGTGATGCTAGTGACAGGCAGCGATGAGGATGTCAGTCAGGCAAAGCGGATGCTGGACAAAATTAGTCATGGCATGAGTACGGCGATCGCTGTTTAAGGCTTTGAATTACAGCTAAATTTCTGCCAAACCTATCTCATGAGAAGGAGAACAGATATGCCTAAGATTATGGCTGAAGGCAAGACTTTTGAAGTCGCTGAAGGAGCGAATCTGCGAGAAGCGCTGCTCGATCAAGACCTTGATCTCTACAGTGCAGGAGCGAAAGTTTTTAACTGTCATGGACATGGAATCTGCGGCACCTGCCTAGTGCAAGTTGAGGGCGCAGTTTCAGAACCCACCAAACTAGAAACGACCCGAATGTCACTTCCGCCTCATTCTGCTCACAAGGATCGGCGGTTGTCTTGCCAGACCAAAGTGCTGGGTGACGTGCGCGTTACTCGATTCGATGGCTATTTTGGAGACGGTGAACATTCTATTTGGACACCTGAAAATGGATTGGCAGAAGACCCAGTGATCGCGCAGCGTCTCTAAACAGCAATACTTCGGACAGATTTTGAGCAAATTTTGAGGCTCAAACCCTTATCCATCCGTGGGCTGGATCTTTTATTCAAAGTTAGGGGTAAAGCTAACTTTGAATAAATGGCTTAACCCGTGAACTGCAAGCTCTGAAAGCCTTATAGAACCGTTCAAAAAACTGTCCGAAGTATTGTTTGTTAACCAGCAGTAAACCTCAGAATTTTTATTCAAAAGGAGATCAACATGAAAGTCACTGAGCCGAGAATTGATGAGCAAGTTATTAACTCTTCTAGATGGATTACCCCGATCGCCATTCTCATGATTGTGCTAGGCATTATTGCAATCACGTTCCCCTTCTTCGCCAGCGTCGCTTCAACCTTAGTATTTGGTTGGGTATTCATCTTTGCTGGAATTGCTCAAATCGTTTATGCCTTTCAATCCAAAGGGGCAGGTCAAATTGCTTGGAAGCTGCTTCTAGGGGTTTTATATCTTCTAGCCGGAACTATTGTAGTGGTAAATCCGCTTGGGGGGGTTCTTGCTTTCACGTTAGTGTTAGGGATCACCATTTTTGTGCAAGGCGTAATTCAAGTATCGATGTCATTTCAGATGCGTCGGACTTCACCAAACTGGGGATGGATGCTGGTCAGTGGCATTATCGGTATCATTTTCGGTGTCTTCGTTTGGTCTAACTTTCCATTTTATGCACCTTGGCTAATTGGCACTTGGATTGGGGTTAATATCTTATTTGATGGGGTTTGGATGCTCACTCTACATGCAGGACAGCAACGTGTTTTACATTAGAGGCTCAGAGCCAACCACTCAGGAGGCGTAAAGAAATAATCTCAGTTTTGGAGAAGCCCCAGCGATCGCGCAGCGTCTCTAAAAAGAATCGTCTTGTAGTGAGTTTTTTACACCTCGATTCGTAAAGGTGAAGTGGTCTTGTTTTTTGGAGTAATTATTTCGTTATTCTGTTTCTTTTCACTGTTTTTTTACAAGGAGTCTTATGGTAAATAAAATTGACTTAACCAAATCTTTACCGCGTGAGCAATGGGGTGAATTTTTCGATCAGTTTTCAGAGGGTAATCATGGACGGCATATTTCCATTGAAAGCCTTGGTTCTGAACTCGGTGATGAAGAACTAATTCAGAACGCCCCTTTAATGGCGATGGTTTACGATCGCCCCGGAAAGGGAGATGACTTGGTGATTGAAACGGGTAAAGATGAAGTAACCTACGCTCACACGATCGATTCACCCACTGAAGTTTTACTGGGACAGAACTCAGAAGGTGAGGGGGTAGCGTTAGAGTGATCCAGAATAAAAAAGATCCAAGGTTAGCTCGACTTGTCACAGATAGAGACAAACCACTTGGTAAGATTCGGCAGACGCTGGATCTGCTGCTCCACGGCTATCATTGCCTGTTGGGTGAGTTTAATGCCTG
>JBBRCV010000178.1:0-11324 GCA_038204505.1 Elainellales cyanobacterium
CCTTCTTTAGAAATACCAGTGAATCGAAGATCAGTAGAGTTAAGACCTTCCAAAATGATACGATCGACCCCAACTTTGAAGTCTTTGATAAATGCATAGCCCGATGATGTGACGACAAATGTGTCGTACCCAGAACTACCAATTAGCGTATTAAAACCAGCACCACCATTGAGGTAATCATCTCCTAACCCACTATCAAGTAGATCATCACCTTCTCCACCAAAGAGATTATCTCGACAAACATCGAAACCACCAACCAGCGTGTCGTTTCCTGCTTCACCGTATAGTCGGTCTTCTCCTCCTTCTCCTTCAAGTCGATCGTTACCTAACCCACCATAAAGTGCATCTTGACCTTCACCACCTTTCAGATTATCGTGCCCCTCTTGCCCAAATAATTTATCGTCGCCGTTTCCACCGTCTAGAAAATCGTTATCAAGACCACCATCTAGAAAATCTTGACCGTTTGCTCCTTGAAGATTGTCTTGTCCGGCTTCACCAAATAATTTATCATCTCCCTCACCCCCATTGAGAAGATCGTTGTTTTGACCTCCATATAGCCAATCTTGAGCACTGCTGCCTTTAAGGATATCGTCTCCTCCCTCTCCTTTTAATGTGTCATCCCCGTCGCCACCATCAATCCGATCGTTATGGCTCGTACCAACAAGCAGATCTGATGATTGGCTGCCCACGACTTCTGCTGCAACGGTATAACGGTAATCAGAACCCGATCCTCGACTCCGAAATGTAGCCGAACTAAAATCTTGAGCTATTAGTATTGTGCTGGCATTACCTGTAGGAGTCCAGAGAAAATCTAGTAGTCCGTTGTCGCTGTTAGTACTTAGAACAAATGAACCGATAGAGTCTTCTGTTTCACCTATGGAATTATATAAGCTCCCGGCAGCAAGTACCAATCCGGCAATAGTTGTTGGAGTCCATCCAGTTCCAGTAGCAAGACCGACAACTCCACCAATAACGCCAGCTAAACCCGTAAGAAACTTAACTGAGTCAGTAATACCAGTATCTTCCTCGCTAACATTCACAGCTAAAGCTGCGCTGCCATTGACTGGAACATCGATTAAACCTAGCTCAATATTATTTTTGGTCTGTCCCTCCTCGAAATCACCACCATCAACTCGCTTGCTAATTCCTTGTCCTGTCGAATTGTTTCCTGCGACGACGAAAAAGACTTCATCTTCCAATGTTCCAAAATCGTCAGAAATTCCATCTGTACGATCGACAGCTTTAATTTCATCCACCACAAGTCGAATGCTAGTCATAGGTTTTCTCCACTATTGTAAAATATTCGTAATTAGCCCAATTCAATCCTCGATCAAACGGTCTTTTATCTCAATATTTCGGGCAGAATTTGAGCAGATTTTCAGGCTTAAACCTTTATCCAGCAATGGGCTAGGTCGTTTATCTCTAACTTTGAATAAATAGACCTCTTGCGTGAATCAATTTCTGGCACGAGTTTCTAATAGTTTGAACTTCCTCATTTGCTATTCACTCAAGAGACATCATGAGCGATTGCTCACAACCACGGATGAAAATGGTAAGGTCACATCAACTGGTTTAGAGGTCGAATTGGAACTAGTGCCAATCAGCCTGAGCAAGAGACTGACCGCACCCGCCCTTGGGACAACCATCTGTGCATTTCGTCAAAGGCGAGACAGCACGCAAAGCAGGATCAATTAACGACATGGCGGGTGAACCAGCTTAATCCTAATCGAGGACAAGTCTGATGCAAGTCACACATGATCGATGCGCTGGAATTGATGTTCACAAAAAGACAGTGGTGGTCTGTTGTTTAAGTTTGGACACACATGGCAACCCGCAGCGCGAGACTCGCACCTACGGCACGACCACGCGCGAGTTGCTGAACCTATGCGACTGGTTATCGAGTGCCGAGATCACGCATATTGCCATGGAAAGTACTGGGGAATATTGGAAACCCGTGTACAACGTGTTAGAGAGCAGCTTTGAGGTGAAGGTGGTGAACTCGCATCACTTCAAGCAAGTGCCTGGACGAAAAACGGATGTCAAAGATGCAGAATGGTTAGCCGAACTGTTGAGCTACGGGCTGGTGCGGGGCAGTTTTATCCCACCTTTGCCCCAGCGCGATTTGCGCGACTTGACCCGCCAGCGGACGACGCTGATTCGGGAACGAGCGAGTGTGATCAATCGGTTGCAAAAAGTGTTGGAATGGGCAAATCTAAAACTGGCATCGGTGGTAAGTGATATCGGAGGAGTCTCTGCACGAGCCATGCTCAAAGCTTTAGTGGCGGGAGTTGAAGACCCAACGGCACTGGCTGAACTTGCTAGAGGACGAATGCGTTCTAAGCAAGCTGCATTGATAGCGGCGTTGTCAGGTCGAGTGCGGGAGCATCATCGGTTTCTGATCCGAACCCATCTAGACCATCTGGAGTTTCTCGACACCCATCTCAAACCGTTTGACGCGCGGATTGAGCAGTTGATTGAGCAACACTCCCCTGCTATCGAAACTCCAGCCTCAACCGAGTTGCTAGATGCTGCTAACCCACCATTAGCCTGGCAGCAAGCGATGCCGTTGCTCGACAGCATTCCTGGGATTGCCCGCCAAAGTGCCGAACTGCTGCTGGCAGAAATTGGCAGTGATATGCGGCGGTTTCCGAGCGCGGCACATCTGTGTAAGTGGGCAGGGGTTTGTCCAGGCAATCATGAGAGTGCAGGCAAACAATACTCTGGTAAAACGCCACCCGCAAACCGCTGGCTGCGCAGTATCTTGGTGCAGATGGCAAATGCTGCCGTGCGCTGCAAAGCGTCTTACTTTGCCACGGTCTACCGCCGACTGGCAGCGCGCCGGGGACATAAACGTGCCATTGTCGCAGTTGCGCATCGGTTGTTGATCGCGGTCTATCACATCCTCAAGCAACACCAACCCTATCGCGACTACCGCACCGTGGATACGGGACAACGCACTCAACACCAACTGATCTACACCTTGCAGTCCCGGATTGAGCGATTGGGATATCAGGTTCACTTGACTCCCATTGCCACTGCTCATCCACCAAGCTAGTCCTCTATTTTCAAAGCAGGTCTAATGAATACGACGTTGAGAAGCAAATTACGAAGTAAACTGCCTATCCAGTCAGCGGTTGACGCTCAGAGGGCTACATTGCCCCAGCCCATGCCCCACCGAGAACAATTGGCAGTGTTGCTGATTGGTTCCCCCGAAGGTGTGCGCGAGAACATCCACGAGTTACACCAGCGTGGCTATGCCGAAGCCGGAGATTGGAGTGGGCTATTGCCTGCCCCTAATCCCGGTGAAGTGATGAGCGTGCTGATTCGTTATCGGATGGCAGTGTAAGGAGGATCGCCCTCTCCACAGCGGAATGCGCCGAGGACTTCAGTGCATTCCGCCCTTTTTACAACCAGAGGGCGATCTAAGGTAAAAATTCAACCTACGAGGTTACTTGATGCGATCGCCCCTCTCTGCACAGCCGAATAGCAGCCCTTCCGTAACATCTAAGCAGAAGCTAGCTGACCCTCCTGCTGCATTTGCAGATACTCCAACACCAGCAACCGCAAATAGTCTAATAGCCTAATATAAGACTGCATCCGAGGATAGTCCAATTGAGCTTCAGCATAAAACTGCGTGATGATAGGACGGTCGAATACTCTGAGGTTTTGTAAGTGGGCGATCGCCTGATCATAGTTCTTAGACAAACTTCCTGCTGCTCCAATCTGGGTTGCATAGCCACAGATGTTTACAGTCAATAACTCCAGTTCCTCTAGCAGCGCAAACTCCTCATCTGAGCCAGGATATTTGGCAGAAACTAGCTTCCGTTCTGGCTTCACCGTTTGATAGTCAAGCGTTAACTGCTTCAAAATCTGAGTGACATGTTCCTGTTGAATGGTTAATTTGTCCTGAACTTGCACCATTTGACTACTCCTCGTTGATGCCATAGGTTACGATTTTTTCAATTCCATACGGGTCAGGGCGGACTACCAAAAACTCATTCCCTTTTCTGTAAACTGCTGAACCATCTTGTCGATAACCAGATTTTGGGACTCTCTTGGCACCTTTTCTGTTAAAACTATGTGCCTTTCGCAGATACTTGAGCGCGTCAAAACCCTTTCTCTCAGAATGGTTCAGCACACTTTGTACAACATTATCGTAAGTTCCAGGTGTCCATTCAGTGAGGTACTGTTGGATTTCAGAAACTTCAACCTCAGTACAGCCCATAAACAACTGATTGACATCACCGTCAACCAGAGGCTCATCTTGCATCCAATGCTCCTAAACTAAAAGCTCATAGCCTATGATAGCGCCCTGACAAGGCGATCGCTCAACAGCAACAACAGGCAGAATTGAAGTTGACGCAGACGGTATTGTGCTTGCATGTGATGGGAATGGCGATCGCCTTTTCCTAGAAGCTTACTCTGGTGTTTTATCACAATCTCGATGGCTCTTTTGGTATCTTTGGCGCTCATGCCTGGAACTAATGTCAAGCTAGGTCGTTGACGGAAATTAGCTTTGGCTTTTACCCTGTGGCAATGAGTTTTCTTCTGCTAAAAGTAAAGAAGGAAGAGGGGTAAATTTCAGCCCAATGCCGACAGAATGCAAAACGTTATTGATGGTTGTTAGCCCTGGATTACCGTTTTCAGAGAGACTCTTATAGAGGCTTTCGCGTCCTAGAGAGAGTTCTTGGGCAACTTCGCGCACTCCTTTATTTACCTTCACGACTTGTCGTAAAGCCACTAAAAATCCTTCTATCCCATCCTCTTCGAGGGCAGTTTGTAGATATCCTGCAACAAACTCAGGATTTGTCAGGTCATCTTGCAGAATGTCCTCTAACGGCTTTGTGTGTAGCGTTCCCATAGTGAAATTGCCTCTCTAATATCTTTCTCTTGAGTTGACTTATCCCCGCCACAAATCAGCACAACTATCGTATCTTCTGTCCGTCCGAAGTAAATTCGATACCCAGCTCCAAACATGAGTCGAAGCTCAGAAACGCCGCCGCCCACACTTCTGAAGTCACCGAAATTTTCTTCTCTCACCCGGTCAAGTCTTATCAGAATTCGCTGTCGTGTTTTTGGATCTCTATATTGAGTTGAACCACTCCTCAAAAGGGGCGTTTCCTTGCTCGGTAACAAGGACTTCTATGTTTATCCCCATTCGACACTTCTCATATAGTTGTATCTTAAAGGATACAGTATGCTATGGCAATTCCCGATCGCATTTCAGGAAGCTCGGTTTAGCCATGACGTTCTTGCCAATTTTCTAAAGTTTGACTTGGTGTCCTATCACAAGTTCCCCGCTGACCAAATGGCTATTTGTCCGGTTTGCTGTGATTGCTAGTCGTCGTTCAGGAAAAGGTAGCGACTCATGATGAGAACTTATGAAGGAAACAAGGGGCGATCGGAAAGGCGATCTTCATCTAGAGCCTGTTTGAGAAATTCCCAAGTTTCACGTTGCTCTTCCTCGTTGCCTTCTTCTCGCCAAGAGCGCAAGAGATCGATCGCAGTCTGATTAATTGGGGTTGGGGTAGAAGATTCTGGACTCGATGCAGTACTGACGCTTTGCCTGAAGATGCGGAGGATTTCTAGCAAGTGTGCCCATTGATCAGATGGGGTTTGTTGGATTTCTTGTATCAATGTTTCGATCGGGGGCGCGATCATGGGGATTAGAGGCGCAGGGGTGGTTTCTGCCATAAGGGGTCTATCTTGGTTGACGGCTATCGATATCCCATTTCTAATCAATTATAAATGGGCAGAGCCTAGGAACGAGGAAACTACCTTACAATCTGCTGAAAATCTCCATGAGTCAAAATTTGAATAGTCCGAAAGGGATGCAAAATCAGGAGATCTAAATCTCCTGTGATTAAAATTTGAGCCTGAGCCGCGATCGCAGTTGCCAAAATTTTTACATCATTTTGATCTCGAAGTTGAGGAATCTCGATCGAACTAATTGCAACTAGAGTAGAAATACTTTGAGCAATGCTAGATAAACTTTTAACCGTCTGATTGCGTTTTTGAAGTTGAGTTTGAAACTTGGGACGGCTTAGACTTGTTTCAAACTCTAGGAGAAGTTCCAGTGAAATGTGACTGGCGATCGCTCTTTGTCGAGCGAGTTGTAAAACTTGTGCAGGGGTTCCTCCCCAGAGTAGTCCCGAAATCCAAACATTAACATCAATCACAACATTCATTGCTGAGTCCAAAGTTCTTGACGGACTTCGCGGACAACCTGGCTAATCTCTTCAAGAGTCGGCTGATTCCGGTCAGGCTCAAGATCTACGAGTTCATCAAAAAAAGCGTTGAGATCAGTCTGGGCTGCGTGAATTTTTTGGTCAAGCAGTTGACGTTCCTCTGGGCTGAGCGTGAGGATAATCTGGGCAAGAGAGTCGATCAGTTTTAGATTGGTTGAAGATTGAAGCATGGCACTGAAGCCTAAATCATGTGAGGTGTCATAAAAATCTACGATGGATTGAAGATCGTAGGAATCATTGTAGCGCGATCGCCCCCGTTCTTTAGGCGGGCGATCGCGTCTATTCACAACGTGATCGCATTTTCAATTCTGAGCGGAGCTTAAGCAATCAGGAAAGGTAGAACTATATTTTCATCGTTCCCAGACTCTATCCAAGTTGTTTCGCTAGGAAGGCAGGAGGCAGGAGTTTCCAGCAGGCATTTCCAGGCAGAGCATGGGAACGAGGAAACCTGGGTACGAGAAAAAGTAGTCCGATTCAGGGTCATTGTGTCCAGTCTTCAATTGATAATCCTGGAACCTGAGTAAAGTCTCGATAGTTGCGTGTCACCAACGTTGCTCCTAACGATAAAGCGATCGCAGCTATTCGCATATCTTTTTGCAATCCTTTCTATTCAACGTCTTATTTTCTCGTAATAACCGTTGATGACATTCATTCGCCACATCATCAAAATTGATGACCTGGATTTCTCTAAAATAGTTCAATGCAATCCATAGTCGGATATATAGTTCAGGTAAATTTTCCGTTTGTGCAGGATCATTGATCAGGTTAATCCATCCGTTAAATACTTCTTGAACCGTTACGATTGTCAGTGCAACATTACGAGAAACAGGACGTACGCGATCGCGTACAGCTTGATTTCCTGCTAACAACAGGGACACATGATCCGTATCCAATATCCAAAAACTCATGGAAGAACTTCATTCATTTCATCGTCATCTACCTGACGTTCTGCCTGCATAGTTTCCACGATTTTGGCGAAATAAGGATCATCCTTAAACACACCTGCATATTTCATCCAAGGATCTTCAGTTGCCTCAGCCGCAGATAGCAAAATTTCGAGGGGCAATATCCGCACATTCGCTAATCGATGCGTCACCATTGTCTGCAACTGGGCGATCGCCTGTTCGTTTGTTTGGGCTTCAACTCGGCAGTCGGGAAACTCCAGAACTGAGGCAAGCGATCGCCCGTCTTGAGTTTCTTCTAAAACCAGGTGGAGCTTTAAGTTTTCTGAGCTAGATGAACTGAGCATCATGATTCAAAAGCTCCTACGCAGCTCCTTCAATTATACTACGATGCCAGACGAGGAGGAAATAGCGCGATCGCTCTCGTTCTTTAGGCGGGCGATCGCGTTGTGAATAGACGCGATCGCATTTTCAATTCTGAGCGGAGCTTAGGTAATCAGAAAAGGTAGAACTATATTTCCATCATTCCCAGACTCCATCCAAGTTATTTCGCTAGAGGATGAGGTGGAGGCAGCAGCCTTCAGTAAGCATTCCCCAGGCAGAGCATGAGAACGAGGAATCACCCTTATTCTGTTACAGTAACAAGGGTGGAGCTTATGAACTCGGCAATTGCCACCCCATTGGTATTAATGCCTTGGATTGAAAAACTGTACTGCCCAAGCGAAAGTCCAGCGATCGGTACGTTGGCACAGGTCAAATTTTTAAGCCTCCGTTTACACAAGTCCTTAAATTCTGCAATCACTTGATTGTTTTGAAATACCGGAATCGTTGTAGCTTTACCTTCTCCATCTTCTGCTACTACATTTAAGGTTTGCAATTGCCCAACTTCCTCAATCCTCCAAGTTAACTTCACGGCTTCCCCAACTTTGTATTTAGACTCGTCGGGTTGAAAATGCGTCACTTTAGGATCAGGTTTGGCAACAATTTCTAGCTCAGTCTTGCTGGGTGTTAAGGGATTTCCAGAACGGCTCGTGGCAATCAGTTCAAAAGTATATTTGCCCGCTGCACGGGCACTAGTGAGGACATTATTGCATCTTAGTTCTTCAGATGATAGGTCGCAGCGGGGAGGTTTTAACGAATCTGGAGGCTTATCCTGCTGAAAGTTAAAAATTACTGGAGCGACTGGGTTTGGACCCTGGGTTTTCAGTTCGATTCTTTTGATCTGGCTAGGGTTGCGAATTGTCCAATTAAGCTTCACCGGATCGCCCTCAATATAGTTCGTCCCTGTAGCTTTAAATTCCATTACCTCTAATGGCAAGGGTTTCAAAAACAAGAGCCAGATCCCCAGACTGACGCTGCCCAGTACGCCCAACACTGCCAACAGCAGCAGCAAAACCTGCCGTAAAGGAAGCGCTTTCCTTTGGGGAAGACGAGCAGGTAATTGAGATCCTTGTATATCCTGCATATCCACTGGGAAGTTAATCGCTTGTCCAACGCCCCTATTCTTGCTTGAATTTCGATTTAAGACTGGATCTATGCTAGCTAAGCTATCCCTCGGCTGCTCAGAGAAATGATTGTTAGTTGTTTCTGTCGTAGAACTAAGAAATAGTGGTTGTTCTTCTTGACCAAGCGATTTATCTTGTTGCGATATAGGCAATTGAACTGCTATATTCTGCTCATCTGATAAGGATGATTGATTTAGTTGCAAAGGCTGAAAAAGTTGAATGACTTTCTGTTCTATTGAAAGAATAGTGCTATGGCTCAAATCCAAAATCTGCTGGAATCGTTGTAATTCCTCACGAGTTACCGTACTGAGAGGATACTCAAATTGAACGGACTCTTTAAACACCTGCTCGTACTGTTGTAACTTTTGCAAATGCTCTTCAATCTTAGATGTAATATGGTGCTCAATTGCTACAACCTCTTCATCTGAAAGATCCCAGGCTCGCTGCTGACGATTCAACAGATGACGCTCATTCTCATTGAAAGGATAATGTTTTTGAGTTGCTTCTACAAATTTTTGCTCATATCTTTGCAGATTAGTTTGATGAATTTCAATTTCGGTAGTGATCTGACTCTCGATCGCCCTCACATCGTCTTCCCTCAATCCTAGCGTCTGCCAAGTCTGCTCCAACTGCTTGCGATCGCTCTCACTCAGATGATGTTTACGTCGTTTAGTAGCATCTACATACGTCTGCTCATACTGCTGAATTTTTTGCTGATAAGTCTTTATCTCAGCCGTAATTTTCGCTTCAATCGGTGCAACATCCACTTTACTTAAGCCAAGGCTTTCTTGCTGCTGCTGTAATTCATTCCGATTTTCATCACCTGATGGTAATGGATAACTTCGTTGGATCGCAGCGACAAATAACTGTTCATACTGCTGAAGATTTTGGTGGTAACTCTCCACCTCTGCGGTAATTCGCATTTCAATCGGCGAAACTTCCGCATCTGCAAGTTCTAGCTGCTGCTTAAGTTGTGCTAGACGAGTCCGACTGGCATCATTGAGCGAAAACTCTTGGCGAAGGGTTTGAGCAAAAGCTTGCTCGTAGGTTTGCAGATTTTTTTGATGCGTTTTGAGACGGGCAGTAACGGTCGCCTCAATCGGTACAGTATCTTCGTTACGGAGTCCCAAAATTTGCTGAAGATTTTGCAGATCAGCGCGATCGCCCTCCGTAATCGTCTGATCCCGCTGCAACACCTCCGTAAACACCTGCTCATACTGCTGGAGCTTGTTACGAAATTCTTGACGGCAAGGTTCCAGCACCTCATCCTCGATCGACTGTGCCGCTGTCGGTTCGAGTGTGAGGCGCGATCGCAGTACATCCAACGTCCGCCGCCCTACAAAAGAAATCTCGCCCCGATGAATAAACCGCGCCACCTCTTTCCGATACTTCTGTAACGGATCACCCGGCGGCACTTTCGTCAGTCGAATTTTGAAACCTTCCCGAATCGCGTAAAGCTCCGGCTTCATCGCAGGCTGGAACTCTTGCACCTTACGGCTGGCATACTCATGCAATTCATCAATCGAAATCACCCCGTCATCATCCAGATCTGCCGCTCCCGTCCGGATACCTTCCAACAGAAAACGGGTATAAATTGACAGATCCTCTCCCTTCTCTTCAAAGGAATATTGGGTTGAGGTTGAAGAAGTCAAAACCGCCCGACCTTCACCTCCTAACTCAGTCCGAATATCGACCGAGCCATCATCTCTCGCCAACAAACCCTCAGCAAACGCGCCACTGAAGCAACTATCCAATACCACTACTTGCCGCTTCGAGCGACTACGCCCCATGCTGTCATGAACAAAACTGGCAGCCACCGCCGTAGACCGAATCAACTCACCCCGCTCAGTCTTACGGGTGGTGCGTGTCGTCAAATACAAACGGTTGGTATCGTCCTTAATTCCGTGCCCCGAAAAATATAGCAGCACTAAATCATCCTTCTGCCGACCCAAGAACAGCGACTCGATCGCCTCTTCCATTTCCTGGCGCTGCGGATTTTTCAGCAGTTTTACATCCCCACTGGCAAACCCACCAATATCAGAGTGCAGCAAAACTTCCCGAATTGCCTCAACATCTTTGACTGCCCCAGGCAATGGATTTAAACCTGCTCCATATTCACTGACCCCAATCAACAGAGCGACTTTTGCCATATTGCCCCATTTGTTCTGCTACCAAATCTTAGTTCATCTTGTTAGCTCATACTCAGGGCAATTTACTCGTGCTTCATCCTTTCTTCTTCAAAACTGGAGTCAGTGCCTCAGCGATCCCAGCTAACCGAATCGCACTGCACCCCATTTCATAGGCAAACTCCACATCTCGCCCTGCCCCCAACGCATCATAAAAACCAACCGCAAACTCCAGCGCTGCCCGATCGCCAATTGCCTGAGTCATCCCCACGACATAGGGAATATGTCGTGCGATCGCCTCAGCCTGCACATCCGAATAGCAGCCATTCAACACCACACATTCCACCTGATTCGCAAACAGCTTAAACAAACCTGCCAAAGCCTCACCAGTCACCAGCTTAGATTTTCCAACCTCGTCCTCAAACACCAACCCCTCTTCACCCAGGCCATGACCCGAAAAGTGAATGATATGAGGATTAATATCCAGCATGGCGCGTTGAATATCTCGTGGACGAACCGCCCACTGTTGTTCAAGCGTAAATT
>JBBRCV010000179.1:0-11276 GCA_038204505.1 Elainellales cyanobacterium
GCAGCATTTCGATCGTGCTCTGTTTAAATTCTGGGAAATAACTTTCGGTGCAGTCTTCGACGAGCAAGCATTCGTAGCCGCGATCGTTGGCCTCGCGCATGGTAGTTTGCACACAAACTTCGGTGGTAACGCCTGTAAACAGCAGATGCGTAATGCCTCGCTCTTGCAAAATATTGGTCAGCGGCGTGGCATAGAATGCGCCTTTCCCAGGTTTGTGGATGATGATTTCATCGGGCAGGGGTGCAAGTTCTGGAATAATGCTGTTTCCCGGTTCGCCTTTGATCAAGATTCGACCCATCGCCGCCCGATCGCCAATTTTGAGCGTGCCGTTACCGCGATCGCGCTTCGAGGGCGGACAGTCTGATAAATCGGGCTGATGACATTCGATCGTGTGAATGATCGGTAGCTGTAGTTCTCGGAAGCGATCGAGCAGAGTTTTTAATGCTGGAACGATCGCTTGCAGCCGCCCAACATCGTTCCCCAAAGCATCCCCAAATCCTCCCAGTTCTAGGAAATCGCGCTGCATATCAATGATCACCAAAGCCATGCATTGAGGATCGATCGGGAGCGGATAATCGTATGGTTGTGCAGAAATTGTTGCCATGATTGCTGTCATGATCAATGACCCGCCATTGCATGACCGATCGCCCCGAAATCTGCTTCAGCCGTCGCGCTTTCGTAGGCGAATTGACCGTTGCTGATCACGAGGATGCGATCGCTTAGTTTCAGCAATTCATCTAAATCTTCGCTGACGAGCAGAACGGCAACGCCCCGATTACGGGCAGCAATGATTTGTCCGTGAATGAATTCGACAGCGGCAAAATCCAGTCCAAAGCATGGGTTGGCGGCGATCAGTAAGTTGATTTCGTCTGAGGACAATTCGCGGGCAAGGACGGTTCGCTGGACGTTGCCGCCGGATAAATTGCCGACGGGCGTTTCGGGTGAAGGCGTTTTGACTGAGAACTGTGTGATCAATCCTTGCGCCATCTGGCGAATGGCTTTGAGGATGAGTACAAAACCTTTCGCTTGAGGAGGGCGATCGAACGTTCGCAAAGCCATGTTTTCCGCTACGCTCATGTGAGGGACGCAGGCATTTCGCAAGGGTTCTTCCGGTAGGGCAAAGACGCGATGCTGATACATTTCAGAGCGAGTTGCTCCATAAGGTTCGCCGCTGACCAAGACTTGTCCGGTTGTAGCATCGCGCTGTCCAGCCAAGACCTCCACCAGTTCGCGCTGACCGTTGCCAGAAATTCCCGCAATGCCGACGATTTCCCCACTGTAAACCGTGAAATTCACGCCGTTGACGGCTGCGAGTCCATTGTCTTTGTTGGCGTGGAGATCTTGAACTTGGAGGACGGGCGTAGTTTGCAAGTGAGCGGTTTTTTGGACGGATTCGGACTCGCTGCGGCTACCCATCATCATTTCTGCCATGTCGCCCACTGTCAAATCTTGGACGCGACCGCTTCCAGCAAATTTGCCTTTCCGCAACACGGTGATTTCGTCAGCAAAAGCCATGACTTCACGAAACTTGTGCGAAATCATTAAAACGCTGAGCTTGCCTTCGGTGACCTGCTGGCGCAAGAGTCCTAAAACTTCATCGGCTTCTTGGGGAGTCAGAACTGAGGTGGGTTCGTCCAAAATCAAAATTCGGCTGTGCAGATAAAGCTGCTTCAGGATTTCGAGCTTTTGCTTTTGTCCGGCTGCAAGCTGAGCGATCGGCACATCCAAAGGCACATGAAACGGCGCAGTTTCCATAAATGCCCGTAGCCCTTCCATTTCCTCCTTCCAGTTGATCAAATTTTGGCTGTCAAAGCGCGACAGAACGAGATTTTCCGCTACAGTCATGGCGGGAACCGAGGTGAAATGCTGATATACCATGCCGATGCCGTACTTGTGCGCGTCACGAGGAGAAGCGATCGCCACCGTCTGCCCAGCAATTTGCACTTCCCCGGCGGTTGGCGCATAAAATCCCATCACGCATTTGACCAACGTACTTTTGCCTGCGCCGTTTTCTCCTAACAGGGCGTGAAAACTGCCAGGTTTAAGGATCATCGAAACCGAGTCTAATGCCACGAGCGAGCCAAATTGTTTGGTAATCTTGACGAGCGCTAAGTCCGGCGGCAGCGACGGAGTAATCGTAGTTGAATGGACAGAATCGATCGCAGTCATGGTAGTGAGGGGTGAAGTAGTAAGGGGTGAAAGGTCAAGGTTGAATCGCGGCAATCAACGCATCTGAATGGGCTACCGCACCAAAAACGCCGCCCTGCATCGTTACCATTTTCAGCGCGGCGAGGTGATTGCCGTGGTCAGTTGCTGCGGTGCAGTCAGAGAGAATCAGGCATTCGTAGCCGCGATCGTTTGCGTCGCGCATCGTTGTGTGGACACAGACATCGGTTGTAATTCCCGCCAGAATGATGTTTTGAATGCCGCGCAGCCTCAAGATCATATCGAGATCGGTTGCGTAGAATGAGCCTTTTCCGGGTTTGTCGATCACAACTTCATCGGGAAGCGGGGCGAGTTCAGGAATGATTTTCCAGCCCGGTTCTCCTCTGACGAGAATTTTGCCGTCTGCCCCCGGATCGCCAATGCCTGCACCAATTTGCCGCGATCGCCACCGCTTATTTTCGGGCAAATCCGCCAAATCGGGGCGATGCCCCTCGCGCGTGTGCATGATCTGGAAGTTTTGCGATCGCATCACGCCAAAAAGTCGCTGCAAGGGGGCGATCGGTGCTTGAGTAAGCGAGAGATCGTAGCCCATGCGATCGACATAGCCGCCCTTGCCGCAAAAGTCGATCTGCATATCGATTACGAGCAGGACGGTATTTTCTGGGCGTAGATCGCCATTGAAAGGATACTTATACGGTTCCGATTCGATATAACGCACAGGCTTAGCCTCCGACTTGTATAGGTAGTTCTTCTCCTCGATACGATCGCGTCGGCACGGGAAACCCGCAGGATGTACCGTCTGTATGAATCACGTCATCTTCCCAAGGTAGGCGATAGCTGCCCTCCACCATGTCTTGCATATAGGTGTAAGGGCAGTCTTGCGCGCCGCCTTGAACAGCGACGTATCCCCGATGTCCAAACTGATAGATGTTGTTTTCAACGCTCCAGTGCTTGCGGGCTTCGCGCACCAGATCAGGACGTAGCTCTGCGGTGATGATTTCGTCGGGGCGGTGGCTGCCCATCACGAGTGGAACGCCGTCAAAGTTGACGAACATCCCTTCGCCCATCGAGTCAAATGAGCCATCGCTACCACACATACAAACTGAGGCGGTTTGCATCAGATTACAAAAAGCGTTCGTCTGGTTAGTAATCTGCCAGGAGTGGCGAATAGGAGCCGTGTAGCCCGCCGTGCGAATCATAATTTCTGCACCTTTGTAAGCACACTCATGAGCCATTTCGGGGAACATACCATCGTGACAAATGATGAGGGCGATCGTGCTGCCATTTGGACCTTCACACACAGGGATTCCCAGATTTCCTGGTTCCCAAGGCTCGACTGGAACCCAGGGATGCAGCTTGCGGTAGTAAAGCTTCAGTTCGCCTTGACTATCGATGATGATGCCGCTGTTATACGGGTTGCCATTGGGGTTATACTCCATGATCGAGAAGCAGCCCCAGATTTGATGATCCTGGCAAGCCTGCTGAAATGCCTGCACTTCCGCGCCATCCAGCCGACACATGATGTCGGGATTGGTATCCATCGACAGTCCGTGCAAGGAATATTCTGGGAAGACGACCAAATCCATTGTCGGCATATTGCGCCGCGCCTTTGCCACCATATTGCAGATGCGCTGCGTTTGGGCGGTAAGATCATCTGGAGTAACCACAGTCGGAAGCTGAAGCTGCACGAGTCCAAAGACAACGCCATTCGGTGATTTGTTGAGTCCGCCAAGTCCGTTCATAAAGGTAGGTATCAGGTATTAGATGTCAGGTGTTAGATGTTAGATCTTAGGTGTTAGATCTTAGGTATCAGAAGGTGTCAGAAGGTGTCAGGTGTCGGTTCCGAGTGCGCCCGGAGCGCCCGTTAAAGTTCGTTTCGGCGAACAGGTAATAATCATAATGACTAAGGTCAAAACATATGGCGCAGCGTTAAACAGGTAGTAGCCCGACTCAACGCCGACAGATTGCAAAGCAGGTCCGATCGCCTGTGCCCCGCCGAACAGCAAAGAAGCCCATAAACACTGCATCGGATTCCATTTGGCAAAAATCACCAGTGCCACTGCCATCAAGCCTTGACCGCTGGAAATACGCTCTGTCCATACCCCCGGATAGTAAAGCGACAGGGACGCGCCCCCGATTCCGGCTAGGAAACTACCGATCGCCACACTAATCAAACGCACATTAAAAATCGACACGCCCATTGCCCTCGCCGCATCGGGACTATCGCCAACAGCGCGAATGAACAAGCCCCAGCGGGTCGATCGAAAGAACCACTGCATCAGAGGCGCGATCGCCACACCCACCAAAAACAGTGGGCTAATTTGCAAGACGGACTGGACAGCCGGAGCGAACGAACTACCCGCGAGATCGATCGTGGGCAATTGCGGGGCAGAAGGCTGAATGAACGGCTTACCAAAGAAAAACGCAATGCCGCTGCCAAAAATAATCATGGCGATGCCAACCGCCACATCGTTGACGCGGGGCTGCTGTGAAAGCCAGCCGTGAATGAGTCCCAGCAAAACTCCGGCGCATCCGGCAGCAAGAACGCCGAGCCAGGGTGAGCCTGTGAGATAGGAAACGGCATAAGCGCTCATTGCTCCCGTGAGCAGCGTTCCCTCAAGTCCAAGGTTGATTTTGCCGCTTTTCTCGGTCAGGCATTCGCCCAAGCTCACGAATAAAAAGGGTGTGCCGCCCCGCATCATTCCAGCGGCGATCGCCAACGGTACACCCCACCAGCCAACTGCTTCTGCGCTCATTGTGCCTCCATAAAATTAAGAAACGACGACTGACTCTGACCCTGGACTCGTAGGCGGTTCGGGCGGGGCGACCATTGCAGGTTTTTCCTTAAAGAACTCGAAACGACCATAGAGCGATTCACTATACAAAACGACGAGGAAGACTAAGCCCTGGAAGACCAGAACAGTCGCATCAGGGAGATTGTGCGATCGCTGCAAAATGCCACCGCTAGCGAGAATGCCGCCCAAGAGAACTGAGACAACCACCGCCGCGATCGGATTGTGCCGCGCCACAAACGCCACCAAAATACCGCCGTAGCCATAGCCCACGTTCAGCGATGCATTTGCCGCACCCTGCACGGCTGCGACTTCCACCATTCCCGCCAAGCCTGCACAGGAACCCCCCAGAAAACAGACAATGACCGTCAGTTTGCCAACGGGCAGTCCGGCAATCCGGGCAGCGCGGACGTTGCCGCCTGCGGTGCGAGCGGCAAAACCGAACGTGGATCGCTGCATTAGAAAGTAGGCAATGACGCAGGCGACCAGTCCATACAGCAGACCCCAGTGAACTCGCATACCAGGGATTGCTCCGAGCATATCGGCATCTGGTAAGGAGAAAGTCGAAGGCTTATTAAGCGAACCAGGGTCTTTCATCGGTCCGCCAACAAGGTGATTGAGCAAGGCGATCGCAATGTAGTTCAATAGCAAACTACTAATCGTTTCGTTCACCGCTCGATAGTGCCGCAACGCGCCCACAATGCCAATCCACACCCCACCTGCCATCAGCCCCGCGATCGCCATGCCAATCTGCGTAATTCCTGATGAAACACTTGCCGACAAGGGCAGACCGACGGAGATCGCCGCCAATCCGCCAATCACTAACGCCCCCTCATTGCCAATAATCACCAGTCCCAATCTGGCAGGCAACGCCGTACAAAGCGAAGACAGCATTAAGGGAGCCGCCCGAATCAAGCTGTTTTGAAACGTACTCCACTTCCCAAATGCCGCCTTCCAAATTGAGGCATAAACGCCAAACGGATTTGCTCCGGCAAGAGCGCAGAAGATGCCAAAAAGGAAGAGCGAGAAGAGCAACGCGGCGATCGGCAGGGCGATCGACTCTAGGGCTTTGCGCGATCGATAGCTGAGCATGAGTGTGGGTGTCGGGTGTGAGGTATCAGGTGTTGGATGTTATCGAAAAGAGGGGAGCAGTTGGCGATCGGGTGTCAGCACAGTTGCTGGAATTCAGGCGTTTCAGGCTGTTTTGCTGAGCCTGAATCCCTGACACCCTCAATTGCTAGCTGCCCACCGACCCGATCGCACCTTTAACCAGGTAGTTCATTGCCTCCAGCTTTGGATCTTGCTGCTTCAAGTTTTGTCCTGCCGGAATCACCACATTGCCTTTGTTGTCTTGCAGTCCACCTTTGTAAATCACCAGACTGTCATCCATCAATTTTGCCTTCGCCGCATCCGCCGCCGCTTTCGCCTCAGAGCTAACCGCAGAACCGTAAGCAGAAACTTTGCAGAAACCGTCCTTGAGTCCGCCGCGCAGCAGGTGAGGAATGCCACCATCTGCGATCGACTTGCCTGAGTGAATATCTTCTGCTAACCGTGAATAAAGATTCGTCCAGTCCCACTCGGCTCCAGTCAGATAGCCTTTGGGCGCAAGGGCGGCTTGATTGGCATGATAGCCAGTGCAAAAGATGCCGCGCTTCTCGGCGGTTTCCATCACAACTTTCGGACTGTCTACGTGGCAAGTCACGACATCAACACCCTGATCCGCCATGCTGTTGACGGCTTCCGCTTCTTTAATTGGCTCTGCCCAGTTGCCCGTAAACACAACCTGCGTGGTGACGCTGGGTTTGACGCTGAGAGCGCCGAGGGTAAAGCTGTTAATATTGCGGAGTACTTGGGGAATTGGCTTAGCGCCGACGAAGCCGAGCTTCCCGGTTTTCGAGGTCATACCCGCTACGATGCCTGCAATATATTGGGCTTCGTCGATATAGCCATAGTAGCTGCTGACATTTTTCGGGTGCTTGCCTTCGACGTATAGCCCTCCACAGTGGAAAAACTGTACTTCTGGGTATTCCTTTGCCATCTTGAGAATGTGCGGATCAAAGTAGCCAAACGAGGTGGGAAACAGCACTTTCGCACCGTCGATATCGATCATGTTACGCATTGTTTCAGCAACGGCTGTGGTTTCGGGGACGTTGGCTTCTTCGACCAGCTTCACCCAGCTAAATTTTTTCGCCATCCCTGCCGCACCTTCAGCATGAGCCTGGTTGTAGCCATAGTCGTCTTTGGGACCCACGTAGATAAAGCCGATCGTAACGGGTGCGTCTGTGCCTTTATTTCCTTCGCTGGCGGTGCTGGCTGTACTGGAAGTCGATTGTCCTGAACTGCATCCGGTTCCAAACCGAGCAGTGACACCAAATGCAGTTGTTGCTAGTAAGCCTCGGATGACCTGACGACGAGATAGGGAATGAAACCTTCTTTTACTCACGGCTTTTCTCTTAAAAACAGTAGAAATAGGCAACAAAAAACGCCGCACTGAACCCGTTGGCAACCAACTCGTCAGCGCACTCTGCCTCTAGAGGTAACTTACATCAGCCTAGCTGACCGTCTTGTTACAAACGATACAGCTTAACTAGAACGAACAATAAGATAGGTCAAATTTAGTTTAAGCAGAGTTAATTAGGGGCACCATTTTTTTAGGCTCACATTAGGTTCAGCCTTAAACTATGGTTGGCTTGTCGGACAAGGGGCTTAAGCTCCTTGTTGGATCTCACAGATGAGATGCCTGCCAAATACGCTCTCGGCGCAGTGTGATTTCTGCGGGGTCGGCAGGGCGCACGCTTAACATCACTAGGAGCGCAAATTACCAGGAGCACAAATTGCAGACTATGCTCGCATCTTTGTGGCTCAAGCCGAAGCGATCGCAAAAAAATATTACGGCTGGCGAAGGGCGATCGTGTAAGAAGGTCGTTGCTGATCGCGTTGACTCTTGACTAAACGAAAATCGCGGTCAATGTAGAGATGCTCAAGCTGAGGCGTTGCTAAAAAACTGGTGCCCACCTTTTTAGCTGTACTTTTATCTAGACTGCTCAAATCAGGTGCCTTCGGTACATCCACTTTACCGAGTTTGGCTTTGACTATTTTAGTCATCCAATCCTCTGCCCTTTCAGAGGTAAGCACAATGCCTCTCCACCTGAATGCTTGCTCAATGCCGACATTTTGGATAGACCACTGACCATCCTGAACTGTAAATTTCTGCAACAACATGAAGTCGTAAGCTAGCAAAAAGGCAGAAAAGGCTTGGAAAAGAGAGTGGCGGTGCCCTGGAGCATAGCGGGCAATATTAGCGTAGTAACCATTGTCTTGAAAGATTTGATAGGACTGCTCTCGAACTCGTCCGGGCAAGATTTCGATGAATGGAATAGTAGACCAGACAGGCACCCAGACACCTAGCACGATCGCCACCTGCTCCTCAGCTCCAGGAAAGGGATTACGCTGACTTAAGACTGCAAACAGGGGTGCCAGGGTGCTTTGGTAAAACTTTACTTTTTGACTTAAGGGCGATCGCGCGTTACCTTCCACTAGCTTTAGGATCTCCTGCTTCAGGTCGTCTGTGCTGCTATGACTTAAATCGGGGGACACTGTTTCTACTCCAAACGTAGACATTAAGTTTCAGCCTAACGTAAGCAAACTAGTACTGTCAGGAAATAGGTGCAGCAGTGGTGATGTGTAAAGCCAATTTTTGAGATATGAGCAGCAAATATTTTATTTCAGCAATATCTATCTTCTGGCAGGTGTTTTGCTTAAAGAGAAACGTGAGAGTATAGGTGATTTGTCAGTGACATTACAGAAATGCTCATGCTTTGGATTGCTTAAGGATGTAGAAAACTACTGCGATCGCATCTTTAGGCTCCACACTTATAACTTGAATGGGAGAAAAATTGAAATGACTGCACAAAACCCCACGAATACTGTTAAGAACGGAAATAATGTACCCATTTGGCTCAGTATTCTTTTAATTGGGATTGGGATTGCCGCGATCGCAGTTCCCTTATTTTCTACCATTGTGGCTGAAACCTGGATTGCATTTATATTAATCTCTGCTGGTGCTGCAAAGATGGTTTATGCCTTCCGTACCCGTGACCAGAGTGGTTTCATCTGGAAGGTTTTGACTAGTGTTCTATATATTGCTACTGGGATTATGTTAATTGTTAATCCTTTATCAGGAGTAGTTACACTTACCCTGTTATTAGGCAGCTTCTTGTTAACAGAAGGCATATTCGAGACAATTCTGGCTTTTCAGATTCGACCCGAACCTAACTGGCTCTCAGTTCTGATCAACGGTATTATCACATTGGCGTTAGGAGCGATTGTTGTATTTCAGTGGCCAGGAGATTCGCCCTGGTTACTGGGTACTGCTGTTGGTGCAAGCGTTATCTCAACGGGAGTTTCGCGGTTAATGTTGTCTCTTAACTCATCCGGTGATCAAGCTTCTCCTGACTCGAATATATCTTCAAGTACACCAAGCTAATCCTAGAAGCGGTTTAGTGATATCGAGCAAATACACCCATTCAGGGTTTTGCTCGATCGCCATTTATAGGAACTGACGAAATTAACAGGATTTTTGATTGATGCAGATTAACTAGGACAGCTCATTTGGGATTATTGTCCTTGCAATCCTCCTTCTATCCAGTTTTCTGTTAATCGATCGCTGGGTTATGTTGAGGTATAAAAGAAAGAAGTTATTGTGCTGTTGTTAGTCTGGTTCTTAGTCAAGTTTGGTGTATTATTGACCGTTAACTCAAGCTATGAAGGGCTGTAGGATATTTCACTACCTACAGTCGATATAATTGTTAAGGGCAAATGGACTTCACGATGCCTTGCAGTTATGAGCTTCACGAATGAATCAGTATTTTGCGACAGTGGCGCGCGGGCTAGAAATGCTAGCAGTGCAGGAGTTAGAGCAGTTAGGTGCCGATGATGTAGAGCCAGGGTTTTGTGGCGTTGCGTTTACGGGCGATCGCCCTCTGCTGTATCACGTTAATCTTTGGGCTAGATTACCGTTCCGGATCTTAATGAAGCTGCATGAGTTTCCCTGCCAGGACACAGAGGATCTTTATCGAGGGATTCAGACGATCGACTGGTCGCAGTATCTCACACCAGATTTAACATTAGCGGTCAAGGCGACGGGCAAAAGTGAGCCGCTTAACCATACCCATTTCACGGCGCTTCAGGTCAAAAGGGCGATCGTTGATCAGCAGCAAGAACGGTTGGGCGATCGCTCCAATGTGGAACTGCAATCACCGGATGTCCAAATCAGCGTGCATCTCGAACGTGACGTATGTACCGTCAGTCTTGACAGTTCGGGTCAGAGCCTGCACCGTCGAGGGTATCGTCCGGCAGTCGGCGCTGCACCGCTGAAGGAATCGCTGGCAGCGGCGCTGATTCAACTATCGGGCTGGCAGCCTGAGCAGATGTTTTACGATCCGCTCTGTGGCTCTGGGACGTTGCCGTTAGAGGCGAGTTTGAAAGCGCTTAACATTGCACCAGGTCTATTTCGCGAACAGTTTGGGTTCGAAACTTGGCTGGATGCTGACCTACCCCTACTAGAAAAGCTGATTGAATCAGCCGAAGCTAACCAGCACCAGAGCATTCCGGCACCGATTTGGGGCAGCGATCGCGATGAAGATGTGATTGAGCAGGCGATCGCTAATGCAACAAACTGCGGTGTGCTAAACCACGTTTATTTGGCAGCGATCGACCTTGCAGACGTTGCAGCACCCGCAGACAGCGGCGTAATACTATGCAATCCTCCCTATGGCGAACGATTAGGACGCGATAGCGATTTAGGTGCATTCTACAAACAATTAGGCGACGTGCTGAAGCAACGCTTCAAAGGGTGGACGGCGTTTGTGCTGAGTGGTAATAAAGAACTCTCGCAGGCAATCGGGCTGAAATCGTCCCAACGGTTTGCAGTTTACAATGGCACGCTGCCTTGTCAGTTAATGAAGTATGAACTGTACTAAATCAACTGATAAAGTGCAGAATTACAGAGACATTGAGCCGTCGCTACGATACACATCTAGAAAAGCTGATTGAGGGAGCGCCTGCTTTTCTAGAAGCTCACGGGCTTCAGGTGGCCGATGGATACATGCCTTTTGAAGGAGCACTTCAGTACATTCTGAATGAAATGCAAAGTTCGCAACTTTGGCATCCTTGGTTACAATAGACCTCTTGCGTGAATCATGAAGGTAGAGCAAGTTCAGAGTTAAGGATCGCTGCAATCAGATTGAATCGTAAGCCAAAGCGTCTGCGTCGGTTGCGATAGCGTTCAGCTAGAATGCGCCAGATCTTCAATCGGCG
>JBBRCV010000180.1:0-11217 GCA_038204505.1 Elainellales cyanobacterium
GAGGAGAAGTCTATGCTGATTTGACGGTTCTCAATCCCCTACAGCAAAGAGTTTTGCAGTTAATGAACTTCCCAATGGAGATCTATACTTGCCTTGGTCCTCAATCTGATGACCCTCCCTGAAAATGAGCGAACCGTGAGAGGACATACTCGTCGTCTGATGTTTGTTGCCTTTCGAGATGAACAGACTCTGGTAAGCGCTAGCGATGACCAAACGGTGCGGCTGTGGGAAATTCAGACTGGGCAATGTTTGCGCGTGTTGGAGAGTGATATCCGCTGGGCATTTTCGGTTAGCCTCAGTCCCGATGGTCAGATTCTGGCAACCGCAGGTCATGATATGACCGTGAAACTCTGGGATTTGACGGCTGGAACCTGCATTAGCTCTCTGCCAGCTCACAGCAGTCTGGTCTGGGCAGTAGCTTTCGCTTCGCAACCTGGCGATCGCCCTGCTGAACTCCGCTTGGCGACTGGCAGTGAGGATGGCACGATCAGGATTTGGAATATTGCAACGGCACAATGCCTGCAAACTTATCAGGAACATACGCAGCGAGTCTGGTTGATTGCCTATGCTCCGGGTGGAGATACGCTGGTGAGTCTAGGAGAAGACCAGATGATGAAGCTCTGGGATACTTCGCTAGGGCAATGTTTGAGAACGCTGGATGGATATAGTAACTGGGTATTGGCGATCGCATTTGGTGCCGATGGACGAACCTTAGCAAGCGGCAGCGAAGACCAACAAGTGCGGCTCTGGAATCTAGAGACGGGAGACTGCATCCAACGGTTGCGAGGACATACGAATCTAGTCTCGTCGGTAGCGCTACATCAGGATCAATCCGCCGCAGATCTCTGCCATTGGGTCGCAAGCGGCAGTGATGATCAGACTATTCGGCTGTGGGATGTTCAAACTGGCGAATGTCTTAGGACACTACTGGGGCATGAGAGTTGGGTGCAGTCGGTTTGCTTCAGTCCGGATGGCAGACTGCTAGCCAGCGGCAGCCGTGACCAAACTGCAAGGCTATGGGATAGCCAGACTGGCGAATGTTTATATCAGTTAGACGGGCATCAGCATCGGGTAAAGTCGGTTGCTTTTAACCCGCAGGGAACGATGCTGGCAAGTAGTAGTGATGATCAAACAATCCGGCTGTGGGATGTAGCGACGGGTGAATGTTTGCAAACACTGAAGGGTCATACTGGTGCGGTGCTGTCTGTAGCGTTTAGTCCAGAGGGCGATCGCTTAATCAGCGGTAGTGCAGACCAGACGCTGAAGCTGTGGGACATGGCAACAGGTGAATGTTTGCGAACGCTAGAAGGTCACAGTCAGAGCGTTAGAACAGTCGCGATCAGTCGAGATGGACAGGCGATCGCGAGTGGGGGCGACGATCTGACAGTGAGGCTTTGGGATATGCAGACGGGTATGCTGCTGAACACGCTCGTTGGACATAGTAGAACCATCTGGTCGATCGCTTTCAGCCCTACAGCGCCTCTGTTAGCAAGCGGCAGCGAAGATGAAACGATTCGGCTTTGGCAAATTGATACGGGAGAATATCTGAAGACGCTCAGGCTGGCTCGTCCTTGTGAGGAGATGAATATTAGAGGAGCAGTTGGGCTGACAGCGGCTCAACGGATGACCTTGAAGGCTCTGGGGGCGGTTGAGCAGGAGTGATACTGATGCTATGCTAATGGCGACAGTTTCTGAGCAGTGTGGGATAGAGCAATGGTTCCAAATTCAGATCAGGTCAATGAAGAGCCGAAGCAGCCTGACGAAGTGACTAGAAAGTTGGTAGTGGTGCCTGTTGCAGAAGAGTTCGAGCCAGATGGTGATCGATCGCCAAGTAAGGTAGATCGCGATGGGAAGACTGATAATCTCGAATCCACCGCTCCAAAATCGCCAGAAGTAGTAAGGAAGCTAGTGGTGCCAGAATCAGTTGCAGTGGAAGTAACGTCGGATGATGATCGATCGCCAGGAAAAACAGAGCGGACTGCTATTGTGCCTGAAGCCACAGACGCTAAGCCAGCAGAAAAGGTACGAAAGCCAATTTTGCCAGATGATTCGTTGAAATCTTAGCATTGGCTGTGAAGGGGTATGGAGACAGGCTTGCGATCGCCTCAAGAATTTTGAAGATTCTGCGTTCCTTTTGCTCTGCTTTATCCAACCCTCAATCGTTTTATTCGCGATCGTGTTCAACGAAGAATCCTTAATTTCTGCGATCGTACGTACTCTCTCAACTCTGTAGAAGTTTGGTTGTTAAACTGAAGAAAACAGATTTCATTTTAATTCCTTTCAAAACATCGCGTAACTGATCTGCTATGAGAGATTCGATCGCATCTTTGGTTGCAGCGCTGTCGATGAGTGGAGGAATTGGTGCGATAAATCCGAGCTTATCAATGAGGGTCTGCTGAAACCCGATCGCATCCTGAACCGCATTCTTCAGTTTTTGCCAGTTGGCGTAATCGTTAATCCCGATCGCCACAACGAGCGATCGCCCTTGCTTAATATCCTCATCGTCTCTGACCACGACAAATCCACGTTCAGAATTAGAAGTTTCGCTAATTGTTTCAGTCATAGTTGATGGGTGCGATTAGAATTCTAAGATATTACGAAAAGGGCGATCGCCACTATCACAAGCGTTAAGATTAAATCTAGGGCAGGTAAGTATAACTCTTGCACGTTCACGAGATGAGAGGCAACAATGACGACGCTGCTGATTCAAACAGAAAGTACTCCATTGACGGTCAATCTTCCGGCGATCGCTCCCATGACCCACGCCCAATTCTATGAATTCTGCTTAGCCAATCGTGATTTACGAATTGAACGCACCGCTACTGGAGATGTCGTCATTATGCCACCTGCTTTCTCAGATACAGGCAACCGTAACTTCAGTATCGCTATCCAGCTTGGAAACTGGGCAGAGCAAGATGGTACAGGCATAGGCTTCGACTCTAGCGCGGGCTTTACTTTACCGAATGGTGCGACCCGATCGCCTGATGTCTGCTGGATTAAGTTGGAACGCTGGAATGCTTTGACAGAGGAACAAAAAGCTTCCTTTGCACCCATTTGTCCAGACTTTGTGATTGAGTTGCGTTCTTCCAGCGATACGCTCACCAGCTTGCAAGACAAGATGCAGGAATATATGGCGAATGGTGCGTTATTGGGCTGGTTAATCGATCGCAAAAATCGAACGGTTCATGTTTATCGTCTTAATCAGGAACCGGAAATATTAGATAATCCTGAAACCGTTGGCGGCGAACCAGAGTTACCAGGGTTTGTGCTGCGAATGGCAAAGATCTGGTGATTAAACACTCAAGTTAATCGAACTTGATCTTATTTCTATAAAACTCTAAGGCTAGTTGCTAGATGCCTCAGTTTGAGCACGTCGGAGTAGTAGAACGATGCTCTTTCTTCTGAAAATTACAAATGAAGTCGTCATTTTTTAACTCTTGCTCATTTAGCTTTAGCTGAATATTCTCCAACTTATCATCCGTCCCTTCATACCAGGGTTGTTCAGAAAACGCTGGTTGAAGCTGAGCGAGTTTGAATATAAGCCCGTGCCTAGCATAGATAGAATTTCGCATGATATCTAGCTCCAGTGCCGTTTTGTTGTCTAGATCGTCTGAAATTGCTGGTCGCTCAGCTAGCCAGAGATATTGATTATTAGAAGGCTCAGGCAAAACTGGTGGTTTTACTGGCGGTATTACTGTTGTTGTTGCTCCTACTCTGGCTTTATCTGCATCTACTATCTTCTGCGTCTTTTCAGTAAGCTCCTCTGCCTGTTTCCGTAGACCCGGACTGTGAATTTCCGGGAGCAAACTTCTGGCATCCTCCATATCGTGGACTGATAAAAAAACATTTTTCAGTTTATCCATCTTCTGTTGGTCTTCCTTCCAATCTGCGATCGCCTTTTGTGCCTCTGTATAATTCGGGCTGTTTTCAGGAATGGCTTGGGCTTGCTTTAATGCGTCATTCATATTGCCATCGTTATAGTAGTCTGTGGCGCTTTTTAGCAGCAGGACTGACCATTTTTCGAGATAGAACTGGGATTGCTCAGCATCAGAGCTGTCGGCAGGGCTTTCATTAAGAAGAGCGATCGCCTTCTCCCATTGTTTCCGTGTTGCTAACTCCATTGCCTGATTTAAGCGAGTTGGCTTAGGTAGTGGCGGATCTATAGGCAGAGCTGGGACAATTGGCGCTGGTGGCTTCTCTCGTGGGAACATTCCTGCCTGCGTGGAGGCAGTTGACTCTGGTTGGTTCGCTAGCTTGATATAGCTGTAGATACCGATTACTGGAAGCAAACCAGCTACCATGCTGCCTATAATTAAAGGAGCAATGCGACGGCGGCGTGAGACTGGCGCTCCTAAAAGACCTTGAGGAGACTGAGAGGCAGGTGTACTGGAATTCATCCTAGTTTGGATAAGCAAACCTTTATCAGGAGAAGTGTTAATGACTTCCTGGACTAACTCCAACTGAATGGCTTCTTTCTTTTCTTGAGAGAGGAATGGCATTGCATTATTTTCCCACTCCTCAGCACGAAACGCGCCTTCCCTTTTCTTGAGAATCGGCTTCATGTGTTCTGGAATAACCGTAGTTGCGACAGCCTTGACCACTTCAGCTTTACGGGTTAACTCTGTTGAAGCCGATCGCACCGTTGAGCGATTGGTGATCTCTAATTGAATTGCGTTGCAGCCAAACTCATAGGCTTCTTCAATGGAACAGTCATAGCCCAACGCTCGATAAAACCCCTTGGAAAATGCGATCGCTGCATCATCCCGAATTTCCTGCTCCATGCCAATGACATGATCAATATGATTGACGATCTCACTTGCTTGTTCCTCTGAATAACAGGCGTTTAGCAGAACGCATCTAACCTTACTAGAAAATAGGCGAAATAAGCTACTCAGAGCCTCCGTTTGCACCCACTGCTCTCCCCCATCATCACCCTCCAGCACCAACCCCGTTTGACCGCCTCCGTGTCCACAAAAATGTACAATCTGCGGTTCATGTTGAAAAAGCAGTTCTTGCAGATCTCCAACGCGCACCGCCAAAGCTTCTTCTACTTCAAACTCTTCTCTGCTACGCGATCTTTCGATCACGTCTTTTAACTCTCGAATCTCACGATCGAGACTGAGATCTTTGCGAGGGTTGGATGCCAGAATTAAGATCTTTTTCATGGTGATGAGGTGAATGGGTAAATGCTGACTGCTATCAGTCTATCCTTAAGTGAAATCACTAGATCACTTGCCTTGCTAATGATTTGGGAGAGACTTTATGAATGAAGAACTTTAGTACTATAGATCGTCCCAATCAATCTCTTTTAACGCGATCAGATACTCATTTCCATCATTCACAGTGACGGTCACCTGCCTATTCGCAGCCTGTTCGAGATCAACTGAAATCTTGCCTGCATTCAAAGTATTAGCCAGGTTAGCAGCCGCTTCAAAGTTAGAGTCGAACGCTGAAACAGATTCAAAAGTAACGCTGTAGCGATCGGTTAACAAGATCTGATGAACGATCGTTTCTTTATCAATTCTGACATCAGTCGTAATTTTGCGATCATCCCCGCCTACAGAATCTTTGAGCCGACTCAGGTACCCCGTAGGAATGAATAGCTTACGGGTATTGGCTCCAAATTGAATTGAAATCTTCTCCATCCGTGAATAGTCAACGCTGAGAGAAATCGGCAAACTTGGAAAATTACCGACACCAGATCTCAAAGTGTCAGATTTCTCAAAGACGATATTAAGGTCAGGAAATTTAACTTCTACAACAATTTGTTCATCGGCTGCTAGCTTCAGGGCTTGGCGCTGAGATTCGATCGCTTTCAACAGCAACTGGGGTGTCGTCAATTGATTTGGCTCTGGAAAATCCTTGCCCAATAGAATAAATCCACTCCCTCCAGGGAAAAGCTGACCAGAAATCTCATTCACAACCGAACCCAGTAAACTAGCTCCTCCCCCACTGCTATTCGCCTCCTGGGGAACGATCAAGAACCACATTTTACCAAAACCTTTAATCAATCGGCGTGACCAGTAATAATCTGAAGATGACATTGCAATACTCCTACCTGTGTATCAGTAATTTGATTGAATCCACACTTACTCTTTCTGTCCCTGCAACCCGCTCAAACTCCGACTAGCAACATCCGCGCTGAGTCCCCAAAGCAGCAGTCCCAAGTAATCTGATAACGGTCTAGCACCCAACGTTTCCCCCTTCTCAATGTACAGTGTATTCAGCCCAACGATCGTTAAACCGATGAGCAGCACTCCATAAAGCAATGGAGGCACAAACCAATACGTAGCTTCGGCTCGCACTAGATCCGAGAGTCCTGATAGATCAATTAAAGTTCGTTGCACTTGATCTATCCACGTTTGTTGTCTGGGGGCGATCGCCAAACTGCGGGCATTGCGATCAAGATTAGTAGCAACCTCTCTCAAAGTCGATTCAATTTGCTCTGAATCATCTTCTCCTCCTCGTCTAACAGGCATACTGTTGAGGGTTTCGCTCACTTGATCTAATGTTTCTTTAGCTTTAGCATCCAATCCTTGCTCAATTTCTGTTCTGACCTGAGTAATCTGAGCGAAAGCTTCATCTGGCACATCCTCATCATTCTTCGCTCGCTCATTCAATTTAGTTTCGAGCGATCGCAGTTGAGTCAGTACATCGAGCCGACTCTCAACCACTGTACTTTGAGTATTCGCTGCCTCTAGCTGTTGACGATAGACAAGATTACGAGTCTGTTTGACTCTGTTAGCCAATAGCTTTTGATCGTCGGGATGCGCTTCCTTCAGATCTGCTTCAAGTTGATAAACTTTTTTTCGAGCTTCGACTTGCGGTCCACCCTGCTCTTGCATATATTTGAACAATCTACCTAAAACTATTCCCATCAGCAGGATAAAGAGCGGTAAAAGTGGACCACTTCTAACGTTAAGATTGACAGGTAACGCGAGGCGATTAGTTTGATTTGCCAACGTTAGATAAATTGCTCCAACGTACTGATCGGGCGGCATCTGAAAACGGTTCAGCGTTAGGGGCAGACTGACGATTTTATTGGCAGCAAGGGTTTGTGCTCCTGAAGGAACGGAGATGGCATCGGTAAGTTGATAGCGTGTGAAATTACCTTGAACAACGGTAGCAGTATCGAGAATTTGGGCAGGAACGGAAGCAGGATTATCGAACTGTAGCTGGAGTTGATTGATCCTTGTACTTTTAGGTAGTAGGAGCGAAGCCAGAGCGCAGTCTAACAACCCATTACAGTTCACCAATTGAAGCTGAATTTGATCAGTCCCTCTGAGTGGAATGAGGGGTTGTTGCAGGCGAACTGTTGAGGTTTCAGGTGTAGAAGATTGTGTGGGGCGATCGCTCCCAGTAGGTGAATCAGTCTGAGCAACTGCAACGCTTTGACCTAGCAGAAGAGAGAGTAAAACTAGATTTATTAATTGTTTCATTACACTGAGTTTTGATATTACGAGTTTACGAACTTATGAATATGGATTATTTCTTGATGGGCGATCGCTTAGATCTGATACAACTTCAACTTTATGAGCAAAATGCTCTAGCAGCATGCGGTGGAAAAAGACATAGCCACCCCCGATTTTTTTCATCAGCAGACGGTCTGATGCGAAGTCAAGAAATTTTGCATAGTTCCAGGGAATGCGACCTTTCTGGTGAAGTAATTGGCGCAGAGAAAAGTGCTGAATACAAGCAGTTCCACCGTATTTCAGCCCAAAACTCAGCCCAAAACTCAGCCCAAAACTCAGCCCAGTCCTTAGCCCAGTCCTCAGCCCAAAAATCAGCCCAGTCCTCAGCCCAAAACTCAGCCCAAAAATCAGCCCAAAAATCAGCCCAATGAAAAGTCCGTTTCTTAGAGAAGTGCGAATTCCCTGATTCGGAAATGTTCGCTGAGCGATTTCACCGTTACCTATGCCGCTACCCAGCCCAAAAAATAGCCCAAAAATCAGCCCAAAAATCAGCCCAAAAATCAGCCCGTAACCGGCACCAGTAAGAAATTCACGGATAAATCTAGATTTAGCCCTTTGCCATGACCAACTCAGTTGCTCTAAAGGTGATATCTCTTTCGGTAAACTAGCAATCAGCCCAACACTCAGCCCAACACTCAGCCCAACACTCAGCTCATAAATCAGCCTAACAATCAGCCCAACACTCAGCCCAACACTCAGCCCAACACTCAGCTCAAAAACGATAAAAGTTCTAATTCTATAAGTTTTTTCCTCATTGCGATCCTTTAACCAGGTTGGCTGCAACTTCTCAATCAAAAAGATGGTTTGCTTTTCCTGCACCATTCGACCTGCTAACCAGCTCAGCCAACGCAGCACCTGATTTTTAGGATAGTCTGAAGCAGCACCTCGTTCCAGTCGGCGATCAATATAGGTATCGAATAGATGCTGTTCTCGTTCTGCAGCGGAGCAGAGTTCCTGCATCAACTTTTCTGCCGACCACCCCTGGTATGCCGAACTCATCAAGTTTAAAATCAATGGGGTTTGTGCAAACTGCTCTAATGCCGCGTCACTTTTGAGTAGGGCTTTTAATCCTGCCAGAGATCCCCCCACGCTGTCCAAAAACTGATACACCTGCTTAAGTGAGAGGGGCTGAAGGCAAAGGGCACTGCTAATTTGTAAGCGTTCCGTCAGGGCTTCATAATCTTTTACCCGGCTACAAATCGCCACCTCAGTTTGGGGAAACAGCCCAATAAACTCGTTCAAAGCCCGCACACAATCGTTGCGATAATCTACCTTGACTTCATCCAGCCCATCTAGCAATAGAATGAGCTGCTGCTGCCTGATCCAGGGTTCACTTAAGGACTTGGGCACCTGATATTTTTCTAGCAGTTCATCAATCAACCAATTGACGATCGTCTTTTGCTCCTTCGCCCAAGAAGACAAATTAAACACGATGGGTATCGGTAAACTCAAGTCTTTTTCGCTGCGTTCGATCAGACGTTGTGCTAATTGCAAGAGGGCGATCGTCTTTCCAGCGCCCGGAGATCCCAAAATCAACAGTGTTCGACCTTGCCCCATTTCCTCATAAATCTGCGTTGTTTTTAGTCTTTCATAGGAGGCATCTAGCTCTACAGACAACGCTTCAATTCCTTGTGATAGATCGGCGATCTCATCTGGGCGGGCTTTCAGGTCAAGGCTAACGGCAGCAATACCCTGAAGAGAAGGCTGAAGAAATCCTTCGATCCAGAATTGCTTGACCTTACCTAACAAAATCTTGCGCTGTTTATACTCCGATTTTGTTAGCTCAGATATACTTTGAGTCGAAAACTGCCCAAAATTGTCATAAGCCTCTCTGGCTCGATCCTTGTATTCCTTGCGATCGATTTCTTGTCGAACAATGTCCTCAAATCCTGGCGGGCGATCGGGCGGTGCTGACGAAGGAAGAACTTCTTGAACTGAGATGATTTCGGCTAAAGCAGTCAACTGCTCACTCTTTTTCCGCAACACTGGCTTTAAATGTTCCGGCATCTGAGGTTGTGCAGGTTGTGCAACTTCCCCGACAGATACAGCCTTGCGAGACTGCCTGGGTTGAGTGGATCGAGAATTTCCCTCACTCCAAATCTGAATCGCAAGACAGCCCAATTCATGCGATTGCTCGATCGATTTTTCAGCCGCTAACCCTTGATAGAAACCTGTCGCAAAGTAGTATGCCGCTTTATCTAAAATAGGCTGACTCATGCCAACGACATAATTAATATGTTCAACGATCGCATCTGCCTGTTGGTCACTGTCGCAAGCATTCAGCACAACACAGTTAATCTCCTCTGAGAAAGTCTTGAATAGTCGAGCTAATATTTCTGTGCTAACCAGCCGTTCCCGCCCATCCTCATCCTGGAAAACTAACCCATGCTCTCCTGCTCCATGCCCACAAAAATGAACAATCTGCGGACTATGTTCTGTTAATAGTCCCGGTAGTTCTTGAGCGCGCACCTCTAACTTAAACCTGATTTCAAACTTCCCAACACGCTCTATCGCACTGTTCACATCTGAAACTTCTCGATTTAGATTCAGATCTCGTCTTGGATTAGAGGACAGAATGAGGATTTTCGGCATTACTTCTATCTGCTTAACTATCGCTCCACTATAATCTGAACCTGCTTCGTCACCCACTCCTGGCTTGGATCAACCACAATGCTGGCAGAACGAGTCGCCTCAGATGCTTTATTCAAATCAGCACCAATCATCTTTAAAAGATTATTAAGTGGATTAACCTCTTCAGTTTTTTTCATGCCTCTGGTGACTTCTTCGTTGTAAAAAGTTTTGTCCAATTCTTCCGCAGGTTGGGTTCCTCTCGCTTCCAGTGGTTCATCCAATGGGGGCAGCGTTAACCATCGAAGATCAGCCAACCCCCTTTGCACAGCAAATACTTTAATCGTCTCCTTAGTTTTCTCATAAGCATGATCATCCGGCACTCTCAATTGGAGCAAGACATCTTTAACCGCACCTTTTTCCAACGGAAAGAAGGGTTCCTCCATGCCGCCAATTGAGATCTGTGAAACTGCCCAGGTTGGCTCCATATCCAATACAGCAACCTTCAAAGGTTGAGTGCCCTTATTAGATAAACGGAAACAAATAATATCCTCACTCTGAACTGTTAGATTTTGAGGATCAGGGAAAGGCTGCTTATCCTCACCCAGTATCTCCACCTCCAGCACTTGAGCCAGTTTTGAACTAGAGTTATCGAGGCTTTCAACCGCTTGATACCGGGCTAGATGAACTAAGCGATCGACTACTCGCTTGGGAGCCATTGGATCATCGATCGCCAGCAGTGGTCTCAGATTGGCGATCGGGATATTCTTACAGATTTCATAGTTCCCCTCCCGATCAATAGCGACTTGATAGAGGGCTGATTCTCCCTCTTTCTCTTCCACAACCCACCCATTATCAACCATTGCCCGTCGAACGCGAGCGAGTGCCTCCGTCTGACGACCCACCCAGTTCGGCGGCAGTTCATACTCTTGTGCTCCCTCAACCTTATCGTCAGTAAACCGAATCCGCTGGATCAACTCAACTGGGGCAGACACCATAATTGCTGGCGCACCCGGATCAAGTTTATTCTTGACTTCAGTAAGCTCGCTGTTTTTTTTCGGACGCTCAATCGGACTCTCCGTCACATCGACTGCCAGCACTGCCCAAGTGTCAGCGTTCTGATAAAGCTGTTTTTTACCTGGTAATCGGAACTTGCCAGAGTTCATGAGCAGCGTTT
>JBBRCV010000181.1:0-11189 GCA_038204505.1 Elainellales cyanobacterium
TCTTCTCGCCACTCAGGACTTCCAACACCACTTTTGCCTTAAACTCTGCATTGTATTGACGACGACCTGCCATTTCTCGTAACCTCCTTAGACAAAGATACTACTCTTAGCTCTCTGTCCGAAAGTTGGGGGTCATTTCAATCCAATACCCTCGGGATTGCAATTCAAAATTCTACGAAGTTAGGTGTCACTGCTCAACAGGTAGACAAAGCCACTGATGAGCTGTGGAGTAATCGTAAGGATGGAGCTAAATGGTTCCCTAATAAACAGGAGAAAGCTTTGTCCAAAGGACTGGATGCCATAGATCAATGGGCGTATCAGCAACCGCCCATTGGCGTTGCTGGAAGTTTCAGTAAATCGGTTCAATGGTCAGAAAGTGATTCAAAAGGCATGAAATTGACAAACAGTGGAGGAGACTACAGAGTTGAGCTTGAAAATCTAGTAGGACACAATTTAAGGAATGTCTGACATTATTTTTGCAACCCATGTAACGACTATCCTCCTAATTTGTGGGGAAAATCTTGATGTAGATTTAATCAATCAAAAACTAGGGTTTTCACCCACTACGTTGAGGCGTAAGGGTGAAGTTACAATTCCTCTACCCGTAGATGGAGCAGCAAGGCTCTACGATAATAGATTCAAACTTGACTGCTGGAGTCGAACTCTAACTAAAAATCAAACAACAAAGGATTTGGAAGAGCAGTTGGAGTTTTGGGTACAACTTCTCTATCCAGTTCGCTTGACCTTCCAGGAGTTTAACGAGTTGGGATATTGGAGCGTGATTGACTGTCAAATTGCATCCAGTGATCTCCAATTTCCCTCCGTCCAGTTTCGGCTAACAAAGGAGTTACAGTTGAAGTTATTGCAGTTAGGGCTTGATCTGGACTTCATAATTTATTCATGAATAGTCTGAGGCATTTGTAGATAGTGCATAGTGTGGGCATTGCCAACACTACAACTGAAAGCAAGGCTCAATGTTTTGAGCAGATTCATCAAAGTTTTGGGTTGTGAGCTGAAATTTTCACGATTGAAATCCATGTTTTGAGTCCAGAACGGCAATTTTCGATTCTGGACTCCATCTCAAATTTAGAACTTCACCGTTTGAATTTTAAATCTCATTTTTCAGATTCAAACATCAAATTATTGAATTCAAGATACAGATCAACTCGCTCTGGAAGAAAGGCATCATGAAAGCGCCATCAGTATCTGTTCAACGACAGCAAACCAAGGTTCAATTTACCAACCCTCAAGACTTCCTTAACTATGAGTTAGGTAATGCTCAACGGCAGTTGCTGCCGATGTATGCTCGTCTACTTGGCGCAGTTCTCTGCACCATAGTCGGCGGCACGATCGCCTGGGCAACCTTCAGCCAAGTCGATGAAGTGGCAACAGCTCCCGGACAGGTAATTCCTGCCTCCCAAGTGCAGCCCATGCGATCGCTCTCCAGTGGTCTAGTGCGCGAAATCAAAGTCACCGAAGGCAAGCATGTGCAAAGAGACGACATCTTAGTGCAACTTGATCCGACAATTTCTCAGTCTGAAGTTGCTCGGCTGGAAAAACTCTCTCGCCAAAGTCACGATACCCTCGCACGGCTGCAAGCCGAACGCACAGGCAACACCCAAGCTGGGAGCTTGCTGCAAAACCAACTATTAGCCGCCCGCCTACGAGAGTTTGGCGATCGCCATGCCGCCGCCAAAGCAGAAGCGAATCGACAAATGAGTATGATCAAAACCGCCCAGGTAAAACTCAGTCAATTGCAGTCAGAACTTTTGCATACCCAAACAAAAGAGAGGGCGCTCAGTGGACTCGCGACCCAAGGAGCCGTGCCCCGGTTTGACTATCTTGATATTCAAAACAAAGCAGATTCTTTGCAAAAAGAAATCATCGCTCAAGGGCAGGAGATTGAGCAAGCAAAACAGTCTTATCAAGCCGCGAGCAAGAACGCCACTCGATTAGAATCTGAACGGCAAAGCGAAATTTTGACCCAAGTTGACAAACAACAGCAAGAACTCACCGACTTAGATGAAAAACTAACCCAAGCCCAAGCGCAATATAAGTACAGTACGGTTCGCGCTGGGGTAACGGGCACTGTCTACAATATCAAAGTCAGCAAAACCGGATCTACTGTGCAATCGGGCGATGAAGTGTTGTCGATCGTGCCCGACGGCGAAGAGCTAATTCTTGAAGCGAACGTGCAAAACCAGGATATTGGCTTTGTGCGATCGGGGATGAGAGTGAAAGTCAAGCTAGCTACGTTTCCCTATCAAGAATTTGGCATGGTCGAGGGAATTGTCGCCCAAGTCAGCCCCAATGCAGTGAATCAGCCAAATGTTGGATTAGTTTTTCCGGTGCAGGTTCGACTCAAGCAGCGATCGGTGAGAGCTAATAATCGCGAAGTGTTGCTCTCTCCAGGTATGGCAGCCAATGCAGAAATTGTTACCCGTCAGAAAACCGTAATGAGCTTCTTGTTAGACCCCATTACTGCCAATTGGGAGCAGGCTTTCTCAGTTAGATAGACGCGCGATCGCTTCACTCAATGTTGACTAAAGCTGTCACATTCTACAAACTTCGTAATCTAAAACCTGGTTATGCCGCAAGCTCACTAGCGGTAGCCTCTTTAACAAAACGAGCGTAGGTCAGCAGTTCTCTAGATGTTGCGCCTCCGGCAAAACCTGTAGCTTATCCATTACCCTCAAAACCTGATGAAGGGAAAGAGGATTTATTTGCTGGAGCTAGTTGCATCTGTGAGCAATGAGGAGCAACAATGACTTCATCACGCTGCTACACCCTTTCCTCTGTCCAGACTAAGCTTTCCTGCAAAAACGGAGGTACTCCTGAAGTTATTTATTGTTATCTTCGACCTGACTCGGTTCATTAATAGACATTAATTCTTCACCCAGCAGGGATTCATCAGTTTTAGTGTCAGGATTAAGGACTTCAGAATTAGGGACTTCAAGACTAGGGACTTCAGAATTAGGAATCTCAGGATTGGGAATCTCAGGATTGGGAATCTCAGAAGGGATATCAGCTTTGGGAGAGGGGGCTATAAACTCACGCAAAGCTGCTTTAACTGCGGCATTCAAACGTCCACCTAATTGGACAGCTCCTCGTAGGGTTGCAGCGCCAATCTTAGCACCCAGATCTGAAGTTCCTTTGGTTACAGATTGCCAGTATTTCTCGGCATTCTGCTCAAATTGATCTGAATCAATTAACGTATTTTGCTCAACCGACTCACGAGCTTTACGAATGGCTTTGAGATAAGTTTCACGAGTTAAATTACCCGCTGTTCGCAACTCTGCAACAACTCGCTGATTGATCGCTGTAAATAAGGCTCCTGTTTGAGTCCGTAGATCAAACTCGTCAAGCGGCGCGGACTCTATCTTAACACTGGCGAATGACTCTTCTGAGACAACTTTAGCCTCAACAACTTGAACGTCTTCTTCTTCCTCTTTCTCCTCTTCTGGCTTTTCTTCTACCTCGGAAATAGCGCTAGCAGCAAAATTGGGCAAAGCACCATATCCAGCCACGACAGTGGCATCTAAATTGCCGATGACGGTGGCAGGTAGTTCTTCCACAGATTCAGGTATTGCTTCTAGGATCAGGACGTACTCACCAATACGAACGATGTCTCCCGGCTGGAGTGGGTAATTTTGATTGGCAACTGCTAGTTCTCCCTTGATCATCGAACCATTGCTGCTGCCAAGATCACAGAAGTAATAGTGTCCGTCTTGGCAAGAAAATTTACCATGCAGGCGACTGATGTTATTGCTGTCAAGGACAAGCCCCGAATTTTGCGATCGCCCCACAAAGCAACTTTCGCCTTCTGCGATCGCGTGAGCCAGGTTTAGCTCCTTCACCTCAGCCTGTGTTTCTGAATGGAGAACTTTAATTTTCATGACCGTTTTATTGCGTTTTATTGCTTAATTAAATTAGTAAATTGGCATGGATAAAGAAATTATAGGAAAGAAAAGGGTTTATTGAGCGGCAGTAACTTTGGTTTGTAGAGAGTGAATCAGTGCCTCTGCTGTTGGTAAATTGCTAGCGAACAAAACTCCGTAAACATTGCAAGACCGGGAGAGAGCATCGTCGTTAGACTGGGTTTGCTGAGGGGTAAGAAAGTCTCTGGCAAAAAGAACTGCAAGAATTTTTCCGGCTGTAATGAGACTGTTAACTGATTGATATCCTCCCTGTAAAAGCGCAGGAGTTTGTTGAGTGACGGTGAAGCCAATTTGTTGTTTTAATGTGGCGCTCAGAGTTGTTGTGGTCAAAGTTTGGCACTGAGACAGAAAAGATTGGTAACTTTCAATGAGTTGAATCAATTCAGCTTCTTGGTTTTCGTGAGCTAGTAAGACAATATATTTTTTCTGTACGATGCTAAGAATTTCGCTGTGGACTGGTTCGAGAGATGCAGCAGATGGTATCACCTGCATATTATTTACTGGTGTGGGCAATTCCTCTTCAGGTTCCGTTAGTTCCTCTTCGGGTTCAGATATCCGAGATAAGTCAATTAAACTAACAGGTTCTTCTAATTCTTCTTCGGGTTCCTCTTCTTCAGATTCCAAAATATCTACTTCGGGTAAAATAATGCCTGGAACAGTAGGCGGCTCAGGGTCGAAGAGTTGATTAACAGCGGTATCAATTTCGTGATCGATCTCGTGGATAGGTTGATTACTTTCTGGTTCTAAAGATGGAGCGATCGCCTGAGATTCCTGCTCTTCAGCGATCGCATCTAACTCAGTTGATTCCGTCAAAGAACTTAATGGCGCTGGCTGTGGAATAACGCTAGGTTCATCCATCAAATCAGTAAGCTGAATTACGGTCCCATCATCGGGTGGTTCATCAGCTAAGTCAATATCGACTAAATCATCAGGCTGAATCACGGTTATGTCTGATAGATCTTCCACTTCCAGAATAGGGGAATCAGGAGGAAAGCTTGCTAATACATCTGAGTTCGCCCCTGGTACAACAGACGGATCGTTCCAAGGATCAGGCAGGATTGTAATTACTTCTGAAGAATCGAGAATTTCTGGTTGAGTTTTTGGCTGAGTTTCTACGGAAGCACTTGAGGGGATTTCTTGAATAACTGTAGCTTCCTCATATTCTCTTTCTTCAACAGCTTCATCTACAGCTTCATTTATGGCAATATCTTCTCCAATTTCATCATCTGCATCGTTTAACTTATCTGCATCGCTTAACTCATCAACAGTTGCATGATCTACAATTTCATTGTCTATAATTTCGTCGTCGACTTCATCAATAGTTTCTTCTTCTAATTCATCAATAGTTGCATCATCTATAAGTTCATCAACGGTTTCATTCTCTATAAGTTCATCATCAGCAAATTCGTAGTCTACAACTTCATCAATAGTTTCTTCTTCTACAAATTCGTCATTAATAGTTTCGCTTTCTACAATTTCATCAACGAATTCGTCTTCTTCTATAGCCTCATCAACAATTTCATCTTCTATAAATATGTTCTCTACTTCATCCTTTCCTACGTTCTCTACTTCATCTTCTACGACTTCATCAAGGGGTTGATCCGCGATCGCATCTTCTATCCCATCCTCATCGAACTCTAATGAATCAGTGAGATCTTCCAACCCCGTGTCAGGTTCAGCAACCATTGCATCAGGGACAACGCCTACCAGTTCAACAGGTTCAAGAATACGCTCTTCAGCCGCTGCAAAACCAGAAAGCATTACACCGAAAGCCAGACCACCAACCACAGTGGCATTAGGATCGCCGATTACTGTAGCAGGTAGATCTTCTAGGTTATTGGGTGCTTGCATCATCAACACAAATTCACCAATCCGAACAATGTCTCCAGAACGCAGTAAATAACCGTGGTTGGCTTGCGCGATCGCCCCATTCACTAGCGACCCATTGGCACTCCCCAAGTCATAAAAATAGTACTGCCCTTGCTCTAAAATAAACTTGCCATGCAAACGGCTGACATCCGAACTTTCAAGAACTAATCCTGAACTGGGCGATCGTCCCATTAGGCATTCGCCGCTACGAGCCAGGAAATCTTGTAAATCGATAACTCGAATTTCGATCTGGGTTTGTGCGTTAAGAACTTTGACTTTCATGGGTTCAACTTTAGTTCTGGATGTTGATTGATCTGATTAATCTCTCTTACCCACCGCTGACGAGTTTTATGCTCTAACGCCAAAATCTCACTGTGCGACCAATGAAAATGGTACGCAATGAAAGCTACCTCCTCATAAATCTGGTCTGAGGGGTAGCTTAATGCTCCCCCGCCAGTTGTAGCTCCACGGCAAATTCCGCCTGACAATGAGGGCATTGAGTGGGAATATGGGCGTTGCCTTGTTGATTGAGGCGATTATAAAATTCTCGTAAAAAAGCAATATCTCGAATGGTTAAGGATTCTAATTGACTGGAATGAATGTTGGTTAAGCTCCCCAACCGCAAAATTACTTGGGAGAGCATCACCAAGAAGCCGTAAGCGGGATTAGATTGAGCGCTAACGGTTTGCTGGACTAGCAGTTCGTCCTTGCCCGTGGCGAGGCGCATGACCCCTTGCCGATGTACCCGCTGTTGGTCATCGATAAATCCACGGGGGAGAGTAAAAGAAAATTCAGGATAAAGCTTGTCTTTGCGGGTCATATTTCTATACTATTGAAGGCTCAATTCTGGTACTTGATTCTCTATCGGGAGGGTATTTTCTGTATTCTCTTCAACCTCCTCTAGTTCATTAATCCGTCGATAAAAAGTTTGTAAATAGCTCAGGTCTTGAGCAAAGAATTCTTCGACTACCATTGGGCTAATTTCCGTTAACGCTCCTAAGCGAGTGATGACCCGCGACAGGATAATAATCGTTGCATAGGCTGGGTTAGCTTTGACGCGCGGATCACGCAGAGGCGCGATTTCATCCATTGCTGTAGAGAGCCGCATCATCCCTGTGCGATGGAGGTTGCGATCGCCATCTAAGTAACCTTTTGGCAACGTAAACTCAAACTCAGTCTGGAACATAGCCCTCCTTATTTATCCTTTACCCTCTCTACCTGCCATCACTTATCACGGACAAAATCCTCGAATGCTACCTCTAATTCCTCAATCTCAATTTCTGTACTGCGAGCATTCACATCGGTAATTTTATAGCTTGTCGGCCATGCTTTGAAGAAATTGAATCGAGCCACTTCGATAGAGCCTTGGTCATAAATAACCAGTGAGGCATCTTTACGTTGTTTCATCCAGTTACCATCCTGCACCTGCTGAAACCATTTCCAAAAAGTGGCTGAAAATGTCATTCCGCGTCGCAAGGTCAGGTTGCCACTCTTGACGTTCCCAGGAACCTTAGTCCGAACCACCCGCCCATGGGATTGTCCACTAGATCCCCAAGCTTGGGGCGTGACCTCGCAAACCTCAATCACTTCTTGGGTGCGTTGGACCCCTCGACATTCCAAGAAAAAACCATCAACTTTATCTTGGGAACCATCTAGCTTCAACTCCAAATAGAAACGATGGGCAGTCAGAAATTCAAAATCAGCCATCTTTTAGAACCCAGAATTTATTTAACCCGCTTGATGCCTTCATGCACCAATTCAATGGTTTCATTCGCCATATCACCGCCGGAGGCAGTCAGCGTTGGACCTGTGTATTTGCACGGATAGCAGCGATCGATATTCCAACGGGCTTGTTCTTGGCTCTGCTGGTTGTAGGCAACTACCGACGCACCTTTTCGGTTCTGAGCCCACTGTCGGGCATCCCCCATGTCTTCGTTACATTGCTGATACCACTTATACAAATCCACATCGTCGGTGGCAATCACTTTGATCGTGATATTAGTAAACTTAACCACGGTGGGCGTTGCTTGCCGAGTTAGTTTTCCTGAACGAGATGAACCATGAACCTCTTGGGCTGGGGTATTTTCGATCCCCAGACCGCTGATTTCTTTGATGAACTTGTCTGTAATACCGTCGGCTTCAAAGTAGAACTTACAAGCTGTTAAATATTCACCAGTCATACTGAACCTCTAGCTAATTTTAGATGTGAATGGGGATGTTTTGTCTGCGTCCAGACAGCCAAGATGGCTGTCCTACGCTGAATTGATCTATCTACTGATCATCTTCAATACCATTCCACTGACTGAGACGGAAGATGACAAACTCTGCCGGACGCACAGGACATACGCCGACCTCAATGTATAAGCGACCTAAAATCATGGTTTCTGGAGGGTTGAGTTCTGCGTCACATTTGACATAGAAGGCTTGCTCAGGACTGGCTCCAAACAGTGCGCCCTCTCGCCAAATTCGCTCTAGGAAGCTGGTGACCGTCCGCCGGACTCTTGCCCAGAGATCTTCGTCATTGGGTTCAAACACCGCCCATTGGGTTCCTAGTTCAATCGATTTGGCAATATAGCTGATCAGTCGTCGCACGCTGATGTAACGCCACTCTGTCTTTTCGGGTTCGACCAGGGTTCTGGCACCCCAAATGCGAATACCACGATTGGGAAAACGACGGATGCAGTTGATACCTAGTGGGTTGAGGAGTTCTTGCTCACGAAAATTGGTGTCATAGGCAATATCGATTACACCACGAGGCACTTCATTCGCAGGAGCTTTATACACGCCACGAGTCTCGTCAGTTCTTCCCCAAACTCCCATCATGTGACCACAAGGCGGAACGCTAATTAGACGACCATTCTCACGGGGATTGGCAACCTTAATCCATGGATAGTAGAGCGCTGCAAACATAGAGCGACGACCGAACTGAGCTAGCCACTCCACCACTTCTTGCGGCTTAACGCGATCGGAGGGTGGATCAATCAAGACCATTCGGTTAGGAGGATTTGGGATACTGCCATCGGATGCCCCTTCACAAGCGCTGATCATCAACTCCATCACCCCATGAACCTGTTCAAGGCTCAACAGTTGTGCTTCATGGGCACGCATCAGATCGGGGCAGGCGATCATCGTGATTTCGTCAATCTCTAGTAACCCTCGCACCCCTGTGCGATCGTCTCGAACCCCCTCCAATTGCCGCCAGAACTGATCAGCGCGGGTCGGTGTTAGGGGAGGTGCTAACTCGTAGGCTCCATTGACAGGGCGACGGGTGCGACGTTGCTGGGCGATATCTTCGAGGGTGACGTACATGGATGCATTGAGGGCAGTAACCACATAAGTCCCTACCGATGCCGCGACTTCTGCATCCATCGTCAGATTTTCGTACTGCTCTAAAACCTGCTCTCCCCGCCGAATTTGCAGCACGAAGAAATCACCTGCATCCGGAGTGGGTGTATCACTACCTTCAGGCTGAGGCAGGGGGGTGCTGTCATTAATTAAGATTTGCACCGTTCCGCCTGCGATTTGCTCTGGGCGCAGGGTGGCATTGAGGACAGGGCGATTGCCTCGTCCGGGAAGTGCGAGCGTAGCCGCTTGGGGAGTGCGGGAGACAGTAGCGGTTGGCAGTTGAGTGCCAATGCTAGTAATCCAACAGCGTCCACCACCGTTCATAAAGTAGCCGTATACCGCAAAGGGAAGATAGGCATTGTAGTCGGTGAAGCCATCGGAATCAGGACGAGCAAAGTAATTGCGGAATTGTGTCCAAGTAGTCACCAGCATGGGCTTAAACGGTTCAGCCCCATCGCGGATGTCTTCGGTAAAGCCGACAAAACCCGCGATCGCCGTACTAATCCCCTCAATAGGACGGCTCCCTCGGTCAATTTCTTCGATATAAACACCAGGGGCATGATAGTCAAGTCTAGGCATATCAATCTACTCCGAATCAGGTTAAGCATCTGGGGATTCACCCTGTTGCCCAGGCGCAAGCAAAATCTCTTTGAAGGTGGCTTGTTCAGCCTCAACTAAGATATTGCTGTTCCGAGAGCGATAACCGGGGTGTTGGACATTCAACACATAATTGCCATTGGATAATTCTTCAAAAAAGAATAGCCCTTCTGAATTCGTCACCATGTGCTTTTCTGTGTTCAGAATCATCACTTTGGCGTTAACTAACGCCTGATCATTCGTTGCATCTCTGACTACACCTGCCGCAGTAACGCGGCGAGTCAGTAGCTGTGGACTGCCATTGCCACGGGCGTTTTCAGAAGCAGCTTCTGACCAGTGACTTTGCAGATTAACAATTCGCTCCCAAACGCGAGGTTTGATAGCGTTTTCGGCAGAGAAGGGAATGGCGACGGTCAAGTACAATGCCGGTCTCAATGGGAGGCTGAGGGCACCCCACAGTGCGCCTAGCTCAATGGGAGGGGCGATCGACACCGAGAGCGATAAGTTGCCATAACCCCGTAGTTCGGGTGCAACATAGTCTTCTTGGAGTGAGCGATGGCGTAACACAACCGACATGGCTTCGGTCAGAAGATGATATTCGCCGAGTGCGGTTCGATCCCAAGCTGTAATCAATAGCGAGACATCAAACCAGTCGGGTGACCAACCTACTTTGGCAGTTTGCAAGCGGCTGTCGCCAGACCTGCGTTCCACCTGTCGCCCCGAATGTTGCACCTGTTTACTTTCCCGAATGTCGTAAAGATACAGATTGAGCAACGGTCCGGCACCCTCATCCCGCCGACTGCCAGGACGACTAAAGTCAATCTGCTCTGTATTGGTGAGGGAGGTTCCTCCCGCCAATATTTCTGCTAAGGTTTGCAGGACAGAGATTAACATGGCAGTTCATTTCGACTGAATCTAATGAGCCTAGATTAAAGAAGTAGAGCCTGGAATGGGAATAGACTTTTGTCTAATTGACTTTTATCAAGTTAATCAACCGCTCATATGTTCCACACGTATGTTCTACACGTATGATAGTGCTACAGGATCGTCGAATCTAGATATTGACCTGTTTTGCTCTGGATCAGCTTATTTCTTGATGTCCAGGTTGATTTTTATTACATTGGGTTGCCTAAACCGCTTGGGGTAATAATATAGATGTATGTTTATCTTTGGATCAGCAAGCTTATTGTGCAGAGTGATCCTGATTCTTCAAAGATTCTCCGTAATATAACTTAGGATGTTATGGCAAAGTTAGCAGCATTCTTACGAGGTATACCTATTTCCTGTTCCACACTTTAATCTAATAGACTTGTTGGGAAATAACGAGAAAAATCGCTGAAAGGCTTACACAGACTGAGTTTCAAGGATTTTGAGTAAAAATCGCTGAAAGGCTTACTAGAAGCGGGTTTCAAGCATTTCTAGGCTTATTACCCAACAAGT
>JBBRCV010000182.1:0-11174 GCA_038204505.1 Elainellales cyanobacterium
GCCCGTCCCTTCTCAGCAACGCAATGGGTGGCGATCGGTTTCGGATGCGGATCTGGTCTTTACTCTAGATGAGACGGGGCGATATCTTTCATTCTGTTGGCAAAATAGTGGGTACAGAATTAACCCAGAGCAAGTCATTAACCAGCCATCGCAGTTTGCACCGCTGGTCGCCTCTACTTACCTGGGGCTGGTTCGGCAGGTGCTAGATGATTTGACTCCGATGCGGTTTGAGTATGGGTTTGTCTATGCGAGTCGGTATTTCATTTTTGACCTGACGATGAGTCCGATCATTGTGCCTTATGGATCGGCGACTCTTGTGGTGACGATGGGGCGGTTTTTGCGGACTGTCACTAGAGATGAAGCGCTGGAATTGGTGGAGGCGATCGCCCCTTCAGTTCTGGCTCCACGTTCTAGCCGTTACCGTCAGCAGTTGACTCAGGTGATTGGACAGATTCGACGGAACCTTAACTTAGAAACGATTTGGCAGCAAACGGTAGAAGGTTTGGGCGAAGCGCTGAATGTTAGCCGTTGTTTGATTTGTCCCTACAAGCCTCTGAGCCAAAGTTTGAAGGTTGTCGCTGAGTATTGCCACTCTGACTTAGATTCGATGTTGGGGGCAGAGGTGAAGATTGAAGAGGGGCTGTATTTGAGTCAGGCGCTTTCGACCCTGGAGCCTGTTACTTTTAATTCGGCAGATAATTCGGCAGAGGGTGTGCCGCACTCGGTTTTGGCGATCGCCACTCCCTACAAAGACCAGCCCAATGGTTTAATCATCCTCTATCAATTTAATTCAGATCAATTCCATCAAGCTCCACCCTGGAGTGATATTGATATTGACCTGTTAAAGGAAATTGCTGACCAGGTGGGCACTGGAGTCGCCCACGCCACCTTGCTCGAAGAAAGCCGCAACTTGGCGGCTGAGCTTCAACGTGCTAATGAAAGCTTGATGGAGCGCCACCGGGAGATTGAAGAAGCCCGCCAACAAGCGGAAGCGGCATCTCGTCTCAAAAGCGAGTTTTTGGCAAACACTTCTCACGAACTGCGAACGCCCCTCAATGGTGTGATTGGCTTCCTGAAGCTGATTATGGACGGCATGGCAGATGATCCCGAAGAACAGGGGCAATTTATTGAAGAGGCGCACCGTTCGGCGATTCATCTGCTGAGCATTATCAACGATATTTTAGATGTCGCCAAAATTGAAGCGGGTAAGATGCAGCTTGATCTCAACCCCATTCAACTAGACGACCTGTTGGGTGATGTCGAGAACTTCATTCGCCCCCAATCTCAACAAAAGTCTCTAAGCCTGGAAATTCTTACACCTGCAACCCGCGATAAGGTCGTGGTGTTAGGCAATTACCAACGGCTATTGCAGGTGATGTTGAATCTGCTAAGCAACGCTGTCAAATTTACCCATGAGGGCGGAATCACCATTACTGCCGAAGTGCTGCCCGACAAGATTTTAGTGCAGAACCAGGAGAAACCAGGCAGCGTCAAAATCAGCGTGGCGGATACAGGCATTGGCGTTTCCCTGGAAAAACAAGACAAGTTGTTTCAGTCTTTTAGCCAGGTGGATGGGTCGCGGACTCGTCAGTATGGCGGCACGGGCTTGGGCTTGGCGATCTCCCAGAAGCTGGTAGAAGCTATGGGCGGAGTCGTCAACTTCTACAGCATGGGTGAAGGTTTAGGCTCAACTGTTACCTTCACCGTGCCGCTCTATCAAGACCCTGTAATGATTAGCGCCGATCCTCCAGAACTATTGCTTTAGATAGGTGTAACGTCTGATTGATCGAGCTTGAAGCTGTAGTCCTCGTTGCGACCCAGTTTGCTTTGAACCACAAAGGTGTAGGTTCCTGCCCCTAGAGTGGGAGCAAGTAGCCTCTCATCATCACCTTGTCTGACATTGGCAAACAAGAAATCGCCGCTGTTGGTTTTGACGGTTTCTCCGCTGGTGTTGAGCAGTCGGAAGGCGATGTCATCGTTGCCGTTGTTGGATAGCTCTGAGAAAATGCGACTGGTGCGATCGACTATAAAACGATAGGAATCTATATCGCTATCGCCGCCTACAGACCCAGATTCACGGTAGGTTTTCCCTGACTGCAACCGACCCAGATTTTGTGTGTCTCCAAAATTGGTTCCTGAACCTGTGCCAATTCCTGAGCCTGTTCCGATTGAAGAAGATGCAGTGAGATCAAAATTGTAACCTTGGTGTTTGCCCTTAGCGCTTTGTAGGCGAACGTAGTATGTCCCGGCGGCTAAGCTGGCTGCAATTTGTTTGGTAGAGCCAGACTGAATGTTCCTGAACAAAAACTTGTCGTTGCTGCCTTTGATGGTGTTGCCGCTGCGATCGAGAATGGTCATGGCGATCGGAGCTTTATCTTTGTCTTCGTTCTTGAGCTGGGCGGTGATAGACGTTGTTCCATCTAACTTAAAGCGGAAAAAGTCGAGGTCTTTCTTGCCCACTTCCCCCGAACGGGAGTAGCTGCGGCTGCGGCTCAACGTGCCGATATCTTTGGCTTTATCAATGGAGCCGCCTGGGTCACGACTGAAAAGACCATCAAAAATACCACCGAAAAGACCGGAGCGAGTTGATCTTAAGGAAGTTGAACTTAATGGCTGAGTTGTTTTAGAAGTAGATAGCATGGCTAAGCCTTGGGTAAAAAACGAGTTGAACGCGATCGCCTCTAATTAACCGTATCTCTGATTGCAGGAGCTAAAAAGCATGGGACGATCGCAACAGCAGAAATGTTCCCAAAAGTCTTGATTTTTTCAACTGTAACGAAACTCAAAATTTCCTATGTCTCACTATCAACAGCTTATTAAAGTTCAAACTCAAGGGAAATCCCTCCAAAAGGTTACGTCTAAAGTTGCGGCGATCGTGGCGGAATCGGGCATTCAAACGGGGCTATGCAGCTTGTTTCTGCGACACACGTCCGCCAGCCTGATCATTCAAGAAAACGCTGATCCTGATGTGTTGCTGGACTTAGCAAACTTTTTGGCAAAGCTAGTGCCAGAGGGCGATCGCTACATCCACAGCACCGAGGGAGCGGACGATATGCCCGCTCATATTCGGACAGTATTAACGCATACTTCAGAGCAAATCCCGATCGCCAACGGCAGGCTAGTTTTAGGAACCTGGCAGGGAATTTACCTGTGGGAACATCGGCAAAGAAATCATTTGCGAGAACTCGTCGTGCATGTGATGGGCGACTAGCGCTAGTGAATCGAGATAGAAGAGGAGGTTTTACAGAAAGTTACAGAATTGGTTTGAGGGGACAGTCAAAGCTTTAGACTTAATAACTATCCGTAAAATTCAGTCGATCGCCCTTTTAGTAAATTTCCTAATTCTATGTTTCCTACCCAGCGTCCTCGCCGTCTCCGCAACCATCCTCAGCTTCGTCGCATGGTGCGAGAAAATATTCTAACGACCAGTGATTTAATTTATCCATTATTTGCTGTACCCGGTGAGAGTTTTGCCAAAGAAGTAAAATCAATGCCGGGTGTGTATCAGTTATCGATCGATAAAATTGTTGAGGAAGCTAAAGAAGTCTATGACCTGGGCATCCCGGCAATTATTCTGTTTGGTATTCCTTCCGACAAAGATAACGAGGCAACAGGCGCGTGGCATGATCACGGCATTGTACAACGGGCGGCAACAGCGGTTAAAGAAGCGGTTCCTGGTTTGCTGGTAATTGTTGATACTTGTTTGTGCGAATACACTGCTCATGGGCACTGTGGCTATTTGGAAGTGGGTGATTTGTCGGGGCGGGTGCTGAATGATCCGACGTTGGAACTGTTGAAGAAAACGGCGGTTTCTCAGGCAAAAGCGGGGGCTGATATTATTGCGCCTTCGGGCATGATGGACGGTTTTGTGCAAGCGATTCGGGCGGGATTAGATGAGGCAGGGTTTGAGGATATTCCGGTGATGTCCTATGCTGCCAAGTATTCATCTGCCTACTATGGTCCGTTCCGGGATGCGGCTGAATCGGCTCCGCAGTTTGGCGATCGCCGCACCTATCAAATGGACCCAGCCAACGGCACCGAAGCCCTCAAAGAAATTGCCCTAGACATTGCCGAAGGAGCAGATATTTTGATGGTAAAACCTGCGCTGGCTTACATGGATATTATTTGGCGCGTCAAACAGGCTACTAATCTACCCGTTGCCGCTTACAACGTATCGGGGGAATATGCGATGGTCAAAGCCGCAGCGCTAAACGGTTGGGTCGATGAAGAAAAGGTCGTGATGGAGACGTTGATAGGATTTAAGCGGGCAGGTGCGGATCTAATTCTGACCTATCATGCCAAAGATGCAGCCCGTTGGTTGAATACATAGCCTACTATCCAGTCTCTCTACCTTCAGGACATCCAGCGACGCAGCATTTCCCAGGTGCTCGGCACATCAAGATGACTAGCGGCATAATTCCGACAGAGCAGATCTTCATCTAAAAATAGATCATGCTTTTCGTTGATTTTGTTGCTGACTGTAGCGGCAAGTTCCACTGCATCCGGTGGTTTTGCCGCTGCTATTTTTTTGAGGCGCTTCCACAACTCTGCGGCGGGAAGACTTACTGTGAGGGCGATCGCCCCTTGTTCAACAGAGATATCGTTCGCCAACAATTGCACCAGCAAAGTATTCATCACCAAACTTCCCCGCCAAGGAAACAGGATCGTTTGTCGCCCATTCTCCAGCCAAAAGTTATTCTCTAGATCGTATGCCGTAAAATTCGTCCTAGCTTCCAGCAGCAAATCCCGCGCCGTTGCATCTAAAAAAGCAGGAATAGCATCAGAGCAATAAATCCGGAGCATTTCCTGCCGCACCTGATCATGAATGCTCCCTGCCTCACCTCCAAAGTAAGGCACTCTGCCAGCCGAAGCCTGAATCACATCCACAACCCGATGATCGCGGTCTACTGACAAAATTCGCCAGCGCTTTCCAGCAAAAATCAGTAGCAAATCCTCTGTAAGCGGAGAATCGATCGGCAATGTGCCCAGCGTTTTTCCAGCAGTTGTAATACGGAATTCTTCAGGAGTTTTGAATGCTGTATAAAAGCTGTAGTGATTAACAATGCGTTCGCCCTTCAAGCCCAGTAACAGTAGTCCTTCCTGACTCTGCTGAATCAAATCTTTTTCTCCTAAACACCGCAGTAGTTGAATGTAAGTCGCTTTATCGATCGCCTTAAAAGCACCCAATTGACAAAGCGTTTCCCAAGCTTGATCCGGTCGGACTCCGCCATACTGAGCGATCAGGGAAAGCAGTTGTTGAACCAGCGTAGAAAGGTGGAGCTTGCCCACCACTGGAGGTTCATACCAACCTTGCAAGAGTAGATGAATGATGGCGATCGCCTGCACTAACGAGGGATGCAAAGTCGCTTCAGGATGCGTAGTTGGCGTTACCTCTGGCTCAGTAATATAAATCCGCAGAATCGCTGGATCGCCCTGCCGCCGCCCCGATCGCCCCAATCGCTGCCGAGTGCTGGCGACAGAATAAGGAGTGCCAATTTGGGCGATCGAGTTCACCGAACCCACATCAATTCCCAACTCCAAAGTCGAAGTACAAATTATATTCGCGGGACGATTTCGCTCTTTAAGTGCCTCCTCCGCTGCCTCTCGTAACTCCTTCGATAAGCTCCCATGATGAGGCATAAACTCATTGGGAACGCGATGATCGTCACATAATCGCCCTAGCCAATCGGCGTATTGCTCTACGTCTTGGCGGCGATTAATGAAGATGAGATTCTTCTCTCCTCGCAACACTTTAAATAGATGCTTAGCGATATCAATTTCGTTTCTAGAGTATTCTGCCTCACGTTCCTGATTAATGTCGTCAATAAAGATATCAGGCGCAACTTTTCGATACCCTCGAATCTGTAATTTAATCTCCTGTCCCTCTTCAGAAGATTGAATTAACTGGACTAAATTAGATTCTCCAGCGCGTAAATAATCTTTTGCTAAGTTCATTTCTCCCAGCGTGGCGCTTAGCCCAATGCGCGGAATACGGCGATCGATCGACTTTTCTAAACGGTGAAGCAGCGATCGCAACTGTTGTCCTCGCTCCGTTCCAATAAACGAGTGTAACTCATCCACCACCACGTACTGCAACGCCGCAAAAATCCTGGTTAGCTCATGCCCCTTACCTACGAACATCGCTTCTAGCGACTCTGGCGTAATCAACAGAACCCCACTAGGATTCTTCAACAAACGCTGTTTCCGTCCTGAATCCACATCTCCATGCCACGCATGAACAGGAATCTCTAATCGTTCTCCCAATTCAGATAAACGGTAATGCTGATCGTTAATTAAAGCTTTGAGTGGACTCAGGTATAAAACTTGGATTCCATTTTTAGGAATATTAGGGGAATTCTCAACCAGCTTAGAAAAAATGGGTAAGAATGCTGCTTCGGTTTTGCCGCCTGCTGTAGCTGCTGCAATAATTAAATCAGTAGTGCCTGTGAGGATAGGGGCGATCGCCCGTTCTTGAATATCGTGCAACGCTGCCCAACGCTTTTCCCAAATCCATCGCTGCACCTGTTCATGCAGTTGATAGAAACCTGAAGATGTTGGATTTGATGGAGGAGTTGGCATGAAGTATTACAAAATCTCTCCCCATTGTAGATTTAATCCCGCGACTCTTCAGCCTCCATTTCCTCAGCCCTAATCTCATCATCCAACGCCTGAATCGCCAGCAGCAACGCTTCCTCCTGCTCCTCAAACTCCGCCTCCGGAATTTCACCCATATCAAAAGCTAGTTGCAATGACAATAGCCGCTTGCTTAAGTTTTCCGTCTCATCCAGTTCTGTACTAGCTCTCTCTAATATTTTTTCACCAATCCAAGCAATCCCGCTCAGTGGAGCCGTAAAAGGTGCCGTCAACAAATCAAAGAACATAAAAACACCATAAAAACAAAAATCCAAAAACCAGTAGGGATAGTGCCCCCGTGCCTATCCCGAATCTCCGCAATGACCATCCCATCACACCAACTGTGCAAAATTAAACGGTGCAGTAAAATTGTTATACCGAATTCTCAAACGCCCCTCAAACCGCAGATCCAACTTTTCCACCTGTTCACTAAACTCCGGCTCCGCTTCCCAAGGAATCAAGTAAGCCGCGTTATAAATCATGCTTTCTGTCAACAAATCATTCTCAATTTGTTCGATCGCCAATGGATTTAAAATCTCTTGAAATGCCTGAATGATATCCTGCTTTCGTTCACCCATCTCCACCTCGATCGCCTGCCCAATTTTGACGATCTGATCCATGCTCAGCGACTGTCCTTCTAAGCGATCGCGCTCTGTCCGCAATCCCTCATTATCCCGCATCAGATCTTCTAACTCTTGATCTGCTTCCCAGAAAATCTTGACGCTGACTTCCCGCCGCCCTTCCAACTTAGAAAAAAGGCCCTTTAAGTTTTCACTCTGAGTCTTAATGAGCTGACCTTCAACCGTTGTCCAATCATCCACAATTAGCCCAAACTGCAACGGTAACAGCGTCCGATACCCCTGCTCCATTGCCTGTTCTAGCACGCGCTCATGCCCCAGCAAATTGCGGCGACTTGCCAAATATTTGCTCTGTTGTGCCTCAGAATAGAGAAAAGTGAACTCGTCCATTGTATGAGACTGAACGGGTTGGCGATCGAGTCCTTCTAACGTTATTTCATGGACTCCTGTAGCCGGAAAAATGCCGTATAAATAAAGTCCATATCCCATATATTCACCTAGAGCGATCGCGTTCCTATGAGGCTACCCAGCAATATCGCTCGAACAGCCATCTCGCATTATTTCGATATCTGTTTCTAGCTCTTAGCCAATTGGCTGAGAGGTCAATACAAGCCGTAGTTTTGCATGAATTAGATTGATTTGAGCCAGCCCTAAATCAATATCTCCTTCCACTACAATCCCTACGTTGAGGAGGCGATCGAGCAATTCTAAAATCGATGGGTTTGCTGAATGATTGCCCGGATAATAGCCCCCAGACTGAGGAAATAAGGTGCCAATTTCGCCCAAATCAATATTAAGATCAGCCGGATCAATCTCAAATATTTCGCACAGGTTGATAATCTGCTCTTCTAACTTGCGAACACTTTCTGCTGCCCGCTCCAAGTCAGCTTCGCTCAAATCGCCCGACTCCATCCGCCGAATCACCTGTGCTTCCATCAATTGCCGCACCAGTTCTACCACCGTTAGCAACAGCGGAGCCAGCCCTGCATCTTTCTTCTTTGGCACTGCCTCAAGATCAGCAGCAGACATCACTTGAATTTGAGAATTTGTCAGAGACATTTAATCCTCAGTTCGATATAGAACTGTTCTAACAGTAATCATGTTGGCTCCCCGCTGAGTACTTTTAGTTGACCTTCCAAACTCTCGATCCTTGCCTGCAACTGACGATTTGCTTCAAGCATCTGCTGCGATTGACTGCTGAGGTACGGATCGCTTTCCCACCAGTTAATTCCAATTTCTTTTGCTTTATCAACCGAAGAAATTAGCAGCCGAATCCGAATGCTGAGCAGTTCGGTGGAACCCACAGAAACAGAAATATCTCCAGCAATGACGATACCTTTATCTAGCACGCGCTCTAGCACATCTGCCAGACTAGAGCCTTGGGTTGACGTGGCAATGGCGCGACCTGTGGGAGATACAGTCATGTAAATTATTCCTGTGGGGTATGAATGCGGTACGAGGCTTGCTTTTTGTAATTATTTTGAGAAACTATTAATCCTTTAGTAGTTAGAGCTTGCAGCGCGTTTGCAACGTCCGATCGCTTAATCCCTAGCGCAGATTGAATTTCAAACGGGCGCGCTTCTTGCTGTTGCTGCAAATATTCGTAGACTTCCTGTTGATAAGGCAGCAGGATTTCTTCTTCGCCATCGCCAGGATCGAACTCGACAGAATCAGAAATGAGTTCAGGCGAGTCGTCTATATTCATTAAGTCATTGAAAATTGCGAGGCAATCGCCAGAAATCGATGGCACTATTTCATTAAGATCGATCTCATTGAATTCAAGAACCGGATCTGCAATTTCCAGGTCATTTTGAAGGGCGATCGGGATAGAAACCTGAAGCGCATCATTGGCAATAAGGCTGTTAAAGATTTCCCACAAAATATGAGTCGCTTCCTCTAGGGGTAAGACTGTGCGAGAGAGCAGGAGATCTTGACAAATGTCTCGAAACTCTGCGTTCTCTGGCATTACCATGACTTCATGTTCATGACAGACTTTGCCAATCATTAAACACGATCGCAAGCCTGATGATCTTTCATTCGCTGTTCTTTTACGAAATGCTTTAACGATTTGCACAATTGCCACAGCGCTTTCTCGATCAATCCCTGTTTTTTGAACCACAATTTCTTGCTGCGTCAGTTCATCAGGTTCAGGTATATTGATGGTGATCAGCCGATCGAGCAAAGCGTCCTGCGTAGAATGAACCCCACAGTATTCTTCAGGATTGGAGGTAAAAATACCCCGAAAATGAGGACTGACTCGGACGTATTCAGACCGATCTTTGTTAGGCGGTAGAACTAAAAGTTTTTCTTCTAATGCAGAGAGCAGAACATTATTAACTTCGGGGCGCGATCGATTAAATTCATCATAAACCAGCGTAAAACCCTCTCGACAAGCCAAGGTCAGCCGAGAATCAACCCAATTATGACGAAGTTCATCCTCAACTTTAACAACGCTGTGAATAAAATTATCGACAACTTTCTTGCGGGTGTAACCCGTTTGGTTGCCAATCAAGTCCGAGGTCTTGAACTCGTCATCCCCAAACATGAGCATGATGGGTCGAGCCAGCAGATCGGCAAGGTGAAGCGCTAACGTAGTCTTGCCAGTGCCAGCGGGACCGCGTAGATGTACAGAATACCCTGATTGCAGGTAGCGTAGGGCGCGGGCAGCGACTCGCGTAATGGCGGGAGTGCTGACAAATTGCCGGGGATTGGCTTTTAGGACAGTGGTCACAGGGAAACTTCCTCTTGAGCTAGGTAAACGCGATCGCGCTGTGTAATCAACCCTTGCTTAATTAAGGCGCGCAGACTATCAACAGTCTGTGAACGATTAATACCCAAAGCAGACTGAATTTCAGTCAGTCGGGCACCTTCAATTTGCTTGATGTAGCTGTAAAGTTTCTGCTCCAGCAGCGCATTATCTTGCTGTAATGTCTGCTGTGCGGGCTGTTGGGCGGCAACAGCGGCAGCTTTAATATTTGCAGCAGTAACTAGAGGTGTGCTACTAATGTTGGTTGTAGGTAGCTTGGCAGGCTGAACAATAGGCTGAACAACTTGAGCAACAGGCTTTTGTGCCAAGACTTGTGGTGTTGCTCGATCGCTTTTAAGCGGGTCTAATTGTTGGATTAACTGAGATTCGCCCCAGACGGTTTCGTGAAGGCTATTGCAATATGCTTTTAGCTCAGCGCGAAATTCCGAGAGTTGTTGAAATAGTTCTGCTGTTTCTGCTAAACGGCGATCGCGGCTTTCTTGTAGCATCTGCCCTACCTGCTGCCCTTGCTCTTGCCGCGCTAACTCTAGTTCTACTAAATAGGTTTGTACCTGCTCTTTTAATGAAGCAATATAAGTTGTCAAATTCTGCATCAACTGGATTTGCTTCTGATTGCGTTCTTGGTGGCAGCTCTTTAGTTGCTGTGCCACTCGTTCCGATCGCAGTTGGTGATCAAGGCTTAAATCGACTAAAAAGTCTTGAGTTTCTTGCTGAAGAGATTGCTGAAACAGGTTGAGATCATGACGTAATGCCGCAGCTTTTGTCTGACGTTCATGTTGATATTCAGCTAAAGATTCACAGACTTGCTGTTGCCGTTGCACCAATTCTTGCTGCCGCTGATTTTTTTGTGCTTGCCAAGAGGCTTTAAGAGAAACCACGAACTTTCCTCCAAGTAAATGCTAAAAATCAGCCTCATTAGATAGAAATGCTACCTAATGAGGCTGCGCGGTCACCTATGCGTTAGGAACAGCAGCTTGAGAGGTCAAACCTACTGCTTCAGCGTACTTCAGGTACGTTTCAACCGAAGCGATCACAATCCGAGCTTCAATTGCTAGTAGCTCAATTCCGACGAGAGAAACCCGAACCCAAGCGTCAATGACAATTCCTTTATCAAGAATGCGATCGACGACTTCAGCCAAGCTAGAGGAAGAGTTTACTTTTTCGACAGCCATGTTAATTACCTAATTTGAACGACT
>JBBRCV010000183.1:0-11078 GCA_038204505.1 Elainellales cyanobacterium
TTAAGCCACTCCCATTCTAAAAATGGAGTTTTCAGCGGCATTGCTAACGCGTCCCACTCAGCTTGGGGAACTTCAGCCAGTTGATTAATCCAGGTCACGACGGGGCGGAGCAGTTCAACCATGTTGCGAGAATCTAGGGACTAGGGAAATTGTTAATTATTCTTATAGTAATTTAACTTTTTCCTTCCCTTGGCACACTGTAGGTTGATTCATGGGCAAAACAGCTAAAAAGTAGGTTGGGTTGAGCAACTTGGAAGCCCCACACTCTTTGATATCACCAGGTTTCGCTACCTTTACCCAACTTATCAAAGAGATTCATGGGTCAACTCATTTACACTTCAGATGACTTTTTAGTCGCTTCTTCAATGACTGCTTGCACTGGAATGGCTGGAACTCCAGAGGGAACTTCCATGGGAGGCTGAGCGGGGATCTCGATTAGAGGCTCAGTGGGAACTTCAACGGGAGGCTCGGCGGGAATCTCGGCGGGAGGCTCGGCGGGCACTTCAATCGGAGGTTCGGTAGGAATCTCGGCTGGAGGCTCAATCGGCACTTCAATCGGAGGCTCACCTGGCACTTCATGAGGCACTTCGATCGGAGGTTCAGGGGGAACTTCAGGAGGAATCTCGATTGGCGGCGCATCTGGCACTTCAATCGGAGGTTCGCCAGGAATCTTGATAGGAGGTTCGGCAGGAACTTTAGCAGGGATCTCGACTGGAGGCTCAGGAGGAACTTCAGGAGGAATCTCGACTGGAGGCTCGGTTGGCACTCTTACTGGGGGTTCAACTATTGCTTCTACCGGAGCTTCTGTTGCTGGAGCTTCTTCTACTAGGGCTTCAGCTTCTTCCTCAGCGACAATTTCTTCAGGAGGAATTTCTTCAACAGGTGGCTTCGCCTTAGCTGGCTTAGGTCCTCGCATTAATGCCGGATTGCCTGCGACCCGAGGCTCACTTTTGTCTCTAGAGTCTCTTTTGCCCTTGGAGCGATCGCGGTCTTTATCTCGGTCTTTGTCTCGATCTTTATCTCGATCGCCACTATCGCGGTCTTTATTTCGAGTCGGGGGAGGAGGAGAACTCCGCTCTCCAGAAGGCTGGGAGCTATCAAGGCTGTCTGTCTCGGTGTCTTTAGCGGGACGCTCAGACTTCTTAATTGGACGTTCTACCATTGTTTTTTCTGATTAACTAGGGGTATCATACCTTGCTCTGGCTATGCAAGGATAACCCAAACCCAGCGATCGTGCATTCCTCAGACCAGGTTCTCTAGTTAACCCAAGATTTCTCCTTTGCCTAAAAGCCCACAAACAAGCTGACAAATTTATTACGCTGCTTACTTAATCAAAATCCCTCTCCAGGAATGGAGAGGGATTTTGGTAAGGATAAAAAGTGCGTCACGCAGCAGCCCATTATCGCTATCGAGCCGCTGGCACCTCTTTAACCACCCAACCCTGTGCTTCTAGGTTGGCGATTTCTTGCAACCGTTCATTGAAGTGAATGTTACTACCTTGTAGCTTAATGGGTTGTCGGTTAAGTTCATCCACAGAAACTCGATAGGCAAAAGTAACTGTTCCCAATGGATCTAAAGTTTTGATCTCTGTTCCACCAAACCCACCATTCCGCGTAGCGGTCACATCGTAGGTGGGCGGCAGTTGCTCAAAATCCTGACGCGCGATCGCTGCACCCGTCTTTGGATCGTTCAAAAAAGCCGATAAATTAGTGAGCTGCCCTGTTCTATCTTGATTGTTCTGAACCCTAATTGTTAAGTTGGGTTTTGTGGGATCTTTAATGTTCGAGTTGTAAACAAAAGTGACATCAATATCAGTTCCGCCTTCTCGTTCAGCGACCAACTTACCTTGCCGATCGTGCTCTCGACTGTATCCTTCTCCTGCCCAAGTGTTCGACCATTGATAAACACCAGGCGCGATCGGGTGTGCCAATAAGTCAGACCCGCGCACTTCAGACACATAGGGAAACCGAGTTCCATCTAGCGTTGAACCAGATGGTGTTGAACCAGCCAACGATGAACCAGCCAACGATGAATCAGTTAACGTTGAACCAGTGCTTGCTGCGATCGCGCTAACCGGGTCTGCGACAGTTTCAACTTCTTCGGCAGGCACAGAATATGCCACTACTCCAGCAGCAATTTGGTTGGTTTTCCAACCGCCCGGAACAGCAGCCTCTAAGGGCGCAATCTGTGACTGGGTAAAGTTTTTGGCGATCGCACTGACCGCACCCAACGCTGGCTGTAAAGTTTCAGCTTCGTCTTGATTAGAGCGAGGTACGTTCCAAATAATTGCTAGACCTGTAGCAGTTGCCAGGGCAACCAAAGCTAAAGAAACTCTATGTGAATAAGCCTGATGCTCGGAATCGTGATGAGTGAGGGGAACACCACTAAATTTGTATTTCATAATGCCATCTATGGTTGAGTGTTTTCTCTTATTGCGATGCGTTGAGAAACCCTGATGTTTGTATCGAGCGTAACGAAGCTCCTTGTCTATTATTCTACGCGATAGCTAAAAACAATAAAATCATTCGGTAGAAGGACTTATGCCCAAGAAGGGAATGAAACCATACTCCCTCTGACCTAAAACTTATAGATGTCTGACAGATGTCTGATAGATGTCTGATAGATGTCTGAGCAAACTAGAGTGAGACCCTGAGAGAACCAATCTTTAATGAGAATGACTGCATGAATAAATCTCATATTCTTAGTTAAACATCTAACTTAGAAAATCATATTGAGGAACTTGTGAAGTACCTAGAGATTTCCATAAAGCAATGAATAATTTATACGAGAGAATGTATTCATGCTTTCTATGTTCATGCATCTGTTGATACTCAGTAGAACAACTTATACAACTCCCTGCCATGTCATCATTCAAGAACAGAAATTTGAACACAGAACAGAATAAAACTCAGTTGAAATGTCTTCCTCCTGCTTATTAAACTAGTTGGTTTTCGTTCCTTGCCATTGGAGACAGTTGCCACTTTCACCAACTGTCTAGTCCTTGCTGGTGCTGTGGGTTGCTGACTCAAGGAATAATCAGTAAATTCTGAGGCGACCTGCCTCTGGACTGTGTGACACTTTAGATTTTTGCCCAAATAAAAACGTTGCCATCGTAAAACGGCAACGTGACATTAAGCGAATTTTGACTGATTATTCTGGGCTGATTATTCTGGGCTGATATTAAGCCCAACCGTTATCTTGGAACCAACCTGCGCGTTGGATGACATCCCAGGAATAATCCTGACCCGTGGTATAGGCATCCACATCCAGCCCAGCGTTAACAGCATCGACAACGTTGCCTGGACCTGCATTGTAAGAAGCGATCGCTCCTCTCAACAAGTCAAAGCCCGTCAGACTGGTGTTCTTAGATAAGTAGCTGTAGTAATCAGCTAACACATTATCAACAGCGTACTTGATGTTTGCACCTGGATCGCGCCATTTCTCAGAAGAGTAGATAAAGTCTTTGTGGTAGCGATCGTCAATTTGCATAATTCCCCGACCATGCCCACCATCCCCGGCATCATTAGAATCGAGGAATATACCCCAGCCTGATTCACGGGAGCCGATCGCCGCCAAAACAGCAGGCTTTAACCACTGATAGGAAGCCGCTGCCGCAGTGACCGCCGCTTTATAAGGATTTGCTGCCGTCAAGTGTTGACTATAAGTGGTGCTCTTGGGGTCGAGGGCAGATGAATACTTGCCTCCATTTTCACCGCCGTTAACGTAGTAAGCCGCCACATAACCCGTTTGACCAGTGCCAGTGCTGACCTTATACCACTGATCGTAAGAAACACCATTAACGTCGTACTTATCTCCAGTAACCTTGCTAACAATGTTGAGAGAGGTGCTCTTAGATAAATCACCCAAGATTGATGCAGTTGTTCCAGCGCCCGATCGCAAACCAATCGTACTCCCTTTTACAAACCCTTTAGAAGGAGTAGAAGAACCACTGCTTGTCCCAAATCCTCCTCCTGGAGGAGGATTTGGAATATTAGTGGGCGGCTTGGTGGTTATTCCTCTCCCTCCCCCTCCATCACTTGTGCCTAGCGTCACAACATTGGAGCTACCCACCACTTCAGACAGACCAGATGCTGCCGAAACATAGCCCCGCCTACCGTCTTTTGTTTGAATTTCGTACCAAGCAGGATTGCTAGGATCGTTAGAATTAACTTGCCTGCGAATCTTGAAAGTATCGTTTTGGTTTAACCGACGGAAGGGAGTATTACCCGTTGTGGAAGGCTGTGAGCGAACATTCAGTCCGGTTGTTACTGCACGACCTGTTTGTTGTACCTCTTCCAATTTGACGTTAATAGCCGATCGCCCGCTCTTTTCGTAGTACTGCACATAGAAATCGTACTGACCGCCCTTGGGCACGCTGAGCACCTTATTCCATTCAGGATCACTGGTGCTGCGGTTGCGCCAATCGCCGCTCAAAGTGGTCAACACTTGCCCCGTCCGGTCTTTAAAGAAGAAGCGAGTCCCATCGTTCGAGTCGCTCGAAACTTTGTAAAACTTGCCTTCTTGTAACTTCACCCTTGTCCAAGCCTGTAGAGCAAAGTTATCGCTTTGAACATTGCGGGTAGGACGACCGTTGCCAAAATCAATCTTTAATCGGGCTGCTGTTTTGCCGCTGCTGCCGCCCGACCCTAAATCAAGGGTTGCAGTGGGGTTGCTGAAGTCGTAGGAATTGTAGTCGGCAACGTTGCTAGAGTTGCGGTTGAGGAAGCTGGCGTTCCATCTGTTAGGATTATTGGCAGTAGTAGTAGCCTTTGCCGATCGCACGTAAAGTTCTTTAGTGGACAATGCAGAATTAGTTGTGGCACTCCAAGAATTGAAGGTTGCAACTTTGGTCTTTGCGGCGATCGTAGACTGGTTTTTGGTCGAAGCCTTAGTGCTGTTTGGCTTCGATTCAAGGCTGCTTTTTTGATTTAATTGAAAACGGTAATATTTGCCTGCATCAGCATCACCAATCGCGTTCTTCTGATAAGCAGTATTTTGATTCACATTTAAGGTTGCCGCCTGCTTAAGGCTAGCTCCATTGTTTCCTGTTATCATTGTCTTCCCTGTCCCTGTAGTTATGTACTTCCTAGTTGATGCCCTGGGAATGCTTGGGTTCTTTTGGATAAGAGTTCTAAAAGAACCTAATCCTAGATACTCCCTTTCGGCTGGTAGACAACCCTTATGCTTATCCACCTATGACGCACCATACTCAGACTAAGTGCCCGATTTTAAAGACAAACTCCACTGATTTTTCTGGCACACTTTGTCTGGAGCATGACTGGGGCGATCGCCCACTAAACCCGTTAATTATCAAGGCTTCCAGTTAAAGTAACGATGTGTCAATTCCCGGTTTGGAAGGCAAGCCACAGCAAATCCGGGTGCAACAATGAATTGGGTGCAACAGAAATAGTTGGAATTGTAGGGCACTCTAATCATGGATTTGAGTCGTTAGTCATGTAGTGCAACATCAGTATTCTCAGGATTATCAGCCCTATGTTTCGCCACACAGCGTTTCGCCACACAGCCCCCGCTCATCTGCATCAGTCTTTCCTCAAATTTCTGATCTATATAGTCCTGGGAATACTATTGTTTTACAGTAGTGGCACCCTTGCCCATGCTGCTGACGTACTGCCCTCTTCGACCTCGCCGCAGGCAGAACAGTTCCCGCGCCAAGTTGCCAATCCTGTCCGGCGCGACTTAGCTCAGCGTTTGAACCTGCCTAAGCAACGGCTAAGTATTGCCAGCTCTACTGTTGAAACTTGGCAAGACAATTGCTTGGGTTTAAATGCGCCTGGAGAATTGTGCATTCAATTTCCTGTAGAAGGATGGCGAGTAGAGGTAACCAATGGGCAGCAAAGTTGGTTTTATCGGGCAGATAGGAAGGGTCAAAATATTCGGTTAGAAAGCGAAATTGGGGCAGTAAGTTTGCCGCCGCAAGTGGGCGATCGCATTCTTGCGGTTTCCGCCGAGCAACTGGGTATTCCTGCTAGCCAACTCAGCATTGCCCAATCTCAGCAGTATGGGGATACTTGCCCAACGCAGGCGATCGCTTGCTCTGATTTACCAGGGTGGCGCGTTATTGTAGTTAGCAACCTTGCTGAAGCGCCGAACTGCTGGGTTTACCAAGCCAACGACAATGGCTCAGAAATCCATTTGGATGAAACTGTCAGTCAAAAGACTTCGCTCGTCCCCGCCTTCCTACCCACCTACAGGCATCCCGCTAGGTTAGGAGCAGCCGTTGCGTTTCGGGCAGTTGCCAGCGGCGGCTTTACCCATCAAACCTACGAAACAATTTTGCGGGAAGATGGAACGGTTTGGCGATCGCTCCTGAAGCCTGGGGCTACTCTATCTCAATCTCAGTCTCATCAAATTTTGCCCCAGCAGGTTGAGACGTTTCAGCAGTTGTTAAAGCAACAGCAGTTTAGTGACTTTAATGGATTGAACTACGCTGGAAGAAATGCCGACAGCATCACAGTCACGCTGATTGGCAAGGATGGCATGACTCAGTATGAGAGTGGGGTTGAAACTAAGCTTCCTCCTGCTTTGTTGGGCATTGTTCAAGCCTGGGATCAGTTGGTAAGCTGAGAGCAAGTTTGTCTCAGATTTGCTCTCAGCTTTGTCCTCAGCATGGCGATATCCTCAGAGTGGCGACAGTTGTAATTACCGAAAATTGCGTTCGGTAAACTTGTCTACTGCAAAAGGAAAGTAAAACGGTAGGATAAATCTATTAAAAGATTACCCAAGATCCTCGATAAAATTTAGGAGACAAATCACATGCAAAGATCGGACACTGGGAAACGCAAGCTGCTATCGATTCTGAGTCATGGATCAATTTTTATCAGCACTTTATTAATTGGAATTGGTATTCCGATCGCCATTTCTGTTCTTTCTGAGGATGCGATCGTTAAAGCCAACGCCAAAGAAGCGATCAACTTTCACTTAAATGTTTGGTTCTGGGGCGCAATTCTGGGTGGCGTTTATGGTGTGCTATCGTTTATCAGCTTTGGTCTATTGGGTCTAGTGCTGCTGCCTGTGCTGATCTTGGGATTCTTGCTGCACTGGGGGCTTTCGGTTTGGGCGATGGCTCACTGCCTTAGCGATCCCGACCAACCCTTCCGTTATCCTTTCATTTTCCGTCTTGTATAAGACGAAGGATTGCAAATTTCACTACTTATAAATACGACCTGGCTCAAGGGTAAAGATCCTGAGCCAGGTCGTTTTAATTTCTAACCCAGCAAATCAGCTCAAAGATGAGTGCTGTTAAACTAGCGGCGATCGGAATGGTAACGATCCATGCCAAGGCGATCGCCCGCAATGGTTTAAATTGAACGCCACCCTGCACTAAACCAATTCCTACCACGCTACCCACAATTGCATGGGAGGTTGAACCCGGAAGTCCTAGCTGAGAAGCAACCAAAACCGTCACGGCAGTTCCCCACTGTGCACAAAAGCCAACGCTAGGCTGAAGCGGAATAATTCCTTCCCCCACCGTTTCGATCACCTTTTTGCCCCACGTCGCCAAGCCTCCCACAATGCCCACGCCGCCAATCACCAGCACCCACAGCGGAGTGGCAAAGCTTTCACTGGGGATAGAGCCTGTGGCACTAGCGTAAACGATCGCTGACAAAGGGGCGATCGCATTACCCACGTCATTCGCGCCATGGGCAAAAGCCACAAATCCAGCGCTAAAGATTTGGAACGGAATCAGAGCCGATTCGACCTGAGCCAATGCCATTTTCCAGACCGCGATCGCCAGTCCTATAGCCAAAATTCCGCCTAAAGCGATTTGCTCAATGGGCAGAACGCGATCGCCCCACTCCATTTTTTCGACTAGAGTTGGAAATACTAAGCAGCCAAAAGTGCCCACTACAGATGCACTCAACCAGGGTATCCACTCTTGAAAATGTACTAAAGGATCAGGCTGATCGAGAATCCAATATTTAATTAAGCCATAGAGCGCTGCCGCGATCGCCCCACTGACTACAGGCGTGATCACCCAAGTCAAAGAAATCAGCCCGATCGCCTGCCACGCCACGCCATTAATTCCACTGGCAACCCAAGCAAACCCGGCGATCGCCCCGACTACCGCATGGGAAGAAGACACAGGCAAGCCAAACATCGTGGCAATGTTCAGCCACACTCCGCAGGCAATCACGACTGCAATCATCCCAGAAATGAACTCTTGGAGACTGGGCGTGAAGTGAGCGGGGTTAATGATTTGTGTCGCTAGTGTCGCAGAAACTTCTTGCCCTAATAAAAGCGCTCCAGCAAATTCTAAAATTCCGGCGATCGCCAATGCTTGTCTCAGCGTTAGTGCTTTGGAGCCAACCGCTGTCCCCATAGAGTTGGCAACGTCATTGGCTCCCAGGTTCCAGGCGAGGTAGAAGGCGAGCAGGCTAGTTAAGAAAAGGAGCGTCATAATTACAAGACTGACTGAACCCAAAATTCTACAGTTAGGGGGCAAACCTGCTGTATTCGGGTAAAGTCGCTATCCGGGTGTCGTAAACTGCCTGTAAGCATTCTTCAAAATCGCCACCCTCCCATGTCCCAATGGTTTTGAGGTGTTCGAGGAGGGATTGCCCGGTAGAACGAGTCTGGAGCGTTGGATTTGATTCTGATACGCTGGCACTCTGTTGACGAGTTTTGAATTCTAGAAATGCTAAGAATTCATTGACTAGAGGCAGATCGTCTTCGGGAAGTTGATTGAGTTGATGAAGAAGTTTCTGACGCAGTTGGATTGGGGTCATGAAGGATGCCTCTACTGGGCAATAAGGTTTGGCGATCGCTTCTATCAGTTTAATAGGTCACACAAAATAACGGTTCACTGCCAAACTCCCTGCTTTCGCTTGCTGCCTTGCCATCTCAATTCCCGTTATATCTACTACTAAATCGCCCCCTGCCGAGAAGCCTTTGCCGCTGTCGTTGACTGACAAATAGGTACGACTTCCCCACTTAAAAAAGACGGCTTCGTTAACAGCGATCGCCTGCTTCCCTAGCTTTTTTTGATCCTTATCAGCATAGGCTGCTTTAGCGCCAGCTATCAGATTGCCGCCCTTGACTTTTCCTGCATTAAACAAGTGTTTAGGACGGTTAGCAGTAGCAAGATTGTTGTCAAAATCGAGCTGAATGCGATCGCCTTGCGCTCCACTAAAATCGGTGATGCGATCGGGCGCGCCACTGTTAGAATTGCGTAAAGCCTCGCGTTTTGTTGCACCTGCATAAACGAAGCGATCGCTCCCTGCACCACCCGATTGCACATCTGCACCTAATCCACCAATCAACACATCATCCCCCTCGCCACCAATGAGCATGTCTTGACCCACTGTGCCCAGCAGAAAATCATTTCCACTGCTGCCCGACACTGCGATCGCTCCCACTTCAAACGCTCCAACATCAATTTGTCCGTCTCGCAGGAAGCCCCGCTGATCAGTGGTAGGGGAGTCGAGGGTAACACCTGAGTTAATCGCAGGACTGCCCGCAAGCAGCGCGTGAGTGAGCAATCCACCGCCGTTATCTTGTAGGGGAGAGAGTTGAGGATCGATAGTCCGAATGGTTGCGGTAGCGTTATAGTCATTGAAGTTATTGGTAAGCTTGGCTGGAAACTGAATGTTACCGCCTTTGTCAGTGAGTTGTCGATTAGTGTTCTGCTGGATTCCCCATTTGTTAGTGCCATTGTCGGCAGTATTGTTATAAAAAATCGTGTTCTTAACCGTTACAGGAGCGTCATCACTAGCGGTAATGCCGCCGCCAACCCAACCTGCATAGTTGTTGGCGATCGTGGTGTTGATAATTTGGGTGGGCGAGTAAATCATCATTGCCCCGCCGCTGTTTTGACCTTTGTTCCCAATAATACGATTACCAGAGAAAGTGCTATTAGTAATGGTGGATTGTGAGTTGTTGACCCATAGTCCGCCGCCTTGATCGTAGCCTGTGTTGTTGGCTACAGTCGTGTTGCTGAGAATGAAGACCCCTTGTGGACTGCTGCCATCCCGAATCATGCTGATGCCGCCGCCCTTACCTGCTTCGCCTCCTGGCAACCCGATCGCCTGATTGTTTTGAAAGCTGCTGTTTTCAATGGTGACTACATCTTCTGGATCGGCGAAAAGGTGAACTGCGCCCCCTGCACCTTTAGCGACGTTGCCTTCAAAGATACTGTTTTTAATGGTGATAGAATTGTTGGCGCGATCGGTGTAAATTGCGCCGCCAAAGCCTCTTAAAAAGTCGTTGGGTTTGCCCGTATCAAAGAATGCCGCTTTAGTATCATTGTTGATAAACTTGGAGTTTTCGACGGTTAGTTTTCCATTGAGGCTATTGATAGCAGCCCCGTTAATTCCTCGGTTATTGGTGAATTCGCTATTGCGAACTGTGAGGTTGCCGGGACCAAAAAAGGCGATCGCCCCTGCTCCTCTTTCGTCGTTAGCGGCGATCGCTTTATTACCATCAAACTGACTGCCTGTAACGGTTAGTGACCCTTCAAATGCGCTAAAAATTGCGCCGCCGCCTTTGTCAGCCACGTTGTTTTTGAATATGACATTTTCAACTGCTAATACACCTTGATGGGTAGTGGTAATAGCACCTCCCTGCTCGGCTGTATAGCCATTTGCCAGCGTGAGATTTTTGACTGTCAAGCTTGTAGGGGTGACCGAAGTTGAATTGAGTTGGAAAATACGTGAAGCATTGTTGCCGCTAATGGTTAAATTAGCAGCGCCCGCGCCATCAATGATCAGATTCTTACCAATGCTGATATCAATTTGCCCACTGGTCAGCGTCAAGGTTTGGCTGGCAAGGCTGGCGGAAAACTGAATTGTATCGCCCGAACGAGCAGCGGCGATCGCCTCTCTCAATGAACCTGTGCCGTTGTCTGCGACGGTTGAAACAGTCAAAATAGCCATTAAGAAGCTCTCTAAATTTGGATTCAATTTGAATGGAAGCAAGACCTAAGAGTGTTCCCAAAAATAGATGATCCTGAGATACTGGGGACATTGAGATAGCAGGTAATCTGATGCCACCAAAACCCGCGATTGCTCTGAGTGAAGTGCTCAAGACGTTGTATAAGAACACCGCAAAGAAGCTCAAAG
>JBBRCV010000184.1:0-10928 GCA_038204505.1 Elainellales cyanobacterium
GAACTGTAAAGGCATTTTTGTATTCGTAACTCCCATGACTCCAGAACTCCAAACGCGGATTGACGATCTCCTTCAGCAAAACAAAATCATGGTTTTCATGAAGGGCAATAAGCTCATGCCCCAATGTGGTTTTTCTAACAATGTGGTGCAAATTTTGAATATGCTAGGCGCGCCCTACGAAACGATCGATGTGTTAGCAGACCCAGAAATTCGGGACGGCATTAAGGAATTTTCTAACTGGCCCACCATTCCCCAGGTCTACGTTAACGGCGAATTTCTGGGCGGCTCGGACATCATGATTGAGCTTTACCAAAAGGGCGAGTTGCAGCAAATGGTTGAAGTTGCTCTTGCCTCTTAGTCGCTAGCAGGCTCATTAAAATTATCCCCTCTAGCTGCTATGGACGCACTAGAGGGGATGGCTTTGGGGCGAAGCTGGTTTTTAAGATTAAGCTCAAACAGGAGAATTAGATCTAGCGATAGTCTACTTCAGCTTGAGGCTTAGGCATTTCAAAGTTGGACGGGTCATAGAGATAGCGGGATACCTCTTCTTCTAAACGGTGAATAAGATGAGGTTCCATGGCACTCGATTGGCGTAGGGCAGCCAAGTAACCATCCAGGTACAGACGAAGTTCGTCGTAGCGGTATCCCCGGTTCCATTGCTCGACCAGAGCGTCGGTGAGCCTTTGGTAATAGCGAATTGTTATGGCATCCTGGAGCATATTGATGTCCTAGAACTTCTCCCAAGTACGATTAATGTGTGTGAGAAGCGGCGATTGCAAGGTCAGTGAAGGCACTTATCCATACCAGCACCGAATCTATCTTTAGATGCAGTTTACTAAGTAGCCTGCCGTAGAGCAATCACCCTTAATGGTGATTTATCTCTGAACTTCAGGGGTGATCTATTTACAAGGTGGCAGGATAATTCCTTAAATGCACCCTTAAACTATTTATATTTTATGTCATTCTCAACGGTAAATTAGGACTTTGGCAGGTTCGGTTTCTACAACTTATCTTCTAGAGTAAAGCCAGTGTTTGAAGTAGCAGTGCTTACAGAACTATGGTCACGCCTCTGATACCCTTAAGATGAAGACTCGTAACAAATCATGACCGCTGTAGGATCTGTTTGTATCCAAATTGTTGAGGGGAATCCCCATTTGCGATCGCTACTAGGGTGGCATTTGCAACAGGTTGGTCACTGGGTCAATCAATCGACTGATTTCCAACAGGCTAAAGAAATGTTCTTGAGCCGTCAGCCCAACCTGGTAATTTTAGATTCTGAGATGTCTGGTGGCGATGGACTAGAGTTTTGCCGTTGGTTGCAGCAGCAGCAGCAAGCGTTGATTCTGATGCTGTCTGCACAAAGCACTGAGGCAGATATTGTGGCGGGTTTGCGGGCAGGTGCAGATGACTACCTCACTAAGCCCTTTGGAATGCAAGAGTTTTTAGCCAGAGTTGAAGCACTTACTCGTCGCAGCCGTTCAGTGAATGCCCCTGCTTCGTTAGACTACGGCGATATTAAAATTGATTTAGTTCAGCGGCGAGTGCGGATTAAAGCTGAACATATTGACCTAACGCCTCAAGAGTTTAGCTTGCTCTACGTTTTGGCTCAAGCGAGTGGGCTGCCGCTGACCCGGACAGAGTTACTGCGTAAAGCTTGGCCTGATGAAATTGATAACCATCGGACGGTCGATACGCACGTTCTTTCTCTTCGTAAAAAGATTGAAATTGACCCGCGCCAACCTAGCCTAATTCAGACGGTGCGAAATGTTGGGTATCGCTTTAATGTAGAGGCAGTGAACGGAAATAATCTGGCGGATTATGCAGGGCAAAGATTAAGGCGGAAGGTCGTCCCTGTGCTTAAGGTGGCAGAGAGTTAGGCGATCGCTATTTAATTGTTTCAGCGCTGCTGAATAAGTGAATTATTAAGGGGCTGCAAGCACTTTCTAACCAACGTTGGCATCAGCTAAATACAAGCTTGTGCAATAGGCTAAGGGCACAAAATCTCCCGGCGATCGCCCGACCCACCGTTCGTACAACGTCCGTAGATCAGCAATCATCTGATCATGAGCTGCGCCTTCCTTGGGAATATAGGAAGAGCTGAGGGCTAACCCAATCAGGCTTTCTAGATTGAGGGGTTGGACAAAGGAGAAAGTGTGAACTTTATAGTTGCTGAAAAGTGGGCTTTCGGCAAGCGGGGCAGCATCGTTGCGACTAGGAGAATCGAGGGATTGGCTATCGGCAGCCACGCGAATAATTTCACTGTGTTCTTGGGTAAACGGATCTGTTTGATCTCGTTCGTTCCACATCAGCGCCAAGCGTCCAGCGGGTTTGAGAATACGATGGAATTCTGCTAGGGTGGCGATCGGTTCAAACCAGTGAAAGGCTTGGCAGCAGGTAATCAAATCAACAGATTGAGGATCAAGTCCAGTTTGTTCTGCCAAGCCTTGCCGAAACTCGACGTGCGGATGGGGCTGCGCGGCTGCGTACATTGCTGCGTTGGGTTCGATCGCCCAAACTTTCTTTGCTCCCCGATCTGCCAGAAGCCTTGCCGAAATGCCTGTGCCTGCTCCAATATCTGCCGCAACGGGTTGATCTAGCCCTGCTAAAATTTGGTCAATTGCTGCCGTTGGATAGCTAGGACGATATTTAGCGTAATCATCAGCTCGATTAGAAAAACGCTGTTGAGGATTTTGAGTATGGAGGAGGGGAGAGGTGTCTTCCATGGGCAATTACTCGTTATGGTAGTGAAAGTAATTTGTGAGGGCATGAGCGGGTGACATCAACATGAAACCAACCGTTAGTTTAATCCAGGCGGTGTCCTATGAGCAATCGCAGCTCAGGGCAGACATAGAGCAATTGTTGGAGCCATTGGGCGGCATGAGTGCCTTTGTTAAAATGGGCGATCGCGTTCTCCTCAAGCCCAATCTTCTCATGGGCAGCCGACCGGGTAGAGAATGCACTACGCGCCCAGAAATTGTTCGCTGCATTACCCAAATGGTACGAGAGGCAGGCGGGAAGCCTTTTCTAGGAGACAGTCCGGCTTTTGGTAGTGCGAAAGGGGTTGCTGTTGCCAATGGCTACGCGCCACTGCTAGAAGAACTGCTGTTGCCCGTAGTTGACTTTAAGGGTAAGCGCTACCAAAGCGTGGGCGAAGACTTCGGTCATCTTTTGATTTCTAAAGAAGCAATGGAAGCAGATGTGGTGATTAATTTGCCGAAGGTTAAGTCCCATGTTCAACTGACGCTGACGATGGGAGTAAAGAATTTGTTCGGCTGCGTTCCAGGCAAAATGAAGGCTTGGTGGCACTTGGAGGCAGGCAAAGACAGCAATCGCTTCGGCACAATGCTGGTAGAAACGGCACGGGCGATCGCCCCTAATCTGACTATTCTGGATGGCATTATTGGGCATGAAGGAAATGGTCCTAGCGGTGGGGAACCTCGTCCGCTAGGATTACTAGCAGCTTCGAGCAACGTCTTTGCCTTAGACCGAACCGTAGTGGAAATTTTGAACGCTGACCCGGCTACAATTCCGACCATCGCGGCTTCTCAAAGACTGGGAATTTGTCCAGAGTTGGCAGAAATTGAGTATCCTTTGCGATCGCCCCAGGACCTGCAAATTTTGGACTGGAAATTTCCTGACAGGCTAGTTCCTATAGACTTTGGCGCACCACGAGTCCTCAAGTCTACGTTCAAGCACCTCTACATTCGCTTCATTAAGGAGCCAATGGAGATGTACGCTAAATCGTAAATTTTGGGGCGTAAATTTTGGGGTGGGCATCTCGTTTCTACCCCGTTTTTGGGCAAACAGGTTTTGGGCAAATAAGTTTTGGGCATACAGGACAACCTATTCATCTTCTAGCGCTCTTCTTCGCTAGGTACGACCGAGTAAACCTGCCGCTTCATTTCCGGCAGAGGAGCCTCTAGCAATGGTTCTAGCTTGCGTCCTTCATATCCACTAACGGTCGTTGGAGTGGCAGATTCAGAACTCACAAGTCCTGGACTCACAATTCCAGAACTGACCAGTCCAGGACTCACAATTCCACCCGACACCACCACTTTAAAGGCATCTTCAATTGACATCGAAATGTTGACGACCTCATCTTCTGGAACGATCGCGTACCAACCAGTCGTAGGATTGGGAGTCGTGGGAATGAAGACACTCAACATGTTGCCTGTAAAATGGGGCTGAATTTGGGGACTGAGGACACCTGTAACAAAGGCGATCGCCCAAACATTTTTACGAGGATACTCTACTAAAATTACTCGCCTAAACTTAGCCCCCGAATCCTTCAGTAAGGTTTCTAGAAGCTGTTTTAGGGTTTTGTAGACTGCACCTGCCAAGGGAATCGCTTGCAGCAACCGTTCACCAAAATCTAGCAGCCAGCGTCCGGCGATGTTGCGCGCCATTAATCCCATGATCAGAATGAACAGCAGCGGCACTGTCAAACCCGCGACAAAGTTCAGAAGATTCCCCAAGATGGGATTGAGATCATTGAAAGGATTGATCTGTTTAGGAATCCGCGTCAGAAAATCAATTACCCAGCGGGCAATGGTAATCGTCAACCAGATTGTAGTTGCCAAGGGAATGACGACTAGCAGCCCGGCAATCAGGTCGTTCTTGAAACCCTGCTTGAGACGTTGGATAACAGACAACTTTCTACGCTCCTTGAGCTTTAACTTGGCTCATCTTGTCCTGAATTCAGGTTCTATGAACATTTGTTAAATATGTGAACAATTGTATCAAAGTTTCTCCTGGACTGGACTGCCTGGACTGGACTGTATGCAGTTTGGGATCTAGGAGTAGGCTTCTCATTTGCATCTTGCTGATCGCAAGTTCATGTATTATCTCAGGTCAACATTATCTCAGGTCAGCGCAAGCCATAAGTATTTAGTATTCTAATTAACATTTGCCACATTGGAATCTTCTTAAGGGTGTGATGCGTCTGATTAGATCTAATCGCATAGGATGAAGAGGCATTGCCCCGCAATTTGCGGCTTGCCATTGGAGGAAACAAGTGCAGATTCGGAAAATGCTGGCATTAAGCGTTGTCCTATTGATGTTGACAGCGGGGTGTCGTTCGGCAAATCGGGCGGCTGATAAGCTGGCGCAAGATAGTTCGGCGGCTCAACAAATTGATACAAACCTGACCTTTAGTAACATCACCATTGAGCAGCCCGACGAAAAGGGAAAGACGCTGTGGAAGGTGAGGGCGAAGCAAGCCATCTATACGCCCGATAAAGCGATCGCCAAAGTCAAAAGTCCTTACGGGCAACTCTACCAAGATGGTAAGCCGATCTACAAAATTCAGGCAAACGAAGGCGAAGTGCGGAAAGATGGCGATCGCATTTTCCTTAAAGGCGATGTAGTGGCGACAGATACCCGCAGTGGAGCGGTTTTGCGGGGCGAAGAATTGGAATGGCGACCGAAGCAAGATACTTTGATCATTCGCAAAAATTTACGGGGGACGCACCCTGAACTGAAGATGTCGGCAGATCAGGCAACCGTGTTTAACCGTCAGCGACGGGTTGATCTAGTCGGGCATGTGGTGGCGATCGCTACTGATCCCGCTTTGCAAATGCAGGGCGAAAAGCTGGTTTGGAAAATGGACAAAAAAACGATTACTAGCGTTCTGCCTATCCAAATTCAACGCCTTAAAGGCACACAAGTGACCGATAATGCCACCTCTGAAAAAGCCGATATCAACCTCGCTACAAAAATAGTTCACCTTAACCAAAACGCTCGGCTCATCCTGTCCGATCCACCCATGCGCGTCACAGGTAATTCCCTGATCTGGAGCCTGGGCGACCAGATTCTCACTGCTGACCAACCCGTCACAGTATTCCAGCAAGAGCAGCAAGTTACCCTGACCGCCGACAAAGGACGAATGGAGCTAACGCCTAAAATGGCTTACTTGACTGGTAATGTTCATGCCAACGGACAGCGCAATCAATCCCGCCTGACTTCCAACACCCTCACTTGGGATATCTCCACCCAAAACATCGTCGCAGAAGGCAACGTTGTCTACGACCAAAGCAATCCTACTGTCAATCTGAAGGGACCCCGCGCAGTCGGCAAACTACAAAATCAAACCATCGTCGTTAGCGGCGGTCGAGTTGTCACAGAATTTATCCCCCAACGCGTCCCGTAGGGGTAGCGCCCCCGTGCCTACCCCTACGAGACGCGCCCCCGTGCCTACCCTACGAGACGTGCCCCCGCGCCTATCCCCACAGGACACAATGACTTGGATGATTTGATTTCTCCTTAGCCAGAAGCCGATCGCCAACTAGCGATTTTCGATGGGATTGTAAGGGACATTGTGAGCGCCAGTGTAAATTTGGGTGGGGCGGAAGATGCGGTTTTCATTGAGCTGCTCTTTCCAATGCGCCAACCAGCCAGAGACACGGGCGATCGCAAATACTGGGGTAAATAAGTCTGTAGGAATGCCCAGTTTGCGATAGACCAAGCCAGAGTAGAAATCGACGTTGGGGTAAATGCCTTTATCACCCAAGCGCTTAGCCACAGCGGTTTCAAGGGCAAGTGCAATATCGTAATAATGATCACCCCCAAACTTATCAAACAACTGCTGCGCCAACTCTTGTAAAATAGTGGCGCGTGGATCTTTAACTTTGTAGACTCGGTGACCAAAGCCCATCACCTTAGATTTATTCTCTAAACATTTATCTAAATAAGACTCCACATTTTCAACTGAGCCAATTTCCTCCAACATCTCAATCACTTCTTCATTGGCTCCCCCGTGTAACGGTCCGGCAAGGGTTCCTACTGCTGAAGCAACCACGGCATAAGGATCGGTCAGCGTTGAGGCAGTTACCATTGCCGAAAACGTCGAGGCATTAATGGTATGTTCAGCGTGCAGGGTCAGGCAAATATCAAAAATTTTGGCGGCTAACGGGTCAGGTTCCTGCTCATTCAACATATAAAGGAAGTTGGCAGAGTAATCTAGGTCGTCTCTAGGCTGCACCGGATCGTTGCCTTTCCGCATGAGTTGAAAGGCTGCCACCATCGTCGGAATTTTGGCTAACAAGCGCACAGCAGCAGCTCGAATATAGGCTGGATCGTCAAGCGCCCGCCGGGAGTAAAACAGCCCCAGGGCAGCAGCGCAGGCTTGGAGGGCATCCATGGGATGACCGCTTTCGGGGAAACATTTCATCATGTCTCGAATGCGGTACTTGAGCCGCCGATGATAGCGGATTTCGTATCTGAAGTCTGTTAATTCTTCTTTCGTCGGTAATGTGCCCCAGATGAGAAGGTAGGAGGTTTCTAGGAAAGTACTTTGATAGGCAAGGTCTGTAATGTTAATGCCTCTATATTCAAGGATGCCTTGCTTACCATCGACAAAACTAATGCTCGATTGAGTGGCTGGAATTCCTTCTAGCCCTGGTCTATATTCGCAGACTGTCATAAACTTCCTTCGCCCTGCTTAAAAGAACTTGTACGCTACGGGTGCGTCAATTTATTCACTCTATATCACTCTCTATCTTACGTTTTGTAGGGTAGGAACCGTTTATTTAAGGAAAAAGTGATGGACTATGGGGAAAGTGCTGTTTTAGAAATGCCTCGGCTTCAGAACGGGTGGCAATTTGCCCTTCTAATGTGGCAGTCAACAGCGCCTCCAAAATTTGCTTGTACTGGCGACCAGGGGCATAGCCTAGGGCTTTAAGGTCATTGCCATCTAGAGGAGACTTGAGGTGCCGCCAGTGGGTTAGGTATTGCCAAATTTGCCGACGGATGGGGCGCGGTTGAGTACTGGCAAGCAAAATTAATGTGGGTAAGTCGTAACGGCTAAGAAGATGCACGGTTTGACTGGGTGATAAATAGGGGCTTGCCGCGATCGCTGATGAGGAACTTGGAAAGATTGCCTCTTCTAATTCACCTAATCCTCGCAGCCGCTCAATACCGTCTCCCGAAAGCTGTAGACGCTCTGCTGCTTGCGATCGCTGTTCCGGTTCTAAGGCACTCAGGAGAATTTCTAACAAGACTTGCCAATGAGGTAAAGTTCCATCTGGGTCAAACTGCTGGAGCCAGCGATCGCCCATTCGTAACTGCCACCAAAGCTGGTCGGTGAGTTTCAAGTCAGCATGGACACAGCATAGCGCCCCTAAGTCCGATAATTTTTGCACCGCTGCTTTCCAGTAGGGCGCTTGCAGAATGTACTTTAGCTCTTGTTTGAGGCGGGTTTGCAACGCTGGAGTTTTGTCGGTTTGAAGGCGCTGGTAAACGCCACTGGCGATCGCATAGCGAATATAGCTTTCTGTTTGTGACTCAATTTGAAAGCCCAGCCTGACTGCAAACCGCACGGCTCGGTAAATCCGAGTCGGGTCTTCAATAAAGCTATTGGCATGAAGAACCCGAATCAGTCTAGCTTCCAAGTCCAGCAAGCCCCCAAAGAAATCGAGAATTTCGCCCTGACGCGGTTCAGTGAGACGAACTGCTAGCGCGTTAACGGTAAAGTCCCGACGATACAAGTCCTGGCGAATCGAGCTAGCCTCAACTTCTGGATTGGCAGCGGGATAGGGGTAAAACTCTGTACGGGCAGTGGCGATGTCGATCCATAGCGAATCTAGCACTGGATCGTTGTGCCAGAGAATCGCTGCCGTTTGGAATTGACCATGCACTTGTAGACGGGCAGCGGGATAAGTCTGCTGGAGCGCGCGGGCAAGAGCAACTCCGGCGGCTGACTGGGCGACCCTTGTGGTATCTGCGAAGCAGCGCGCATCAGCGGCAACCCCGGCGGTTGGGTGGAAGCCATCAACAACCAAATCAATATCGTCAATTAAAAGCGGTTCATCCGGTTTGGCTAAGAGCAGATCGCGGACGGCTCCCCCCACAAGGTAAAGTTGCCATCCCTGCTGTTGGGCTTGCTGGGCGGCTTCATCTAGGACTTGCTGGATGGAGGGCAGCAATCTATCTTGCAATAAGTCTTTGCCGATCGTGAGTGTGCTTTTGGCAGCAGGAGTGGCAGATGCTTGGCGCTCCGATCGCAGTTCCGATCGCTCCTGATGCAGTTGGCGTAATACATCGGTTCGAGTGACAATGCCCACCAGGTTGCCCTGCTCCAAAACTGGCAATCGTCCAATGTCGTAAGTGACCATGAGCGCCTCAATGTCAGGCAACGTTGCATCGGGCGCGATCGTTTTAAGGTTCGTTGCCATGTAGCCCTTAACGGGAGCATGACTAAACCCATGGTGCAAGGCGATATCCAGGTCGCGTCGAGAAATAACGCCCACCAGTTGCTCTTGATCCATCACCGCTAAGCCAGAATGCCCGTAGCGCAATAGAATTCGTTGGGCTTCGGCGATCGTAGTTTCTGGGCGGATGGTGCGGACAGGAGCAGACATCAGCGATCGGGCGATCGGTGGTTGCGGCATCTGCGCTTTGAGTTGGTTCAAGAGATCATCTAAAACCACTTGCGGCTCACTGCTCCGAATGCTCAAAGCCGCCGCCTTGGGATGTCCACCACCGCCTAATGGCTTAAACAATTCGTCTAGATCAATGCCTTCAGTAGAAGTTGCCCCGGCACTGCCTCGACAGCGACCGATTACCGTTAACCTTTCTTCGCCTGCTTCGTTAACTGGATAATGGACTGCCAGCAACAGCACATCGGTATTAGTCAAACTCATGACCCAGGCGGCTAGGCTCGATAGACCGGGGATATGGCGATCGACTTCTAACATCACCCACGCTAAGGAAAACCCTTGAACTGTTTCGGTTTGCAATTGCGCTAAAGCAGGGCTGAGTAAATCTTGAACTTCGGTAGAAAGACCCGGTTGAACGTATTCGGCGATCGCCCGTAAGCTAGCTCCTTGCGCCATTAGCCAAGTCAACGCTGCCGCATCTCGGACGGTTGTATGGTCAAAGGTTAACGAACCCGTATCGACATGAATGCCTAAAGCCATAACCGTTGCTTCAGCGGATGTGAGAGCGACTTGTTTCGCCTGAAGTTGTTCTACTAAAACCGTTGTAGTCGCACCGACTGCCTCAACGTGTGAATGGGTCGCTAGAATATCGCCCTCAGCGTCTAAGTGATGGTCGTAGACAGTAATGGGAATCGGTAGATCGAGCCATTCTGCTGCTTTACCCAAGCGATCGCGCCATTGAGTATCTACGACAAACAGCGCTCGGATCTCCTGTGGATTGACCGATCGCCGCTCAATTAGGGCGTATTCATCGCGGTGTAATGCTAAAAAGTCCCGCACAGTCGGATGCGATCCACCCGTCAACATCACTTTTGACCCCGATTGTAGAAGGGAAAGCGCGATCGCTGCTCCTAGTGTGTCAAAGTCGGCAGTGGTGTGACAGAGGATTAAGTCCATGGGAGAAACGACTCAGGAAGGAAGACTTAATTAAAGAAAATCATCCCTTTCTGGTCAATGTACAGCGTCGTGCGATCGAGCGCAAAATCCTCTGTAGCGCTCACATTCACTACAATTGTTCCGGTTGGGTCATCTGCCCGGAACTGCACCCGCAGTAACCCTGAATCTTTGCGCCGGAAGGTCAGCGAGGTGGGAACGGGCAAATCTCGCAGCGTTATTTCTGCATCGCCTGCTAACGTCCGAGGCGTGGTGTCGCCCACGACTTGATATTCAATAACTGCCCCAGTCCCATTAACAAACTGAATGTTCACCTTGCCATTGACGGGAGTCATTGCAGAATCTGGGGTGGGAGCTACCTGTGCAATGAGCTGAGGCTGGCTCACAGATGCAGAGGCGCTGGCTGGCGGAGGTAATGCCACTACCAATCCAGGCAACGCTACGCTGATAATCCCGATCATTTGAGTAGCTTGAATGCCGCGATTTAGAAAACTCATGCTGTTACTCGTCACGATGTCTGTTTACTAGAAGCAAAACGCTTACTAACCCAGCTAGCGGCTCCGCTCAGGAGTGCCCCTGCCATTAAAACACCTATTGCAG
>JBBRCV010000185.1:0-10874 GCA_038204505.1 Elainellales cyanobacterium
CTTTGAGCTTCTTTGCGGTGTTCTTATACAACGTCTTGAGCACTTCACTCAGAGCAATCGCGGGTTTTGGTGGCATCAGATTACCTGCTATCTCAATGTCCCCAGTATCTCAGGATCATCTATTTTTGGGAACACTCTAACCGATCTACTTAGGTTCTATGTAAGGCGTTTAGTCAGATTAGCAATGACTCTGATCAACGCCTCTGCCTCTATAGGCTTTGACATATGTTGTTGAAATCCTGCTTGGAGGGCTTGCTGCTGGTTAAATTCTCCGGCATAAGCGGTGAGAGCGATCGCCAAAACATTTCCCCCTTGCTCTGGGGGCAGTGTCCTGACTTGCCGCATCAGCATATAGCCATCCATATCAGGCATTCCGACATCACTAAGCAACACATGCGGCTGAGATTGAGTTAATAGTGCAAATCCTTCACTTGCAGTCGTAGCAGTGGTTACCCTGGCTCCCGACTGCTCTAGAACAAACGCGACAAACTCGCGGGAGTCGGTTTCATCATCAATGACCAACACTTGAATGCCATTTAACTCAGGCGATGATTCAGAAGATGGGCTACTCAGAGCAACAGCAGACTGAACAGACATTAATGGTAGTTTTACGGTAAAGGTTGCTCCCAATCCTTCGCCTGGGCTAGCGACCTGAACGGTTCCCCCATGCAGCTCAACCAAATGCCGCACGATCGCCAGCCCTAATCCTAAGCCGCCAAACTTACGAGTGGTCGCACCATCTTCCTGCCGAAAATAGTCAAACACATAGGGCACAAATTCAGGAAGAATTCCCTTGCCAGTATCACTAACGGTAATTTGAGCCTGGTTGCCCACTTGCTCTAATTGCACAGCAACCCGTCCATCCCTGGGCGTAAATTTAACCGCATTCGACAGTAAATTCCAGATCACTTGCTGTAAGCGAGTCGGATCGCCAGAAACCTCTCCTCCTTCAAGGTCAAGTGTTGCTTCTATAGCAATAGACTTAGCGGCGGCGGCTAAATGCACAGTTTCGATCGCTGCTTGAACAATTGCGGCTAAATTGACCGATCGCACATTGAGGCTAAGTTTACCTTGCAGAATGCGAGAGACATCCAGCAAATCTTCGATTAGTTCAGCTTGTAATTTGGCGTTCCGTTCAATTGTAGCCAGGGCTTGAGCAGTCTTTGTGGAGTCTAACTTGCCGCCTCGGAGCAGCTTTGACCAGCCTAGAATAGGGTTAAGGGGCGATCGCAATTCGTGAGACAGCACCGCTAAAAACTCATCTTTAATCCGGTTTGCTTGTCTTAACTGCTCGGCTTGCTGTTGTAACGAATTCGTTAAATTAGTGCGTTCAATGGCGATCGCAATCTGGTCACAGGTCGATTGCAATAACTCGATTTCTGCTGGTGTAAAGTGTGTGCGTGTTCGGCTAGCAAAACAGAGCGTTCCTAGTAACCGCCCTTGAGCAATTAGGGGTTGCCCCGCATAAGCCTTGATACCTATTGCACGAATGACTTGAGCATTGGGATGGGTGGCAATATTAGCTTCGTCGAGAACTATTTGTCGGCGCTCCTGTGCTGCCAACCCACAAAGAGATTGACCCATCTCCATCCACTCGATCGCCCTCGCTTCTCCTTCAGAAATACCATCGTAGTTTTTCAGATGCAGCATTGGGCGATCGTCTTTTTCTTCTACCATAAAGTTATAGTAATAGTGCAGATCGAGTTGCACCGAGAGCTTAGTAAATAAACTCTGGATCAGCGCCAAGGGTTGATCTGTTAAAAGCAAATCGCGGGTCGTTTCATACAACAGTTGTAGCCGTTCACCTGTCTGCCGTTGTGCAGTCTTGTCTTGCAAAATGTTGACAAATCCTTGCGGAGTTCCCGTTTCATCAAGTAAGGGCATCATCAACCCACTTGCCCAAAAGCGGCTGCCATTTTTGCGAAGGTGCCAACGTTCGTTAGTGGTTTGTCCTTGGGTTAGGGTAGTTTGCATCTCGTACTCGGCTCGTCCCTGCTCCCTATCTTCAGGTGTAAAGATGATTCGACCTTGGCACCCGATCGCTTCTACTTCGCTATAGCCTAAAAGCCGCTCTGCCCCAGAATTCCATTTCGTGATATAGCCCTGCAAGTCCATCGTAAAAATGGCGTATTCTTTAGCGCTATCAACGATTAAGCGGAATTGTGATTCACTTTCACGCAGTGCTGCCTCAGATTGCTTGCGATCGTGAATATCGGTAATAGTGCCAATCCATTCTCGGATGGAGCCATCTGGATTCAGTAAGGGCAGTCCTTGGGCTTCAAAGTAATGATACTCACCGCTGGCGGCGTGCCACATGCGCCCCTCAAAACCGCAAATAGTTCGCTTTTCCATGGCTTGCGGCCATAGCGCCAAAACCTGCCCCCGATCTTCTGGGTGCAGCGCTTGAACCCAACCCCAGTTGCGATAGTTCTCCCAAGTTTGTCCGGTGTAAGCTTCCCATTCAGGCTGCGGCGTGATCAATGCTCCTTCGCGGGTAGCAGTCCAAACAATTGAGGTCAGGGTGGAGGTAAGCAAACGATAACGCTCTTCGCTAAGACGTAAAGCGGCTTCTGTTTGTTTGCGATCGCCAATATCGGTTGTAAAGCCCACAACTTTAGTCACTTCGCCTTGGGAATTGCGCTGCAAATAGCCTCGTTCCCACACGTTTACCCAGTGCCCCGCTGCATGGCGAACGCGGTATTCGACTTCATAGCGATCGGCATTTGCCAGAATTTCTGAAAACTCTGCCCCCATTTGTTTAACATCATCAGGATGTATGCGGTCCATCCACCATTCCGACGTTGGCGGTGCATCTTCTGCCTGCACCCCGACCAACTGCAATAATCTCTCAGAGCGATAAACTGTCTGGGTTTGTAGATTCCATTCAAACACAATACCTTCAACCGCTTTCATGGCTATGTAGAAGCGATCGTTGCTTTGGCGCAGTTCTTCCTCAGTGTGTTGGCGATCGCCTAATTCTGCCTGTTGCGCCTGTTTTTGTTGCTTATCTTGTTGCCTAGCGCGATCGAGTTCTGTAGACAGAATTTGCACAGTGTCTTTTAGGCTTTGCGACCAGTTTTCGGCAGATCCTAGCGGCGTTTGCGACCAATCGAGCGATCGAATTAACGCGCCTATCTCACCATCGCTTACGAAAGTAGGTTCAGAGACTGCCTTTTGCTCCTCCTCGCTCATTCTTCTACTTCCCTTTGCGAAAAATCTTCCCTTTGCGAAAAATACTTTGTTTGCAGAGCTTTGCTACATTCACGTAGGGTTAAATCTGGAGAATCGTTTAATTGCTTAAGTAGGCTATCAATTTGTTTGAGCGCCAGGGGAGAAGGGAGAGCGTGTCCGTTTTCCCAACGATTGATCGTGGGGAACGTGACTCCTAGTTGAGCCGCAAATTTCTCTTGAGTTAGCTTCAAGATTTGCCGAAGTTCTCGAACCAGGCAACCGATCGCGGGTTGTTCGATACCAACATAAGCTTGATGAAAAGGCATATCACTCAAGGTTTATAAAGTCCTTCATCATGATAATTTTTGATCAGCTCTAACCAAATGACTATCCATCTTAAGAGAGATGAAGACTTTGAGACGTTTTCTAGACTTCTTTCTGAGGTAAGTTTGGTGGATTCAGCCGAATCAAAATCCAGCGTTAGATCACCGATTCTCCGAAATGATCCCATTCTATAATTACAGTAATAGACGCATCCTTAACAAGCCATGAGCAAAGAAGAAATTCTCCTTGAGTGTTGGCGCGACTTACCGCTTGAATCACAAGAGCAAGTTCTAGCCCTGGCTCAATCTCTAAAGCCACCAAAGATGGAACCAGAGTTTTTGCCACAGACTTCTTTGGGCAAAAAGCTTTGGGAAATTCGGCAGCGGGCGATCGCCAATGGCATGAAACTCCTGACAGAGGAGGAACTTGAACAAGAATTAGCAGAAAGACGAGGCGGATTCTGTGAGTCTTGAAATCACATATCTCGACGTGACCACATCGCATCATCAGGGCTACGGTATAAACACACGTAGCCCCTGAGTCTCTACCTATCGCACTAAGACGCTCATGTACTTGCCGCTGGCAAACGGAGCCGGGACGATCGGCGTGAAATTAACGCGATCGCTAGCAATCTTCTTAACGTAAAACTCGTTGATCAAGTGCAGCACCTGATCACGCGATCCAACTATCCACACCTGCGCTTTATCGCCATACGGAACGGGCAGCAGTTCGTTGAACTCTGTAGTCATCACTATTTCCCTCGCTAATGTTGGGTTGAGAAGAAAAGCTTAAGGCGTGGTTGCCTAACAACTTGTGCAACATTAGCGAGGTGAAACGATAAAATCGTTACAGCCTAGCTTTCTGCCACCGTCAGAAAGTCAGGTTAGCTGGTTAGTCGTGCTCGATACACTTCTAGCCAGCGTCCTCACCTTAAGCCTGTTTCCTGGTATCAAAACTAAAAACCAGTGTTGATAAGCATAAGGGCAAAGGCAGCTTTTACACAAGTATTTGAGAGCAGATGTTGACATTGCTAAGTTGCAGTATGAAAATTTGGTTCCCCTGCTCTCCTCTAAAAGAAAGGGGCTTTAAATTAGGTTCATCCTCCCATTCAGCAACGCCACTATTTGATATAGTCCTCCCGTGTTCCCCTAGCGCGAATCGACTCACCCAAACGACTTAAGGCATGAACATATGCCGCAGTACGCAAATCGATCGCCAACTCCTGTGCAGTTTCCCAAATCCGCTCAGTCTCTTCGATCATCTTGTCTTGCAGCCGTTGATTAACTTCTTCCAGGCTCCAATAGAAGCCGCTCTTATTTTGCACCCATTCAAAATAACTCACCGTCACGCCCCCAGCATTCACAAGAATATCGGGAATCACCTGAATATCTTTTACCGCCAAAATTGCATCCGCTTCAGAAGTCACAGGACCATTCGCCACTTCAAAAATATACCGAGCTTTAATGGAATGAGCGTTAGCTGCCGTAATTTGATTCTCCAGAGCCGCCGGAATCAACACATCAACCTCAAGCTCTAACAACTCCGCATTTGTGATTGCAGAATGTTCTACCAAGTTGCAAACGCTCCCTTTGCAGTAGACAGCTTTGATGCTGCGAGTGGCATCTTTAGCGTGCCGAATGCTGGGAATATCCAGTCCTTGTGGCGCATAGATGCCGCCTTGAGAATCACTAACGGCAACAACTTTGTAGCCTGCCTTAAATAACAGCTCGGCTAACACTGCGCCCGCATTGCCAAAACCCTGAATGGCAACGGTTGTGCCTTGGGGAGGCTGCCCAAACTTTGGTAAAAGCGTTTGGATGGTAAAGAAAGCTCCCATAGCGGTTGCGGTTTCTCTGCCCAAACTCCCTCCCATAGAAATCGGCTTGCCTGTCACCACACCCGGAATAATTTGGCGTTGAATAATGCTGTACTGATCCATCATCCAGCCCATGATCATGGCGTTGGTGTAAACGTCGGGAGCGGGAATGTCGATATCGGGACCAATAAAGTCGGCGATCGCATTGATATACCCTCGGCTCAAACTCTCCAATTCAAACCGCGATAGGTCTTTAGGGTTTAAAGTAATGCCTCCCTTTGCCCCTCCAAATGGAATATTGAGCGCCGCACACTTAAAAGTCATCCAAAATGCCAGAGATTGCACTTCGTCTAAATTGACGCTGGGATGAAAGCGAACGCCGCCCTTAGTGGGACCTCGGCTATCGTCATAGCGAACGCGATAGCCTTGAAATACTTTTAACGACCCATCATCCATCCGTACCGGGATAGAAACGGTGAGGCTAGCTTTGGGAAACTTAAGGCGCTCGATCGCATCTTCAGGGATGGAAACGTAGCGGAGCGCCTTTTCAAGTCTTTGGTTCGCATCGGAAAGAAGAGAAAGCATAGAGCGTAACGACCGGAGCGATCGTTGACAGGGGTGAAGAGATCTTTACTCTATTGAAATGTATTTAAAGCTACAGTTTCTAAAAAGCGGGTTCAACGTTACAAAAAGCAAGCAAGATCAGTCGCGAGTATAATGTCGGTATATTCACCAGTGCTGTGTCACACAGTAGGGTTAATTATCGAGACAGGGTTAATTGTCGGGGTGCACATTCGATCGCTCAATATCTACCATTCGCAGGAAGTAGCGATGTTTACCCGTACTAAGAATAATCCCATGCATCTTCGAGGATCAGGAAGTGCTGTTTTAAGGCAGGTTCTTTTATGGCAGCTTGTCTTATTTTTAACTTTCACTGCTGGAGGGGGCGATCGGGCTTTTGCCCAGTCAACATCTGACTCTGTGCTTGATCGAATTCCTAACTCGATAGCGGCAGTAGCCAGCGATCGCGGCGATAACCTATTTTTGATTCAGATGCTATATGCCGGGGCGATCGTTTGGATTATCTCTCTGATGAGCAGCGGTCTGGGCAACGGCAAAAAATAAATTAGATTAACTAAATTAGGTTCAAACCTCGACAATCTAATTCACCCGAACAAACGGGTTCTGGGAAGGAAAAATGCTGCAAAATGTCGGGGTTAATCTCGCCAAAATGTCCGATAATACGCCCATCAACCTGCACCGCTGCTGCTCGGTGGGGAATATAACGCATCTCCTGACAATCAATTAACTCGTAAGGAATTTTCAACGCCTTTAACAACGTTTGTATATAGGACTTTGCAGTGGCAAAAGAAGCCTTAGAGTCGAGGCTAGCAAAACTCCAGCACAGCGTTTCATAAACTTCTCCGGTTGCCGACCCTTGCAGGACTTCGCCAATTTCGTAGAGATTGAGGGGCTTGGGCGCACTAATGTTGTGCGAGAGGATTTCTAGCAACCCTGCTTGTAAGGTGGTACGAGCGGCGCTGTAACTGCGGCTCTTAGCATTTTCGGTTTGGACGGCATTGGGCGAAAACAACGCCAGCATCTCTGGATCGGTCAGGATAAAGCTTTTGACCTCCATTAAGCCCATGCGCTGCGCCCAATCTCCGACGGTATGGCTCAGTTCTTTGAGCGGATCAGCGGTGCCTGTATGAAACCGGATCACGCCTAAATCGGCTTTAAGATTGTCCAATCCCACTGCCACCATTAAGTCTCCAGCGATATCGATTTGACTTAAGATATCGGTGCGGTAGGTGGGCACCAGAATAATGTTGGTTCCGGTGGTTTCTAGCCCCATGCGGGAGAGGTAGGTATGCAAATCTTTTTTGGCAATGTTGGTGCCAACCATTTCGTTGAGGAAACGCGCTGAAAAGGCGATCGCCCTCGGCTGTAAATCAGGCGTAATGCTTTGCCCATCTGATGATTCGATCGTTACCGTCTTAACTTGCGCCCCACAGTCTAAAAAATTGTGTGCCAGAATATTAACGACTTCGGTAACGGCTTTTGCACTGGTTCCAGTCACATCAATGAACAAGCTATGCGCTTGTGGCGTTACGTTGCCCACTCCATTAGCGTTAATGATAGGCGGCATGGATAAAACCTGCCCAGTAGAATCGCGTAGAACAGGCACAAAATCGCCTTTGGGCAATGTATGGGCATAGAGTTTGCCTGTCGGATGCTGAGTCAAGATCTCCCTGGCAGTGAGGGTAGAACTACCGTGTATTGGTACAAACGATAAGGTATCTTTGTGCGCGGTTGTGTATTCAATTGTTCCAGTGATAGCAGACAAATCATAAACCCCAACTGCAATTTTTTTACGATGTCGTCCAAAGGTTTGCGTCACCTTTTCCTGGAATTGAATTAACGCATCTAGTCCAGCTTGTCCTAGCTCAACTTTCTCAATAATTAATGCGCCAATAAACGGACGGAGCGATCGCACTGACGGATCAACCTTAACAATTCGCCTGGAGTCTTCTAAGGCTGCGGGAAGCGATCGCACACTGCCGTTATAGATATTGACAGCACGAGCAAACCCTTCTGCTGCCAATAGATCGGGGCGATCGGCAGTCACCTCTACTTCTAAGGTATGAGGATGCAGGGTTGCCTCTAAACCATAGTTAAATGCCTGCTGTTCAAGCTGTTGCGGCGTTACGGGGGTTAATCGTTGCAAGTATTCTAAAGAGAATGAAATGGTGGGCATAGAAATTTTTAGGGTGAATGCAAACTAATATCAGGACCGACTAAGTTTGATAATTTATCTACGTCATACAAAATTAGGGCGATCCTTTCTAACCCTAATCCCCATGCGATCGTAGATTTGCCGCCACAGCCCAACGGCTCCAACATTTCGGGGCGGAACAAACCAGAGTTGCCCACTTCTAAATATTTTTGGCTGGGAGGATGGTAGGCATATACTTCTAGCGAAGGCTCGGTGTAGGGATTGTAAGTGGGCTTAAACTTGAGCTGCTGGAATCCGAGCTGTTCATAAAAATAAGTCAGGTAGCCAATGAGGGTACGAACGCTCAAAAGTTCGCCAATGACCACGCCCTCAATTTGGTGGAATTCGGCTAAGTGGGTGCGATCGACATTCTCGTTTCTGAACACTTTGTCGATGGAAAAGTATTTCCCGTTTTGCCCCTGCGCTTGATATAAACGCCGAGCAGTTGATGGGGTGGTGTGTGCCCGCAAGATGGCTTTACTTGCCTCCGCCTCTGTCCATTCGTCGCCATAGCTTTGCTCATGCACCTGTTTGACCTGCTCAACGAGCTGGCGATCGGGCAGCGGCAGCGTGGCAGGATTGGCTAAGTAAAAGGTATCTTGAATTTCACGAGCGGGATGGTCTTGGGGCGTAAACAGGACATCAAAATTCCAGAATGCCGATTCAACAATGCACCCCGACATTTCATCAAATCCCATGCCCAGAAAAATATTGCGGATACGCTGAATGCACTGGGTCAACAGCGTGGCTCGACCGTAGGCAACGTCGGCAACATCGTCGTGAATATTGTAGGGCTTCAGTTCTACGTCTTGCCATTTACCTGAAATGAGTAGATCGCTGGTCAGGTTGGTAACCAGGGGCTTAATGACTAAATTTTGTAAGGTGGGAGCGATCGCCAGCGCATAATCTATTTCTCCAGATTGCGTAATCAAACCCTGTTCGGCTAACCAATGGCGATCGGTAGAGTTAGCACTTGCCAGATCGTGTAATGCCGCCTGCCGCTGCCGAAAGCTTTCCAAAACAGTGGGATCAAGAATTTCAATGACCTTAACTCCAGCGAGCGCGCCCATATCCACCGCATTTTCCTTCCGCAGCGCCCCGTAATGAAGACTAAAAGCATGTCCTAATTGAGTTTGGAGTAATTCCAGTTGATTGATCCCTTGCAAAAGTTTTTCTGCCAAAGCAAAGCCGATTACTTCGCCGCTTTCTCCTTTGGAAGTTGGTGTCCAAGTTTCGTTAGGGATATCTTGAACTTGCACCCAGTCATCTAGCGTTCCACTCAGCAAAAAACCTTTAACAAAATTAAAGTCCAATTCGTGCTGCTGACAAAAGAGGTGCAAACTAGGAATTTGCGCCCCCTGCGGTATCTGCAAAGCAGCACGCTGTTGTAGAAGCTGCACAACTTGACGTTGCTTGCCTGTAAGTTGGTTTCCGTCTAGGTTCAGCATAACTTTCTGATACTCTTCAAACATCCTCTTAACACCATTTGCCCTTCTCTCGCTAGAATAAATAAGGCGCTTCGTACCAAACGATAGGGGTGGGCAGCTTAGTGTGGAAATTTTAGGGTGATTTGCGAGTATTTTTAGAAGGTCAAGAAATATTTTGGCTGCCAAGATACCCAATCTTTCAGACTACTTTAACCTTTATCCCTTCCACACTTTACAATTAGTAATGTAGTCATGCTGTCCAAGCTAGAAGCAAAGATTTTATTTCCTTGGAACTAAAATCTAGTCTGTACTGGCTCTAACGAGCGAAATCCCTTTACGTGACACTTGCAGGTGGTCGCCCACAGTTTGTTGCATTTAATCTAACAGAGCAATTATGAAAGATCTCACTCTCTATCGAAATATTGGCATCTTCGCTCACGTCGATGCTGGCAAAACCACCACCACTGAAAGAATCCTGAAGTTAACCGGAAAAATCCACAAAATCGGTGAGGTTCACGAGGGAGCAGCAACAACAGACTTCATGGCGCAAGAGCAAGAGCGGGGTATTACCATTCAGTCGGCTGCCACCACCTGCTTTTGGAACGACCACCAACTGAACATCATTGATACTCCAGGTCACGTCGATTTCACCATTGAAGTTTATCGCTCCTTAAAGGTGCTGGATGGTGGGGTTGGGGTTTTCTGTGGTTCAGGCGGCGTAGAGCCACAGTCTGAAACGAACTGGCGCTATGCTAACGATTCTAAAGTGGCGCGACTGATCTATATCAACAAGCTCGATCGCACAGGCGCTGACTTTTACCGGGTCGTCAAGCAAGTCGATAAGATCTTGGGAGCTAAGCCCTTGGTCATGGTATTGCCGATCGGCATCGAAGAAAAGTTCGTTGGCATGGTCGATTTGCTCACCCGTCAAGCCTGGATCTGGGACGAGTCGGGCGATCCGCTGGGATTCACTGTTACAGATGTCCCTGCTGATATGACTGAAATTGTTGAAACCTACCGTGAACAACTGATTGAACTCGCGGTTGAGCAAGATGACGTTGTGATGGAACAGTATCTTGAAGGCGAAGAGCCTAGCATGGAAGACATCAAGCGGTGTATTCGTAAAGGCACTCGTGACCTGAAGTTTTTCCCAACCTACTGCGGTTCGTCGTTCAAAAACAAGGGCGTGCAGTTGGTGCTGGATGCCGTAGTGGACTATCTGCCTAACCCCATGGAAGTTCTACCTCAGCCTGAAGTAGATCTAGAAGGGAACGAAACCGGGACGTTTGCTATTGTTGATCCTGAGAAGCCGCTGCGGGCACTGGCGTTTAAGATTATGGACGATCGCTTTGGCGCATTG
>JBBRCV010000186.1:0-10837 GCA_038204505.1 Elainellales cyanobacterium
GTCGGAAAGCATGGAGATGAAGGGATGATCGGGAGGTATGTGAAAAATCAGGGAAATGAATACCTGAAGTTGCACCGAGATGAGCAATTAAGGTTGTTCTGATTTCGATACCCCGTCCGCTTGCGGCGGGGTTGTTCATTCTCAGTTAAAAAAGGAGATCAAATAAACCGAGTGAAGAATTGGCGTAGTAAAACTCAAAATCTACTCAAGCCTAACTATCATAGGAAAATCCCCAGCCTTCTTAATTTCCCGTGACTCATCGTAAATTTCGCTGGCTTCGTTGCTTCTCCATCCGTCGCATCTTGTTGAACGGAATTAAACTAGCGATCGCCATCACCATCCTCTCCATCCTCATCGTCCTTCCCTGGCGCTGGCTCCCGCTTCCCACCTCCAGCTTCATGCTGCAATCCGTCTTCCAAAACAAGCAACCCTACCAATATCGCTGGACATCCTATAACCAAATTTCTCCAGATATGTCATTGGCTGCGATCGCCGGAGAAGATCAACAATTTCCCACTCACCATGGTTTCGACTTGGAAGCCCTCCAACAAGCTATCACCGACTACAACCAGGGCAGCGACCTCAGAGGAGCCAGTACCATCAGCCAACAAGTCGCCAAAAATCTCTACCTTTGGTCAGGACGCAGCCTCTTCCGCAAAGCCTTGGAAGCCTGGTTTACAGTTCTAATCGAATGGCTCTGGGGCAAACAGCGAATCCTAGAGGTCTACCTCAACATCGCCCAATTCAGCACCCAAATTTTCGGAGTCGAAGCCGCCAGCCAACACTTCTTCGACCACCCCGCCAACCAACTCAGCCGTGACGAATCCGCTCTCCTTGCTGCCGTCCTACCAGGTCCCGAACTTTACCAAGTCGATCAGCCTTCCGCCACAGTACGCGATCGCCAGTACTGGATTTTGCGCCAAATGGATCAACTCGGCGGCACCAACTATCTCAATAGCATTCGGTAATAACTAAAGCGATCGCCCCTAGTTAAATAGGAGCGATCGCTAAATCACTTAATCGATTCAATTAAACCGACTCAATTAAACAGGCAAAGCTGAAAGAATGGTGCCAGCTAAGGTCGCTAGTAGATCATCACCCTTGCTAACCAGTGTGTCATTACCACTCAGGGTTAACTTCACATCAGCCACAGCCAAACCTGTGCCAAGCTTAAACTTAGCATCAGAATTGAAGCCGTTGATGGTAACTGATCCAACGCCTGCATTCAGAGTGAAGGTATTCTTACTGCCGCTTGCAACGTTAACAGTGTCCTCGCCAACACCTGCATTAATCACGTTGTTACCAGAACCCACATAGATCGTGTCATTGCCTGCACCACCCAGAATGGTATTGTTACCGGAACCCACAAAAAGGATATCGTTACCAGAACCAGCATCAACGAAGTTGTTGCCTTTGCCTAACACAATGTCATCATTGCCAGCACCTGTATACACTTCATTGTTACCGTCGCCAGCACGAATGTAGTCATCGCCTGCACCAGAGAAAGCGGTGTTGTTGCCACCGTTCAGGAAGAAGCGATCGTTACCCGTGCCCGTATAAGCCAAGTCATCGCCATCTTCGGCATATATCGTATTATTTCCTTGGTTAGCGAAGATCTGGTTATTACCACCAGCAGCGTAGATCACATCATCAAATTCACCTGTGTGGATGATGTCATCGACATCGGTGCCATTAACCACTTGAAGACCTGTAATGTCAGGCTTAGCGCTGGAACCCGTAATTGCTGACAGCATGGTTTGATAAATCTGGCTTTGGTCTACGCCAACAGCATATCCAGGAATCTGATAGCCATAGCTATTGTAATCCTGACCAACATAGTTAGTGAGAACATCAGAACCAGCCCCCTGATAGTAAACAGGCACGGTACGGTTAGAGTGATTACCCCAGCCATACTTCGCGTCTATATTAGAACCCCAGAAGTTCCCGGCTCCAGCAGGGTCATCGTTCTCAGTCAGTGCTGCTGCACCCTGGGTTTGGAGCAGCGCTGGAAAATTGTCATTTAGAGTCAGGTAGTGGTCGTGGTCAGCCGTGACGATCAGTTGATTTTTCTCCCAGCCGCCGTTCGCCATAATCCAGTCAATAGTGGACTTCACTGCTTTATCGAAAGCCAGCGTATTGCCGATCAAGTTATCGATCGCATTATCATGGGCGGCCCAGTCAATGTCGCCGCCTTCCACCATTAGCCAGAAGCCATCCTTATCCTTACCTAACACGTCGAGCGCCGCAAGAGTCAGGTCTTTCAGTGTAGGATTTTCATTACGCTCACGAGTAATGAACTGGTCATCTGTTTCACCAGGGTTTAACGGTCTCAAAAAGTCTTGCTTTAAACCTTGAGAAGTGTTGACAGAGAACAGATCTAGACCCGTAGTGCTGTAGTCACCGTTGGCAGAGGGAACGGGCAAGTTGCCGTTTTGTCCCCGCGCACCGTACAAGCCGACCAAGCGATCGCCTTTCTCTGGATCAAGACCAGCGGCTGTAGCAGCTAGCGTATCCGCCGCATTCACGCCCCGTTCTAGGAAGGTATAACCGTAGCGGTTATCAGTGGGGTTAGCTTGTAGATATTCGTAGGTCTCTTTGGAAATATAGGTAAAGTCGCGAGGAGGCTCAACGCCTTCAGGCAATGGATTGGCAGGAATAGAAATCGGATTACCACCGCCTAACAGCACGGTAGGCTGATAGATCCGCAATTCTTGTTGCAGAATGTTGTCTATATCGGGATATGGGGTGTCGTACTTAGAGCGACGGTTGACTGTTGCTGCGGCTGCACCAGGGGTCGCATGGTCAATGGGTACAGAGGTCACTAAACCTGTCGATTTGCCTGCCAGCGCAGACGTAACTAGAATGCTTTCGAGGGGTTGCTCGTAAATGTCTACCCCGATCGCATTGTTATAGCTCTTAACTCCGGTATACAAAGTAGTAGCAGTGTTTGCCGAGTCAGGATAGCTAGCCTTGATATATTCTTTGTCGAAGCCAGGAGATGGAGTACCACCGTAGTAGCCAGCATCCCAAGGGTATAACCCGCCCCGAACTGTATCGTATCCCACCAAATTTCCAACTGCACCACTAGCAGTAGTCGCACCACCTGTTGCAGTGGTGCCTGGGTTAAACGCAGGATTGAACTGGAAACCAGGAAGCAGGGGGCTACCTGCTGTAGCTGAGTCGGTTGTTGCTAGGGCAGAGTTACCCGTGCTAAACACACCGTTCGTACCCGCGATCGTGGTTCCGTAGGTGGTTGCCAGCGTGTAACCTGTCAGGTTTTGAAAGCTGAGTCCTTTGCCATCACCAGAGGTATAGAAATCGCTAAGACTGCCACCCGTGTTTCCAGCCTGAATTTGCTGATAGATTGCAGCAGCCCGAGCTATTTCCCAGCCCATACCGTCACCGATCATTAGGATAACGTTCTTTGCCGTTCCTGTTCCTGTTCCTGTTCCCGTTTCTATTCCTGTCCCCGTCATGCCCTTGCCACCTGAAATATTACTTAAACCTGCTAAACCAACTCTCGGATCAACGTTAAGCGGCTGATCTAACGTCAACAGAACTTGCTCATTATTATCGATCGCCGGAGGTCTACCCATCGGGAACGGGTTGACTGCCCCATAGTTGTTGTCGTTAGCAACTAAAATCGTATTTTTGTCGATTACCAACACATCCTCGATCGTTTGAAACGGCATCTTATAAGTAGTGCTACCGTCTTGATTGAGATCCTGAGGATCAGCAATGTTCAAAAGATCCGCAACCTCTTCTTTTGCCACGTAGCCATTTGCATCTTTCTTCGAGAAATCTACCTTATAGATCTTCTTGAATTTTGCATCATCTGCCTGGTTATTATCCCGTTCAATCACCAGGTACTCATTGTTATTTACAACGGTAAAATCTCCGATCGAATTCGCAGAATTTTCCAGCTTGTAATACCCCACCAATCCTTCAAACTTCTGAGAAGCCACATCGTACTGATGAATCCGCAAAGCATTGCTAGGATCACCGACCACAGAGCCTTCCAGCAATGGATAAAGCTTTGTCTTATCTGGATTAATCGCCAGCCCCTCGAAGCCTCTAGAGCCTCCCAAATTTGCAAGTTTTGTTCCAGCTAGCACAGCCGGATTGTCAGGCGATCGCACCCCATCAGCCGCCGCCTGATCCCTCACCTTGTCTCCGGTTCCCGGAAAATCACTAAAGAAAGCATCCACACCCAACGAAATAAACTGTCTGTACTCCGCCTCCGGATCACCCTTGTAATCTGCTGCTAAATACCGAGCTTCATTTCTAAACGTATAAGGATGAACCTGCAAACCCGCGTTGTGTGCATCCTGGATCAACGTTGTCGGCGCAGTCGTTGTCTTGTCGGCATCGTTCACCGATCCATCTTTATTAACATCATCCGCCTCCCCATCGCCATCCGCATCCGTTCCCTTTACTGAAACAATCATGCGTTTCCAAGGACCAATGCCATCAGCATAAGTCGCAATTTCCTTCAGTCCTTCAGGCGATCGCAAATCCCCATACGTCCGTTGATCACCACTCGCCACAAAATCAGCCGGACGAATTTCAATCAGCGTTCCATCCAACGCTACATCTTCAGCATCCAAAAGCTGTACTAAAGGCACGTCAATCAGCGTATTCAACTCCTTCAGGTTGCCAACCTCAAAAGATTGAATAAAGACCGCAGAATCCTTTTTATCTAGTCCATTCGCCTTCAGAATTTTAACCAGCGGCTCTTCCAACGAAAGCCCAATCGAATCGTGATAAGTTGGGTGCTTCGTTTCAGGATAAATCCCAAGCGTCCGCCCCGTCTCAATGCTCTTCTGCTTCGCCAGATCAATTATTTCTTGCAGCGTTGGAATCTCAAACTGACCGTTATAAGATTGATCGCGGAACGCCAAACGTTCTTTTGCCCGGAGCGTTTTGATTTCAGCTAATGTAAAATCCTCGACAAACCAACCTGTGTAAGAAACGCCATCAATGTTTTTTGTGGCTTTGCGATCGGCGAACTCTGGGTGATCTGCAACGTTGGTTGTACCAGAAATTTCGTTTTCGTGACGAGCAACCAGCACACCATCTTTAGTAGAAACCAAATCTGGCTCAATGAAATCAGCGCCACGGGCGATCGCCAACGTATAAGAAGCCAACGTATGCTCCGGACGCTCTCCAGCCGCTCCCCGATGTCCAATTACCAAAGGCGCTTGACCACTCAACGTCTTAAAGTTAGAGAAATTGGGAGTTGCAACGGGCGCATCCAACAGTTTCCCAGACGTATCAAAATGCAGTAAATAAGGACCAAATTCATCCCCAACCCAAATCGTGCCATCTGCCGCTAAAACAAACGACTCAATATCAAAGTCCGCTCCCGTCAGCAACCGCTCCGCCGTCCCGTCATTCGTAATCTTGAACGGCACCTTCTGATCTGGGTCGGCAAGCTGAATAAAATTACGTACATTTACACTGCCATCACCAGCTTCTACACCCCGATAATTAGGGTCAACTCGGTAAATTCGCAGTAAAAAATCTGCACTATTCGTCCTAGCTCCAAACCCATTGTCTGGCAGAAACCAAAACGAATCTTGATCGGCAAATTGCACCCCACTCAATCCTTGTACAGGTTGACTTGCAAAAGGAGCATTCCGGTTGGTTGTTAGGTAATTACCTGACTGAGGACCAGCCGCAAAAGTATCCGCAGGTAGAGAAGCAAATCCTTTAAGTTCTGTCATGTTTTTCAATTCAGGGAGTAAAATGCACAAACGAAAAAGACGGTGACTTATGTGTCACCGATTACAATTGAAAAAATGTAATTCATACACCCTGACTACGATGCAACCACAGCATCCCATCACAACATTAAGAATTCGCTATCGAACCTACAAGGAGAGATTTAGATTAGGTTAATTGCTGATATAGCACTACGCCAATGGCATAGGACTTAAGCCCCTTGTCTAACAAAGATGAGTATGGCTATATAAACCCATAGGGCTTTAGTCCAAATTTAGATAATTCAGATTCGGAAAAAGTTGTAGACAAGTTCGATCGCCACAGAAAGATATTTGAAGGCATCTAAGCCCAGATTGCTTACTGAAGACCCTTCGCCGTATAAGTTTTTTCTTCGACTTGACCCAACTTACCCATCGTTTTAGCTGCCCCTTTGTTAAAGGCAACCGAAACCGCGCCTGCATTACCCGACGAGACTATAATCGATTCCTTCCCCGACCAACTCTGTTGGGCACCTTTTTCTAAAATCCCTTCATACTTCACAGTGCCATCTACTACGACTTGTACCCATGCCCTATCTGTTAAATTCAGATCAACAGAGACCGGAGCACTAGCATCAGTAGGAGAGGCGATCGCCGCCACAGATGGCTTAGGACTAGCAGTAACAGAAGTCTCTGGAGCAGATGCCGCAGGCGAGGAAACTGGAGCAACAGAAGGAGCCGTATCAGGCTTAACTGTTTGAGACTGAGAAACAGGAGCCTTGGCGATCGGGGCGCTGGGCTTTAGTCGAGGCAAAATTACCCCAAACACAAGTCCTGCCAAAGCTACCAGAGCAATGCCGCCAATGAGTCGATAAGGGGGACGAGAAGAAGGCAGCTCTGCGGGCTGCCACACGTTCGTCGCGGGAACATAGGCGGCACCTGGCTCAGGATCAGGCAGACTGGTTCTAGATTCTTGGTTAGCTGTAAAGGCTGATGTCATCGGGGCTGCGGTGACTGGGAACCGTTTAGACAGTTCATTGCCATCTAATCCTAGGGCATCGCCATAGCGCCGAATAAAGCCTTGGACAAAAACAGGTTCAGGTAAAATTTGTTCTTGCCCCGCCTCGATCGCCTTCAACAATCGCAGCGGAATATAAGTCTTAGTGGCAATATCCTCCAAGGTTCGCCCTTCCTCTTCGCGCACTTCGCCCAGAAATGTGCCAATTGTCTTGAGTTGCTCAAGTTGCTCTGAGTCCAAACTAACCACGCGATTTCCCCCAGCCGATAAAACTTAATCTGAATTTTAGCCTACTCTGAGTCTTGCCTCACTTCAAGCAAGTATTGATACCAACTTGAACTAAATCACATCAAGCTGAGCATCGATCGCCTTGGTAAACTGATTGGTAAGCTGATGTGCGTCCAAGTTACAGCGGCAAGGGGCTTAAGCCCCTTGTTCACAAAGCCTTCTGAGTTTTTCAAGATTGCAAACTAAACGACGATTAGCTCAACTATCCCCTTGCTGATTTCTCTGTAACTGTCCGCTCATTGTCTGTATGGCAGTCTGTGCGCCCGTTTGTACTGCCGTCTCCATAAACACCGTCTGCGAGTCTTGCTCGGCTGCGGGTGAGCTAGGTCGGCGCTGAACGTAGTGCCCATCGGGTTGTAAATCCCAAGCGTGGCGGTTATCTGCCAGCATAATCCCTAAGATCTCTTGGATGTCTTTGGCAATTTCTGGGTCTTCAATGGGTGTGATCACTTCGACCCGGCGATCGAGGTTACGAGGCATCCAGTCAGCGCTGCCAATCAGAACTTCTTCCTGTCCATCATTATTGAAGTAAAAGATCCGCGAGTGTTCTAAATATCGCCCCACAATACTGATCACCTTAATGTTATCGCTCACGCCAGGAAGTCCAGGGCGAAGACAACAGATGCCACGAATGATCAGGTCAACTTTAACACCCGCTTGAGAAGCTCGGTAAAGGGCTTGGATCATTTGCGGATCAACCAGGGCATTCATTTTTGCCACAATACGAGCATGACGATCGCCCTGAGCGTGCTCAATTTCTCGCTGAATCAACGCCACCATGCGATCGCGCAAATTTACCGGAGCCACTAACAATTTGCGATAGCTTTGTTGCCGCGAATAACCTGTCAAATAATTAAACAAATCCGTTAAATCAGCTCCCAGGTCTTCTCGACAGCTAAACAAACCCACATCGGTATAGAGCCGAGCAGTTTTGTGGTTGTAGTTGCCCGTACCAATATGGAAATAACGACGGATGCGATCGCCCTCCCGACGAACCACCAAAATCACCTTAGTATGAGTCTTCAACCCCATCAAGCCATAAACCACATGCACACCCGAACTTTCTAGCTTGCGCGCCCGGTGAATGTTGTTCTCCTCATCAAACCGAGCTTTTAGCTCCACCAGCACCGCCACCTGCTTCCCATTCTCGGCAGCAGACATCAGGGCACCAATAATTGGAGAATCGCCAGCGGTGCGATATAAGGTCATCTTAATCGCCAGCACGTTCGGGTCAAACGCCGCCTGCGTAATAAACGTCTGCACCGATCTGCCAAAAGAAAAGTAAGGATGATGCAAAAAAACATCACCTCGACGAATCACCGAGAAAATATCTTCCTTCTCCTCGGTCGGGACTGCCAGTTTTTCGGGCGTTAACTCATTCGTTCTCCGCAGACGCGGCGGCGTAATCACAGTCCGAGGAGTGTCTTTAAGTTTAGGGACAGGCAGCGCCATCAACGCCATTAAGTCCCCTAGCCCTAACAGCCCTTCGACCTCGTAAATGTCGCTCTCAGTCAGTTCCAACTCTTCCTTTAAAGTTTGGCGAATCGAGTCAGGAGTAGTGGCTTGAATCTCCATCCGCACCGCCATACCGCCCAAACGTCGCTTGCGGATTTCTTGCTCAATTGCCTGCAATAAATCATCTGCTTCATCTTCTTCTAGCTCAAAATCTGCGTTGCGGGTAATGCGAAATGGATAATATTCCAAAATATCCATCCCCACAAACAAAAACTTCAGGTTGTGAGCGATCACTTGCTCCAAAGGAATGCCCGTCCAAATAGTCGATCGCCCCTTCACCTCGACCTGCAAATCTGGGGGCAAAACGATGAACCGAGGCAACACATCGGGCACCTTAACCCTGGCAAAATGCTCCTCTTTCGTCTCCACATCCTTAACCACAACTGCCAAATTGAGGCTGAGGTTAGAAATATGCGGAAAAGGATGCCCCGGATCAACCGCTAAAGGAGTTAAGACGGGAAAGATTTGTTCTTCAAAGTAAGTTTGCAGATAAAGCCGTTGCTCTTGATTGAGATCGATATAGTTCAGCAAATAAATCCCTTTGGCGGCAAGCTGAGGGCGGATTGCCTCCTGAAAGTGGCGGTCTTGCTGCTGTGCCATCGGGCGCAGGCGACTGGCGATCGCCTCAACTTGGGCTTCGGGCGATCGCCCATCGGGCGAGAGTTGATGCACCTCTGCCTCCACTTGCTGCTTCAGTGCCGCCACCCGCACCATAAAAAACTCGTCTAAGTTAGAGCTAAAAATCGCCATAAACTTCAGCCGCTCCAGCAGAAGCGTGCGCGGGTCAAAAGCTTCATGCAAAACGCGGCTGTTGAATTCTAGCCAGCTCAACTCGCGGTTAAAGTAATACTGTGGACTAGTTAAGTTGATTTCTTCTGGCACAGCTTTTTTGACTCGGGGCATGGATCGTAACGGCATAGGGATTAGCAACTTTAGCAGAGACAGTCAAAGAACAGGTTAAGGCGCGCTCTTCGAGATACCCCCAGGGGGTCGTCAAAATTCTTCATCCTCAATCCCTTTCCACCACTCACCCAAATTCATCACATCTTGGTGAATGTCAGCAATCTCGGCTTCATACTGTTCAGGTGTCAACCCAGAACGGCGCTCTGCAAGCTTTTGAAGACGAAGCTGAGCTAAAAGCCAAGGTTTAGAAATACTATCGGTAGCTTCTAAATATCTTGCCAGATCTTCGCTATCTATACTCATAGGTCAGAAATCCAGAGGTCAGCAGAGTGTTGAAGTTGCCCTTTAAGATATAGCAATTCCTGAACAGATGAGCTATATCTCGGCTTGTAGAACAAGCGGCTTCAGCCCCTTGTCATATCTCACAAGATCAGGAAACGCTATAGCCAATAAAACAATAAACCGAGACGCTTAGAAACGCCTCGGTTCAGATTCTTCGATCGCCTTAAAACTCTTCGATAACCTTAAAACTAGAGGCTCTACCCCTAGCCGCAAGCCGTCAAGTTATGGTCAGCAAAATCCCAGTTCACCAACTGATCCAAATAATTGGAAATAAAGTCAGGTCTACGGTTTTGGAAATCAACGTAGTAGGCATGTTCCCACACATCTAGCGTCAGCAAGGGCGTTTGCCCATGAACCAAGGGGTTCTCAGCATTGCCTGTCTTGGTTACTTTTAGAGCGCCCTTATCCAGCACCAGCCAAGCCCAACCGCTCCCAAACTGAGTCGTAGCAGCAGCTTTGAAAGCTTCCTTAAGTTTTTCAAATCCACCCAGGTCACTATCAATTTTTGCCGCCAAAGCGCCCGATGGTGTACCGCCGCCATCGGGCTTCATGCTGCTCCAAAAGAAAGTGTGATTCCAAACCTGAGCCGCGTTGTTAAAAATGCCCGCCTTATCTGCATCACCAAAACTTGTTTTGATCACTTCCTCAAGCGGCATATCAGCCATTGGCGTATCTTTGACCAAGTTGTTTAGGTTTGCTACATAGGCTGCGTGGTGCTTGCCGTAGTGCAACTCAAATGTACGCGCTGACATGTGGTGTGGCTCAAGCGCGCCTGGGTCGTAGGGTAAGGGAGATTGTGTAAATGCCATAGTGTTCAATCCTTTTGGTTCAGACTATTGATAGAATTTTATATCAAAACTCTATTCTCTGAGTACTTACCAAAGAACCTCATCCTTTTGACCATATATTCTCCGATCGCTTACCAAAGAACCTCATCCTTTTGACCAGAAATCTCTAAAATAGTAGAGAAGTTTTATCTCTGCTGCAAATACACTGCCGCGAACGCCTTATGTTTGATGCTCTTGCCGATCGCCTAGAATCTGCCTGGACAAAGCTCCGGGGACAGGAC